>DATAIS010000276.1:0-8808 GCA_036262535.1 Gemmatimonadaceae bacterium | reverse complement strand
TCCGAGGGCGTCGAGCTCCACGTCCGCGGCGACTCCCCCGCCGCGCGCGAAGAGGCACTGGTCGCGATGCGCGAAGCAGTCCGCGCCGCGCTCGGGAGACCCGAGCTCCGCTAGTCCGCGGCCGCCGTGCGGCCTGCTGATTCGAAGATTCGAAGAGGAACCGTTTCGGGGATGCGGTGATGCGTCGAGCATCGCCGCATCGATCTTCGAATCCGACCATCCTTGTGGTTCTCCTGCCCGCTCTCACCTTGCCGTCATCCCGCGGGCGCGGAGCGCCTGCTGGGACCTGCTTACTCTGGCTTGGAGCCAGGGACGCGAGAGCGGAGAGTAGATCTCAGCACTCGCTTCGCTCGCGCGGGATGACGACGACGCGCCCGCTCGACGCATCCTCGAATCGACGCAACGGCTCCTCTTCGAATCCCCGAATCAGCTCGCGGGCATGGCCGCGGCGATCCGTTCTCGTTGCTCGTTGCCGTCGTCAGAGCACGCGTGACAGCAGCACTGCTCCCCGCTCCAGCACCCTCTGGTACCATGGCCGCTTCCGGAACTCGTCGAGCGTGATCTCCTTCGACCAGCGGGGATCGATGTCGTCGAGGAAGATCTGGTGCAGCTGTGCCCCGAAGCGCTGGTCGAGCGCGACGAGCATCGACTCGTCGTTGAAGACCATCGACCGGTTGTCGAAGTTGAGCGTGCCCACCGTGCCGAACGCCTGGTCGACGACGATCGTCTTCGCGTGCATCATCACCGGCTGGTACTCGTAGATCTTGATACCGGCGCTGAGCAGCTGCTCGTAGTGCCCGCGCCCCGCCAGCCACGTCGTCCTGACGTCCGTCTCCTTGCTCGTCGTCAGGATCCGCACGTCCACGCCGCGCCGCGCGGCCGCGACCAGCCCCCGGCGGAAGTCGTCGTCGGGGACGAAGTACGAGTTCGAGATGTACAGTGACTTCCGCGCGCTCGCGATCGTGAGCGCGAGGAACCGCTCCGCCGCCGTGCTCCCCGTCGTCGGCGCGGTGTGCAGCACCGTCGCGCGCTGCGTCCCCTCGGCCTGCATCTCGCGAGGCGGGAAGAAGAGATCGCCCGTCAGCAGCTCCCCCGTCGCCTCGGCCCATCCCGCGGCGAAGGTCGCCTGCAGGGCCATCACCGCCGGCCCGCGGAAGCGCACGTTCGAGTCGCGCCACTGGTCCTTGTGCCGTCCGTCGCCGAGCCACTTGTCGTCGATGCCGAAGCCCCCGGTGTAGGCGACGCTGCCGTCGACGACGACGACGCGGATGTGCGAGCGGAACGCCGCCTTGTGGAGGTCGTACCACTTCACCGGCCGGAACGTCGCGACGCGGACGCCGGCGTCCTTGAGCGGCTGCCAGTAGTCGTCCTTGAGGTTCTGCGCGCCGAATGCGTCGTTGAGGAAGAGCACGCGCACCCCTGCCTTCGCGCGCTCGATCACGATCCGCTGCAGCGTGTCCGCGACGGCGCCGGGCTGGGCGTAGTACATCTGCAGCGTGATCGACCGTTTCGCGTTCCGGAGGTCGTTCCAGAGCTTCGGATACGTCTGGTCGCCATTGATCATCACCTCGATCTCGTTTCCCGACTCGAGGTGCATTCCGGCGAGCAGCTCGAGCGTCGGCTCGAACATCGCATCACCGACCGCGGGCGGACCGCTCGGATCGCCAGGGGCCTGCACGCGCTTCACCGGCGTCCCGCGCGTGATCGCGAGGAAGCCGATGAGTGCCATCGCCAGCACGAAGAGTGCGGCGATACCACCTAGGAGGTAGAGCATGATTCGTTTCATGATAACGCGCCGGGTATATTCAGACGGCGTGCCAGGGAGCGGGCACGTCCTTGCCCGCCCTCTGACGTAACCGCAGTTTTCCGCAATGTCGCTCGCCGTCAGGAGACGCCCCGCCAGTCGTGCGATCGTTCTCGATCGTTCCCTGGAGGCGTTTCCGTTCTTCCGGCTGAGCGATACAGCTGACGAAGGCGCCGTCACCTTCACCCTCGACTCCGGTGCGCGCTGGCGCGTGCTCGCCCCACCGGGCGACCGGCTCCCCGGGACGTTCGACCAGGACGTCTACGTCGAGCTCCTGCACCGCTTCCACGAAGCAGGCTCCCCCGCCGACGGCACCGTCACCTTCACGCTCCACAACTTCCTCCGCTCGATGGGCCGCCGCGTGGACGGCCGTACCTACGAGCAGCTGCGCGCTTCGCTCGCCCGCCTCGAACGTACCATCGTCGAGTCGAATGGCGCCTACTGGGACGCCGCGGGCGGTGCGCCGTTCGAGGGATCGTTCACTCTCCTCGCGGCGGTGTTCATCGAGCGAAAGCGTGTCGCCGATCGCGAGCAGCTCACCCTCTTCTCGACGCTCACCGCCAGCGAGCCCGGCGACGCCCGCGTCACCCTCGCGCCGCTCGTGCGCGGCAACATCGCGGCGAGCCACGTCGTGACGCTCTCCGCGCCGCGCTACCTCGCGCTCTCTTCCCCCGTCGCGCGCCGGCTCTACCGGCTGCTCGAGGTCGCGCGCGAGGACGGGATGCTCACCTGGCGCGTCGCGCTGACGCGGCTCGCCGAGCAGCTCCCGCTGACGCAACGCTACCCATCGCACCTCCAGCGCGTGCTCCAGCCCGCGCACGAGATGCTCGTCGCCGCCGGACTGCTTCGCGATGCCGTGATGCGACAGCAGAAACGCGACTGGTACGTCGACTATGTCCTCGGCTCGCGCCTGCTCTAGACCCGTTTCCGCCAGCTGGCAGCTGGCAGCTGGCAGCTTTTTCTTTCGGCAACGCGGCGCCCGAACCTTGCATCCCTCGGCGCCATCTTCGGTGTCTTACCCCCAACTACTGGAGGCCGCTTCTAATGGCGACCAAGCTCGACAAGACCATCAAACGCGAGATCGAGATGGACGGTACCGCATACATGGTCACCATCTCCCCCGAAGGCGTGAAGCTCACCCAGAAGGGCTTCCGCAAGGGACGGGAGATCACCTGGAAGCAGCTGTGGGCGAGCGGAACGGAAGAGGGCGGCGCACAGTAACGGCGCCGTCGGCACGCGTCACGCACCGCCGGTGACGCACGCGCGCGAGCACGGAACGTTAAGCGCTCGCGCGCGTAGTTATCTGATGCAGCTGCAGTTACCTCTTTTCGCGAGTCGAGTCTCATCGGTATGACCCGTTTCCGCCGCGCCGCACTCGTCGGCCTCGCAGTCGTCCCGCTCGTCGCGGGCGGCTTCCTCGTTCAGGAGAAGACCGCGCGCGACGGCGCGCGCCTCCTCGACCAGGTCTTCACCCTCGTCTCGGACCGCTTCGTCGATACGCTCGATGCCTCGGCGTTGTACGAGAAGGCCGCTCGCGGCATGGTGAAGGAGCTCAACGATCCGTACAGCGAGCTCCTCTCGCCCAAGCAGCTCGAGAGCTTCCGCCGCAGCACCAACGGCAAGTACGGTGGGCTCGGCATGCTCATCGAGCAGCAGGACGTCGGCGTCACCGTCAGCCGGGTCTTCCCGCATACGCCCGCCGAGAACGGCGGCGTGCGGGAGGGTGATCGCATCATCCAGGTCGACACGACCACCGTTCGCGGCTGGACCACCGCCCAGGTGCAGGAGCTCCTGCTGGGAGTTCCGGGCACGAAGGTGACCGTGAAGTTCGCCCGCGCCGGAGTGCCGGAGCCGATCAGCGGCAGGTTCACGCGCGCCGAGATCCGCGTCCCCGCGGTGCAGTACTCCATGATGCTCGACCGGAAGACGGGCTACATCCCGCTCCTCCAGTTCAACGAGACCGCCGCCGACGAGGTCGCGGCCGCATTCGAGTCGCTCACCAGGCAGGGCGCGAAGGCGATCGTCATCGACGTCCGCGACAACCCGGGCGGCATCCTCGACCAGGCGATCGACATCGGCGACATGCTCCTCGCCAACGGCCAGGAGATCGCGAGCGTCCGTGGCCGCGGCGCCGAGCAGCAGCAGCGCTTCGTCGCCCGCGGGGCACCGGAATACCAGAACACCCAGGTCGTCGTCCTCACCGACGGCTACACGGCGTCGGCCGCGGAGATCGTCGCCGGCGCGCTCCAGGATCACGACCGCGCGCTCATCGTCGGCAACACCTCGTTCGGCAAGGGACTCGTCCAGACCGTCTATCCGCTCGACGGCGGTTGGGCGCTCAAGATGACGACCGCGAAGTGGTTCACCCCCGTGGGCCGTTCGATCCAGAAGGAGCGCAAGCTCCTCGCCGACGGTCGCTTCATCGAGACGCACCCCGACTCGCTCGAGAGCGACTCGGCGCGCAAGGCGCGGCCGAAGTACCGCAGCGACGCGGGCCGCATCGTCTATGGCGGCGGCGCGATCACTCCCGACGTGATCGTCGCCGAGGACACCTTCTCGACCGCCGACCAGAAGTTCGCGAAGACGATCGCACCGCAGGCGCAGAAGTTCATCACGATCCTCACCGACTACGTGCTCGAGCTGAAGCCGACGGTGAAGCCCGACTTCACGCTGCAGCCGGCGTGGCGCGAGGAGTTCTACCGCCGCATCACGGCCGCCGGCATCCAGGTCGATCGCAAGGACTACGACGCCGCGCGCGGCTACGTGGACCGGACGCTCGAGCAGCGGCTGGCGCGCCTCGCCTTCGGCGACTCCGCGGCGAAGCGCCGCGACCTGGCGAACGATGCGCCGCTCCGCCGCGCGCTCCAGCTCCTGGAGACCTCGGCGTCGCAGCGCGAGCTCATCGCCGGACGCTCCGCGGCGCAGCCGCAGCAACCGCAGCGCTAGACCCGACTCGCAAGGCAGCCGCCGCACGAATCCGTGCGGCGGCTGTTTTTTTGTGATTGCCCACCCCTCCGACGGCAGATAGACTTTTCAATCGTCGGACCCAAACGCGAAGGAGCCCGTGAGCATTCTCATCATCGCCGGCGTCGTCGGCGTCGTCGGTCTTCTCATCGTCACCAACTCGATCAAGATCATCGGCCAGGCCGAGGTCATGATCGTCGAGCGGCTCGGGCGCTTCAATCGGCTCGCCCGCTCCGGCTTCAACGTCCTCATCCCCTTCTTCGAGCGCCCGCGCACGATCGACGTCCGCTACCTCCAGACGGACGTCAGCGGGCAGCGCCGCATCACCGCCGGCTCCTCGGCGCGCATCGACCTGCGCGAGCAGGTCCTCAACTTCCCGAGCCAGCCGGTGATCACGAAGGACAACGTCACGATCGATATCGACGCTGTCCTCTACTACCGCATCGCCGATCCGCAGAAGGCGACGTACGCGGTGCAGAACCTCCCCTACGCGCTCGAGACGCTGACGCGGACGACGCTGCGCAACATCGTCGGCGAGATCGAGCTCGATCAGACGCTCGCCAGCCGCGACATGATCAACAAGCGCATGCGCGAGGTGATCGAGGAGGCGTCGATCGGCTGGGGGGTGGACGTCACGCGCGTCGAGCTGCAGTCGATCGAGCCGCCGCGCGACATCCAGCAGTCGATGGAGCTGCAGATGCGCGCCGAGCGCGAGCGCCGCGCCCTCGTTACCGGCGCCGAGGCGAGCAAGCGCGCCGCGATTCTCGAGTCTGAGGGGCAGCGCGAGTCGCAGGTGCGGAAGGCCGAGGGCGAGAAGGAAGCGGCCATCCTCCGCGCGCAGGGCCTGGCCGAGGCGCGGCTCGCGATGGCGAACGCGGAAGCGGAAGCACTGCGGCGCATCGCCGACGCTCTGCCCGAAGGCCAGGTCGCGACCTACCTGCTCGGCCTCAAGTACCTCGAGGCACTGCCGCAGATGACGCAGGGGCAGGGGACGACCATCTTCCTCCCCGCCGAGGCGTCGGGCGTCATGGGCGCGATCGGCAGCCTCCGCGCGCTCCTCGACCGGAGCGGCAGCGTCGGCGGTGCCGCCGCGCCACGCCACACCCCCGTCGCGCCGCCGGCACTCCGTCCCGCCGACACGAAGAAGGACGGCGATACGCGGTGACGGTCGAGCCGATCGGTCGCGAGCGCGCGGAGCGCATCGCGCGCGCGCACGCCTGCGAGAACTGCGGCGAGTACAGCTACAAGCGCCTCGTCGTGAAGCCGGCCAACGACACCCAGCGCGAGATGGGCGCGCGCTGGCACGTCAACAAGATCTGCGGCGTCTGCGGGATGGCCCAGGAGATGGGCCTCGACGATGAGGGTGATGTCGTCTACGCGGGGTAAAGCCAGCGGCCGCTTCGCGGCCTGATTCGGAGACTCGGCGAGCGCCCCGCCGGCCACTCGTCGCATCGGCGCATCCCGCAACGGGTCCTTTCCGAATCATCGAATCAGCCGCGGCTATCGCCGCGGCGTCAACGTGGCGCGCCGCTACCGCGTATCAGGGTCGGGGCCAGGCGATCTTCTGCGAGTATTTCCCCCCGAAAACCGCGTGGAGCGCATTCCGCGGATCCTGGGAGCGGATGATGGCGTCGAGCCGGTTCGCGGTCGGCAGCTCGCGCGTGAACTCGCGGTAGCGGTGGAAGCTGCCGCAGAAGCACCAGGGACCCTTCCGCATGACGTTGCTCAGCCAGATGTCCGGAACGCCGAGCTGGGCCATCGCGTAGAAGAGGTTGAGGGACTTGTCCTTGGGCAGATCGCCGAGGGCGGTCCCCCGCGGCAGGGAGCCGTGCTTCCCCCACTGGACATCGATCGCCGGTGGACCTTTTCCCCTCCAGTCGGTGTGCAGGATGGTGCCGTGCCAGTACGTCCAGATGTCGGTGGGGGCATGGTTGAGCGAGTCGTAGCCAACCCAGACCACCTCTTCGTCTGTCGGAACCGTGAAGGGGATCCAGGCACCATGGACGTCGTCCCGCCAGAGCAGGTGGTAGGAGATTATCGGCCGGGTGGGGTGGATCACGGCAACCACCCGGGAAAGCGGGAACGTTTCGTCCGGTTGGAGGTATAAGGTCGGCGCCAAGCTGCGCGCGAGCGTTACGCCGGGGTCGTTCGCGCCCAGCGCATCCGGGATGGGGGCCAGCCCTCTCGGAGGTATGTGAGCTCGAGGTCCGCACGCGGCAAGGAGTGCGAGGGACGCGAGCAGCAGTTGGTTCGAGGAACGCAAGTGATCGTCCGACGTTGATCTAGAGAGCGGCTGGCGCTTCGATTCCGACCCGGATGTCCGGCAGGCATCCGACCGCTCTCGCACCCGCGACGCAAGTCAGGAGTTGCCATGAGAAAGCCTCGTCCGGCGACGTATAATCCGGCGCAAGCGCTCCACCTGATCGCGAGCGACCGGAGTGGATCGCCACTCAGTTGCCCCTCCTGCTCGGGTCCGATCGAGCGGAGCCCGAATCAGGTGCCGCCCCTCCCGCGCTCTCAGGTCACCCTGCGCTGCGGCAAATGCGGCCGCATCGCGCGCTACATCGCCGGCGCCGCCTGATCGATCCCGCCTCGCCGGCCGCCGTGGCCGAGAGGCGCCGTGCACAAATCTTGCCTTTCTGAAAACGCACGCTTCCGCGAGCGGCCTCGCGCACGGACCGCACACGGGAGCGTGGGTCGTGGGCGGTCAGTCAGTCGGCGCCGTCGCGGGGATGACGCCAGCTCTCGATCGGTCAGGGGTCAGAATCGCAAGAGGCACGCACATGGCACGCATCACGGGCACGGTCAAGTGGTTCAACGACGCCAAGGGATACGGCTTCATCTCGCGTGAGGGTGGACCGGATGTCTTCGTCCACTACAGCGCGATCCAGGGAAGCGGCTTCAAGTCGCTCCAGGAAGGAGACCGCGTCGAATTCGAGATCGTTCAGGGCCAGAAGGGCCCCCAGGCCGCAGATGTAACGAAGGCCGCCTGACCCCCGACAAAAACCGCTGAAGAGGCTCCCTGAGGGGGCCTCTTCTGCTTTTGTGGCGCCTTCGTGCTTGTATAGTGACTTCAGTCACCGCCCCGCGGACGCGGGGCGGTGACTGCCGCTCCCTGGGGTCGTCTCCCCGTTGATGACCCGTCCCTTCCTCGCACTCGCCCTCGCGGCCCTGCTGTCGCTCCCGGCTGCGGCCAACGCGCAGTCCCGGGCCAGGCGCGCGACGCCGGCGCGCAAGACGGCCCCCGCCGCGCGCACCGTCGATCACTTCGTCCCGCCCGCGGGGTCGGTCCCCGTGCGCACGACGATCCGTGGTCCGGAGATCGTCCAGACGGCGAAGCGGTACCTCGGTGTCCGCTACCAGTGGGGTGGCAACACTCCGCGCGCCTTCGACTGCTCGGGTTACATCCGCTGGGTGTACGCCGAATACGGCATCGAGCTGCCGCGCACCGCGCGCGAGCAGGCGGGCGTCGGCATCGCCCCGTACCCCGGGGATCTCCGCGCCGGAGACCTGCTGTTCTTCTACGGCGGGCAGGGCGCCCAGCACATCGCCATCTACGTCGGCGGCGACACGATCATCCACGCCTCGAGCTCGGCGAAGCGCGTCCGCCTCGACGTGATACGGCGCAAGGGAAGCAATCGCGGCTGGTTCACCAACCGGCTCATCGCCGTGCGGCGGATCCTCCCCGCCGAGGGCGTCCGCTACGTGCCGGGAGCCGCATCGACGCCGCCGGCGGTGGTCGCCAGCCGCGAACCTGACGAAGTCCCTCGGCCGCAGTTCAGGCTCGCCCCGACCGTTTTCTGACCCATGTCGGAAAAACTGCCTCTGTCCGGTCGAGGTCGGTCCACCCTATATTGTGATTGCGCGCACCTTGGTTCGCTTCTCGCGGACCCATCGTTGCGTGCTGCAGTCAGCGCCGGGCGCCGCCGCCCGGCCGTGGTCTGATGCGAGGAGTAGCCGTGCTTTTCACACGCGAGCTGCCCGGCGGCGGGTTCGTCGCGATCGAGTCAGTTCCAGGCGCCGATGGCGTGCATCGGGCC
>DATAIS010000275.1:0-3412 GCA_036262535.1 Gemmatimonadaceae bacterium | reverse complement strand
CCGGCGAGCGTCAGGTGGGGTGGAAAGGCGCGCGCGAGCTTCGGGTCGTGCTTCTTCTGCAGATCGTGGAGCCTGGCGCCGAGCGGATCCTCGATCGGGGCGATGAGGAAGATCCTGCCCGGCGACGGGCTCACTCGCTGCGCTGGGCGCGCGACTGGTCGCGGCGGACGGTCACCGACTTGCCGCGGATCGTCGTCCGCGAGAGCGCGTCGATCACCCGGTCGGCGTCGCGCGCCGGGACCTCGACGATCGAGAAGCGGTCGCTGATCTCGATCGCGCCGATGGAGCCGGGCTCCAGCCCGGCTTCTCCTATAATCGCGCCGACGACATCCGCCGGCCGCACCTTGAGCTTCCGCCCGGCGCCGATGAAGATGCGCGCGGTGTCGCCGTCCGCGCTGCGACGCGTCGCCCGCTTCGCGCCCTTGCGCTCGCGCGGATCGGCGCTGGTCGCGCGCGGACCGCGGGTTTCGCGCGCATCCCGCTTCCCCGCCGGCTTGTCACGCTTCGGCGGCGCGGTGAAGACGGGGATCTCCTGCTCCTCCTCGCCCGCAGGAGACGTCGCCTGATGCGCGAGCTTCACCGCCGCGGCGGCGATGTCCATGACGTCGAACTCCTCGCTCAATGCCTCGACGGCGACGCGGAACTGATCGAGCTCGCCGTCGGTGAGCAGCTCGTGGAGCGACGCGCGCGTCAGCTCGAGCCGCCGCGCACGGAGGTCGGCGACGCTCGGCACCGTCTCGACCTCGATCTTCTGCTTCGTGACGTGCTCGATGTTGCGCAGCAGTCGGTGCTCGCGCGGCTCGACGAGCGTGATCGCGACCCCCTCGCGGCCGGCCCGTCCCGTTCGCCCGATGCGATGGACGTACGTCTCCGGCGCGCTCGGCACGTCGTAATTGACGACGTGCGAGAGCTGCGGGATGTCGAGCCCGCGCGCGGCGACGTCGGTGGCGACGAGCAGCTCGGCGGTGCCGCCGCGGAACTTCTTCATCACCCGGTCGCGCTGCTCCTGCGACATCCCGCCGTGGAGCGCCTCGGCGCGGTAGCCGCGGCCGTTGAGGCTCTCGGTGAGCTCGTCCACCTCGTGGCGCGTGCGGCAGAAGACCAGCGCCGACGTCGGGGTCTCGACGTCGAGGATGCGGCCGAGCGCGGCGAGCTTGTGCGCGCGCGGCACGACGTACGCGACCTGCCTGACCCGCGGGATCTCGCCGGCGGCAACCGGCTCCCGCGCGATGCGGATGCGCTCCGGCTCGCGCAGGTACTTCTCCGCGAGCTCGGCGATGCGCGGCGGCAGCGTCGCCGAGAAGAGCGCCGTCTGCCGCTCCTCCGGCGTGGCATCGAGGAGCGCGGTGAGGTCGTCCGCGAAGCCCATGTCGAGCATCTCGTCGGCCTCGTCGAGCACGACGTAGCGAATGTCGTCGAGCTTGAGGGTGCGGCGGCGGACATGGTCGTGGGCGCGACCCGGCGTCGCGACGACGATGTCGACCCCACGCTTCAGCGCGCGCAGCTGCTGCTCCATCGACTGTCCGCCGTAGATCGGGATCACCGACACGCCCTGCTGCCGTCCGTACTTGTGCACCGCCTCCGCGACCTGCATCGCGAGCTCGCGCGTCGGCACCAGCACCAGCGCGCTCGCCGAGGCGCGCTGACGCTCGCCGTCGTCGGCGCGGCTGGCGAGGATGCGCTGGACGAGCGGGAGCGCGAAGGCGGCGGTCTTCCCCGTGCCCGTCGCCGCCTGGCCGAGGACGTCGCGGCCCTCGAGCAGCACCGGGATCGCCTCGCGCTGGATCGGCGTCGGCTCCTCGTAGCCTAACGCGGACAGCGTCGCGACGATGCGCTCGTCGAGCCCGAGGGCGACAAAGCCGGCGCCGTCGGCGCTCTGATCACGAAGCTCTTCGGTCATCGGCCCGGTGCCAGTGAAAGGCTCAGGCGCATGCCGCCGTCCACCGACGGCGAGATGTTGGCGCCGAGGATGATGCGGTCGATGCGGTTGTTGGGATGCGAGTGGTGGTAGCGCACCACCTTTCGTCCCGCGAAGGTGCCGATCGCGGCACCCATCATGACGTCGCTTGCCCAGTGCTTGTTGTTGTACATCCTCGAGAGTCCGACGAGCGTCGCTCCACCGTACATCGCCGTGCCGATCAGCCATTTCTGCTTCGGCCACCAGCGCGCCGTCTCCGCGGTCACCGCCGATGCGGCGGCGAAGGCGGTGAGGGTGTGGCCCGACGGAAAGGAGCGGTAGTTCTCCTGCTTGAGCCCACGCCCGAACTTGAAGTTAGTCGGGTCTTCGATGTTCACGAGCGGTCGGGCACGGCCGGCGAGGACCTTTCCCAGGGTGGTGATGCCCATCCCGACGGCGATCGCCTCGGTGCCGTGCCACCCGAGGTCGGCCATCTGGTCGTTGCCACTGAGGCGCCCCACGAGATACAGTCCGCCGCCGATCCAGTAGGCGTTCTCGGTGATGAGCCGGACGTTCGTCGCCTGGTGCCGGAAGAAGCGGTTGGCCTGAGTCTGCGGACGCTGCAGCTCCCTCGCCGCATACTTGTCGAGCGGGAAGAGCACGATCGTCCCGACGACGAATCCGCCGGCGATCCATGCGTCACGCTTCGTGAAGAGCGGATCTCGCGAGACGCCGACGCCGACGGTGTCGCCGGGCCCGGTCGGGGCCGGATCCTGCGCCGCGAGATTGGTCGCGCCGAGGAGCGCGACGAGAGCGAGTGACTTGCCGATTTTCATCGTACCGGACGAGGCTGTAGTCGGCCCGTCCGTGCAGCCCTCGTGCCGGCGCGGCGTAGAGTCGTCATCCCGCAGGCGCAGAGCGCCTGCTGGGACCTACCTCGCCGGCGCGCGGACCTCGGGCTCGCTTCTGTCCGCCGACTCTAACACGGAGAACGCAGACGACACAGAGGGCCGCAGAGGACCACGCGAGATTCACTCGCCTCGCTCGCCCCAAAGCCCTTCGGAGTCTGGAACGGCTTGGGAAGCCGCGGACGACGCGGACGACGCGGACGACGCGGACGACGCGGACGACGCGGACTCAGGGCAGTTGTCCGCGTACTCCGCGTCGTCCGCGGCCACATCAGCGCTTCTCTGCGGCCCTCTGCGGCCCTCTGCGTCTCTGCGGTGCAACAACAGCTCAGAAGCCGACCGAGGCACTAACGCAGGGAAAGCAGGTCCCATCGCTCGCTGCGCTCGCGAGGGATGACGGTCGCGCGGCTGCTATGCCTCGCGCTCTCTCCGGTACCAGTACGCCACGACCAGCAGGAAGAGCGACGCGAGGACGAAGGTGCCGACCTTGATGCCGATCGCCTCGACGCGCGACGCGCGGGCGACGGCCATCCAGGCGGCGACGACGCAGAGGCCGAGTCCCGCGTGGCGGGAGACGGGGACCTCGCGGAGGCGGCCGAAGTGGATC
>DATAIS010000274.1:0-2941 GCA_036262535.1 Gemmatimonadaceae bacterium | reverse complement strand
AAAAGCTCTGGGGCAAGCCTGGTGAGACGGTCTCACCACGCTTGCCCCAGCAGTTCATCCGCAGGATCCGTTTCATCCGCAGAATCCGGATGAACCTTCGTCGTACCGGCCAGCCCGAGCGGCCGTTCACAAACAACCTACTCCTCGTCCGCCCCCACCGGCTCGACGTCGCCCTCGATTCCCTCGGCGTCCGACTCGTCGTCGGGGACGAGGCGCGCGACGTCCACGACGAGGTCGCGCTCGTCGAGGTTCACGAGCTTCACGCCCTGCGTGTTGCGGCCCGAGACGCGGATGCCCTTCACGGGCATGCGGATCACGACTCCCTGCTGGGTGATGAGCATCAGCTCGTCCTCCGGCAGGACCTCCTTGATCGAGACCGCGTTCCCCGTCTTCTCGGTCCGGTTCACGGTGATGATCCCCTTGCCGCCGCGCTTCTGGACGCGGTACTCGTCGATCGGCGAGCACTTGCCCATGCCGCGCTCGGTGACGACCAGGAGGTTCGCCTCGCGCTTGATCACGACCATGCCGATGACCTCGTCCATCTCGCCGAGCTCGATACCCTTCACTCCGGTGGTGTCGCGTCCCATCCCGCGGGCGTCGCTCTCGTGGAAGCGGATCGAGAGGCCGTGCTTCGTCGCGAGCACGATGTCGTTCGTGCCGGTGGTGATCTGGACGTCCATCAGCTCGTCGTCCTTCTCGATCTTCACCGCCTTGATGCCGGTGCTGCGCGGGTTCGCGTACTCGGAGAGCGCGGTCTTCTTCACGGTGCCGCCCTTGGTCGCGAAGAGCAGGAACTGCGTGTCGCTGAACTCACGCACCGGGACGATCGCCTTGATCTGCGTGTCCGGCGTGACGTTGATCAGGTTGACGACCGGCTTTCCCTTCGCCGCACGGCCCGCCTGCGGGATCTCGTGCACCTTGAGCCAGAAGCAGCGCCCGTCCTCGGTGAAGAAGAGGACGTAGTCGTGCGTGCTGGCGATGAAGAGGTGCTCGATGAAGTCCTCGTCCTTGAGCCCCGCGCCGTTGTTTCCGCGCCCGCCGCGGCGCTGACGCTTGTAGGTGCTGGTCGAGGTCCGCTTGATGTAGCCGGAGTGGGAGATGGTCACGACCATGTCCTCTTCGGCGATGAGGTCCTCGATGGTGAACTCGCCCTCATCGCTCATGATCTCGGTGCGGCGCTTGTCGCCGTGCTTCGCGGCGACCTGCTCGAGTTCCTCCTTCATGAGCGCCATGCGCTTCGGCTTGCTCTCGAGCAGCTCGCGGAGGCCCTTGATGACCGCGCGGACCTCCTTGAGCTCGGCCTCGAGCTTCTCGATCTCGAGCCCGGTGAGCTTGGCGAGGCGCATGTTCAGGATCGCCTCGGCCTGGCGCTCGCTGAGCTTGAAGCGCTTCTGGAGCTGCGCGCTCGCCTTGGGCGTGTCGTCGGCGGCGCGGATGACCTTGATCACCTCGTCGATGTTGTCGACGGCGATCTTGAGGCCCTCGAGGATGTGCTCGCGCTCGAGCGCCTTGTCGAGCTCGAACTGCGCGCGCCGGACGATCACCTCGTGGCGGTGCAGAACGTAGTGCTCGAGCGCCTCGCGGAAGCCCATGACCTTGGGCACGAGGCGCTTCGTCGTCGCGTCGGGCACGAGCGCGAGCATGATGACGCCGAACGTCGACTGCATCGCGCTGTGCTTGTAGAGCTGGTTGAGCACGACGCGCGGGATGGCGTCGCGCTTCAGCTCGATCACGACGCGCATGCCGTCGCGGTCGGACTCGTCGCGCAGCGCGCTGATCCCCTCGAGCTTCCCTTCCTTGACGAGGTTCGCGATGTCCTCGACGAGCTTGGCCTTGTTGACCTGGTAGGGCAGCTCGGTGACGACGATCTGCGACTTGCTCGACGACTCCTTCTCCTCGATCACGGCGCGCGCGCGCATCACGATGCGGCCCCGCCCGTTCTCCATGTAGTCCTTGATCCCCTGGCGGCCGTAGATGAATGCGCCGGTCGGGAAGTCGGGCCCCTTCACGTGCTTGCGCAGGTCGGCAAGCGTCGCCTCGGGGTTGTCGATGAGGACGAGGAGGGCGTTGACGATCTCCTTCAGGTTGTGTGGCGGGATGTTGGTCGCCATGCCGACCGCGATGCCGCTCGACCCGTTGACGAGGAGGTTCGGCACCGCCGACGGAAGGACGGTCGGCTCCTCGAGGCGGTCGTCGAAGTTGGGCGCGAAATCGACGGTGTTCTTGTCGATGTCGGCGAGCATCTCCATCGCGACCGCCGTGAGGCGCGCCTCGGTGTAGCGGTACGCCGCGGCGGGGTCGCCGTCGACCGAGCCGAAGTTCCCCTGGCCGTCGACGAGCGGGTAGCGCAGCGAGAAGTCCTGCACCATGCGCACGAGCGCGTCGTACACGCTCTGGTCGCCGTGCGGGTGGTACTTGCCGAGCACGTCGCCGACGACGGTCGCGCACTTCTTGAACGGACGGCCCGGTACGAGCCCGAGCTCGTTCATCGCGTAGAGCACCCGCCGGTGCACCGGCTTCAGCCCGTCGCGCACGTCCGGAAGGGCGCGCGAGACGATGACGCTCATCGAGTAGTTGATGAACGATTCCTTGATCTCGTCGTCGATGAGCCGCGGGAGAATTCGCTCGCGGTTGTTCGGTGCGGTCATGCGTCTCGTCTGCTGCGAGGGGGACGAACACGGGCCCATTTTCCGGCCCGGCGGAAGACGCGAAATCTAGCCGAAAAGAGGGCGAAACGCAACCGCGCTCCTGCCTCCCAACTCGTTGACTGGGAAGAACTTACAAACAGGTTTTTGGAGGTGTTCGCAAGCCCTTCGGCGAGGGCCGGCTCGGCTCGCCAGGCGCGTCCCACGCTCGTTCAGGCCGTTGGCTCGATTTAACAGGGAGCCGTAAATATTGCCGAGCAACAGGGAACGCGGATCGGCGCGCCGTTGGCGCCTAA
>DATAIS010000273.1:0-1981 GCA_036262535.1 Gemmatimonadaceae bacterium | reverse complement strand
TTCACGTGCAGCCAGCCGAGGAGCGCGAAGGCGACGGCTTCCTTCGCTTCGCCGTCGAAGAAGACGTCGGCGAAGGGGCGGACGCGGCGTGGGGCGAGCTCGCGCACGAGCATCGCGGTCAGCGCCGGATTCTTCGCGCCGCCGCCGGAGATCAGCACCTCGCTCACCGGCTCGACGATGAAGCGGGCGTACGCGTCGCCGATGCTGCGGG
Organism: Gemmatimonadaceae bacterium; assembly: GCA_036262535.1. Classification (GTDB taxonomy): domain Bacteria; phylum Gemmatimonadota; class Gemmatimonadetes; order Gemmatimonadales; family Gemmatimonadaceae; genus JABFXC01. The sequence goes on along the minus strand of DATAIS010000273.1, from coordinate 1,770 downwards.
CGGTGAGGAGCGTGGCCGTGGCGACGATGTCCGCGGGAGTCGCGTCCCGCTTCAGGGCGCGGCAGCGGGCGACGAGCGACTCGGCGTAGGCCGCCGAGAACAGCTCGCGGCCGGTGGACTTGGGCGGCTCGGCGGCGAAGTAGGGCGCGGCGAGCAGCTCGCGCACGACTTCGACGACCGGCGCGCCGGCGGCAGCGAGCTCTCCATCCACGTCATAACGGCGCCCCGGGGCGACGAGCCGCGTCACGGCGTCGATGACGGCGACGCCCGGCCCGGTGTCGAAGGCGCGCATGCTGCGCTGCTCCCCTCCCGGCGGAACGACGGTCACGTTGCCGATGCCGCCGATGTTCTGGAGCGCGCGCCACTCGTGCTCGTCGGCGAAGAGCAGCGACTCGGCCATCGGTACGAGCGGAGCGCCCTGCCCGCCCGCGGCGACGTCACGAACGCGGAAGTCGGCGACGACGTCGATGCCCGTGCGCTCGGCGATCACGGCCGACTCGCCGATCTGCCAGGTGGAATGTCCGGGCTCGTGCCACACGGTCTGGCCGTGGGACGCGATCGCCGCGATCTCACCGCGCGCGACGCCGGCGTCGGCGATGGCGGCGATCGCCGCGTCGGCGAGCCAGCTCCCGAGGTCGAAGCCGATGCGGCAGTACTCGGCTGGAGTACCGCTGGTGAGCGCCGCCGCGAGCCGTTCGCGCTGCGCCGGGCTGTAGTCGTGGGTGAGCCAGGCCAGCAGCTCGGCGGAGGTGCGGCCGTCCCGCTCGCCGAAGCGCACGACGGCCGCGGTGACGCCGTCGAGCGAGGTGCCGGACATCAGGCCGACGACGACGTCGGGGCGCCGCTCCTCGCTCACTTCACGGGCGGCGGCGCGCCGCCGACGACTCGGCGGATGACACCCTTGCCGCTGGCGAGGGCCGCCTCGGCGCCGGCGCGGTCGGTGCCTAACGCGTTCATGACGATGCCGAGCTTGACGCTGCCGCCGGCGGCGGCGAGAAGGGACTTCGCCTGCTCGCGATCGATGCCGCAGACCTCGATGAGGATCCGCTCGCTCCGGTCGCGCAGCTTGGCGTTCGTCGCGCGGAGGTCGACCATCAGGTTGCCGAAGGTCTTGCCGATGCGGATCATCGCGCCGGTGCTGATGGTGTTGAGGATCAGCTTCGTCGCGGTACCGGCCTTCATGCGTGTCGAGCCGGTGACGACCTCGGGCCCGGTGATGGCGACGATGGCGACATCGACTCCGTCGACGACGTGCTGTGGCGGCGGCGTGCAGGCGACGATCGCCGTCTTCGCACCGCGCTCGCGCGCGCGCTTCAACGCGCCGTGAACGTAGGGCGTGCTCCCCGAGGCCGCGATACCGACGAGCACGTCGTTCGCGCCCACGGACAACGCGTCGACGTCGCGCGCGCCGCCCTCGGGCGAATCCTCGGCGCCCTCCTGAGCCCGGAGAAGCGCGGGCGGGCCGCCGGCGATGAGGCCGACGACCATGTCGAAGGGAACGCCGAACGTCGGCGGGCACTCGGCAGCGTCAAGCACGCCGAGCCGCCCCGACGTTCCCGCGCCGGCATAGATGAGCCGCCCGCCGGCGCGAAAAGCGGCTTCGACGAGCTCGATCGCGCGCGCGAGCTGCTGCTTCTGCGTCCCGACGGCGTCGGGGACGGTGCGATCCTCGGCGTTGATGACTTCGACGATCTCCAGCGGCGAGGCGAGGTCGATCTCCGCGGAGCGCGGGTTGCGGTGTTCGGTGATCCGCGGGTCGAGCACGGGCAG
>DATAIS010000272.1:0-2034 GCA_036262535.1 Gemmatimonadaceae bacterium | reverse complement strand
CGGAGCATGTTGCCGCCGACGATCTTCTTGATGTCCGTCTCGCTGTAGCCGCGGTCGAGGAGGCTCTGCACGATGCGGGGGAGGCGGGTGATGTCGTCCATGCCGGTCGGCAGGGCGCTGACGCCGTCGAAGTCGCTGCCGAGGCCGACGTGGTCGACGCCGGCGACCTTCGCGATGTGGTCGATGTGGTCGATGAGGACCTTGAGCGGCGTCTGCGCGATGGCGGCGTAGCGCTGCGCGGCGATTCCGGTATAGGCACGGTATCCGCTCGAGCTGTCGGTGCCCGAGCGACCGATCGAGTCGCGCAGCCGACGCAGGTCGGCGTCCGCCCGGGTGCGCGCCTCGCGGTACACCGGATCGATGAAGAGCGAGAAGAAGTTGACGTTGACGACGCCACCGTTGCGGGCGACGGCACGGAGCTCGTCGTCGGTCAGGTTGCGGGGATGCTCGTTGAGGGCACGCGCGCTCGAGTGAGAAGCGATGACGGGCTTCGTGCTCGTCGCGACGGCGTCGTAGAAGGTGCTGTCCGAGACGTGCGAGATGTCGACGAGGATGCCGAGGCGGTTCATCTCGCGGATGACGTCACGGCCGAACGGCGTGAGACCGCCGGTGCGTGTGCCATTGAGGCCGCAGCAGGAGCCGGCCCAGGAGTTCCCGTTGTTCCAGGTCAGCGTCATGTAGCGGACACCCCGCCGCTGGAGCTCGCGGAGCTTGTCGAGCGAGTTCTCGATGGCGTGGCCTCCCTCGACGCCGATGAGGATCGCGACCTTCCCTTCCCGTTTCGCGCGCCGAACGTCGGCGGCATTGGTCGCGAAGAGGAGCTGGCCGGGGTGCCGGTTGGCGAAGCTCGTGATGGTGTCCGCGAGCTCGATCGCCCGCGCGAACGACCGGTCGGGGGTGCGCTGCGCGTAGGGTGCGTCGACCCACGCCGAGAGAAAGACGGCGGTGAGTCCCGACTCGACGAGCCGCGGCAGGTCGGTATGCCCCTCGGTGGCGTCGAAGCCCGCGGCATGCCTCACGGCCGGATCGTAGCCATCGTCCGCCATCTTGCTCGGCATGTCGTTGTGCATGTCGATGACGATCGCCTCACGCCAGATCCGCATCGCGCGGGGGGAGACGTCGGGGAGGTACGCCGGAACGGTCGAGTCGACTGCGGTCATGGGGGACGGAACGATCGCCGACTGACTCGACGAGGGGGACTTTGCGCAGGCGGCGGCGAGGCCGGCGAGGAGCAGCGGACGGAGGATCATGGCGCGTAGGCGCGGCGGGTGAACGAGGACGGAGTCTTCGAGACGAAGGGATCGTCGCGAACGAAGTAACGGAGCGGCCAGTCGGCCGCCCTGGTGATCCCGATGCGCGGCGTGACGACGACGTCGTCGTCGCGAACGGGATCGCCGGCGAGGACGCGGAGCGGTGGCTCGTCGAGCCAGCGGCCGTTGTGCAACCCGTCGATGCCGAGCGCGAGGCAGAGCTTTCCGGGACCGTTGGTGAGCTCGTGACGCGACTTCACGTTCGGCCGGCGGCGCTGCATCAACGGCTCGCCGTCGAGTGGCTCGATCGCGCGGACGAGCACCGCGCTGCCGTGCCCTTCCTCGCGAGTGACGGCGTTGAAGCACCAGTACATGCCGTAGATCAGGTAGACGTACGAGACGCCGGGCGGCCCGAAGAGGTGGCGCGTCCGGTCGGTGACGCCGGCAACTGCGTGGCAGGCGGGATCGTGTGGACCCATGTAGGCCTCGGTCTCCACGATCCGTCCACTCGCGACGCCGTCGGGGGTCGTACACTCGAGCACCGCTCCCAGCAGCTCGCGCGACACGACCGCGGTGTCGCGATCATAGAAGGCGCGCGGGAGCGGCGCGCCGCGCGACGTCCCACGCCGGGGACGTCGCGCGAGTGGTGCCGCCTGCCGCGTCACTCGGTATCGCCGCCCTCGGCCGCGCCGCCATCGCCGGCGGCGCGCTTCCGTCCGCGACCTGCGCCGCGGCGCGGGCGCTTCCTGGCGCTCTCGCCAGCGTCGTCAGCGGCGGCTTCCGC
>DATAIS010000271.1:0-1761 GCA_036262535.1 Gemmatimonadaceae bacterium | reverse complement strand
GCCTTCCAGGGACGGCTCGAGGGCTGGGTCAACGAGCTGAAGGAGGCGATCGGCGCTCCACAGAATGCGAACCGCTCGCGCGGGGACGGCACCGGTGCCAGCAGCGGCGCCGGCGGCTGGCAGTCGCAGGGTGCCGGGGCGTCCGGCTTCTCGGCGGCGTCGGCGGGAACGTTAGGTGCCGGCGACAGCGCCCAGCTCGGCCGCGCCGACTGACTTCCGGATGACGAACGGCCCGGCGAGCGATGCTCGCCGGGCCGTTCGTCGTTTCGGGCCTGTCGGACCGTCAGGCGCTCCGCCGCACCCAGCGCGCGAGCTCGCGGATCGTCGGCCGCTTGCCGTACATGAGCAGCCCGATGCGGTAAATTCGCGACGCCATCCAGATCGCGATCACGATCATGACGATCATCGACACGATCGCCGCCACGAGCTGCCATCCGGGGACCGACGTCATGCTGAGCCGCAGCGGCATCAGCACGGCGGCCGAGAACGGGAAGATAGACGACCAGACCGCGAGATCGCTCGACGGATTGATCAGAAGCGGCTGAACCAGGATGATCGTCCCGATCAGAAGCAGGGTGAAAGGCTGCTGCGCCTGCTGAGCCTCGCGATCGTCGTTCACCATCGCGCCGACCGATGCGAAGAGCGCCGAGTAGAGAAGGAAGCCGAGAATGAAGAAGACGATCAGCAGCAGCGCGACCGGCATCGAGATGCTCGGGATCGAGATGGGGGCGTTGACGATCCGCAGCGCACGGAAGATCGGCGCGCGTAGATAGAACAGCGCGACGCTCGTCGCGATCCACAGCAGCTGTTGGGTGATTCCCACGGCACCCACGCCGATGACCTTTCCCGCGAGCAGAGTGTCCGGCGGCACGCTCGACACGATCACCTCGGCAACGCGCGACTGCTTCTCCTCGAGAACGCTCCGCATCACATTCTGCGAGTAGAGAAAGATCGACATGTAGAGGAGGAAGGCGATCGTGAAGGAGAAGAAGTACTTCACGAGCCCACCCTGCCCCTCCCGGCCCTTGTCGCCGATCTGGTCCGCAGAGAGCTCGATCCGGCGGGAGCTCGTCAGCTGCATGACGCGTCCGGCGTTCATCCCCTCCTGCTCCAGGCGGGTCGCAAGAATGCCATCGCGCAGCGCCGCCGAGATACGCCCGATCTCGACCAGCGACGACGCGTTGCGTCCCGCGTAGCGCGCGACGGTGTCGCTCATGATCGTCGGCGGGATGACGAGGTAGCCCCGGCGTTGCTTCTTGATCACGGCATCCAGTGCCGCGAGCTCGGTGGCCGCCAGCTGGCTCGTGTCGAGCTCGATTACCTGGGTCTTCCCGGTATCCCGTTCCGTCATCGGCCCACTGCCGAGCGCGAACTGCACCCGCTTCCCGATGCCGCGGCCGCTCGCGTCGAGGATGAGGATGTTGTTGACGTCGATGCGCTGCGCACTGCGTGCCGAAAGCCAGATCGGGAAGATCGTGATCATCCCGAAGAAGAGCGGAGCGAAGACAGTGGCGACGATGAACCACTTCGTCCGCACCCGCTCGAGGTACTCCCGCTTCACCACCGCCCAGAGTCTAGCCATGGCCGCTCATCCCCGGCTCGACGCCGCTCGCGCCGACACGGTCGAGGAATATCCGGTGCAGCGAGGGCTGCATGCGCTCGAAGCGCCGGATCGGCGCGCCCGCTTCGACCAGTCGTCGCAGCAGCACCTCCGCGTCGCCTCCCGCCGCGAGCTCGATCTCGAAGAAGCGGTTCGAGTCG
>DATAIS010000270.1:0-3218 GCA_036262535.1 Gemmatimonadaceae bacterium | reverse complement strand
TCGCGGCCGACGCAGCTCGCCGCGTACTCGCCAACCGGATCCGTGGCATCGCTCTCCTTCGCGCCACCGCTCGACACGGGCAGGAGAGGATAGACGTTGCCGGTCGAGAAGGCAACGATGCGCGCGGAAGCGTACCGTTCGCCGCAGATCGCCGGGACGACGACGTTGCTCATCCAGGTCCGCGACGGCGCCTCGCGCGTCCCGAACTTCTGTCCCGCCATGTAGACGACGTTAGGCGCGTCGGGGAGCCTGGCGACGGCGTCACGATCCATGAGATCGCAGGCGACGGTCTCGACGCCGTGCGTCTCGAGCTCCTCGCGCGCGGCCTTCGACGAGAATCGCGAGACGGCGATCACGCGACGCCGCTTTCCGCCGTCGGCCTGCTCGGCGGCGCGCGCGGCCATGCGCGCGAGCGTCGGCCCCATCTTCCCGCCCGCGCCGAGCACGATCACATCGCCGGGCACCTTCCGCAGCGCTTCGACGGTCGCATCGCGCGGCTCGGAGAGCAGCTCGTCCAGCTCGGACTCGGAGCGAGGGGCGGTGGGCATGACCCTATTATGCCACTGGCTCGGGCTGGTTTCTATCCGACTACGTAACCACAGAGGGCCACAGAGGCCACCGAGAACTACACACAGAGAAGAACTTTGGGGGCGTAGGGCGGGATGATCTCGCCTTATGCCCCCAAGAGTGTACTGCTCTGTGTCGCCTCTCTGTCCCTTCTGTGGCCCTCTGTGGTTACGTAGTTCCCGCTGAACATCGACGGCTTAGAGCTGCGGCGGTGAGATGACACGCCAGCTCCCGCCGACGGCTACGCTGCCAGGTGTGCCCGGTCGAGCGCGATCCGTTAACCGCACAGATCATCGGTGCTGCGATCAAGGTCCATCGCCGCCTCGGCCCGGGCCTGCTCGAATCGACCTATGAGCAGTGTCTGACCTGGGAGCTCGTGCGACGTCGACTTCGCATCAAGCGGCAGGTCCCCGTCACGCTCGCGTACGATGGCTTCGTCGTTAGCGACGCGTACCGCCTCGACCTCCTCGTCGAGGAACGTGTCGTCGTAGAAGTGAAGGCCGTCGAAAAGCTCAATTCCGTTCATCACGCACAACTGCTGACCTACCTGAAGCTCTCAGGCTACCCGGTAGGCTTGCTGCTGAACTTTCACGAGCTCGTGTTGCGGGACGGAATCAAGAGATTCGTCATGTGACCGCCAACTACTGAACCACAGAGGGCCACAGAGCTCACAGAGACGGCAACACAGAGAAGTGCAACAGCTTTGGGGCGTAAGGTGAGATCATCTCACCCTACGCCCCCAAGCAATTCTCTGTGTGCGGTTCTCTGCGGCCCCCTGTGCCCTCTGTGGTGAAGTAGTTGCCGCAGAAGGTCGGTCGCCCACGACGCGCTTCAGGTCACTGTCCGTTCTTGGGTTCCAGAATCTCCCGGATCCTCGCCCGCGCTCCTTCGATGTGGAGACGCGTGTCGCGGTCCGCTGCTCGGGCCGTGGCAGTGGCGAGCTCGCGGTCGAGGTCGCGGAGCTCACCCCGCAGCATCGTCTGGATCTCGCCGACGTTCGCCGGCGGCGGGGGCGGGCCGAACTGGAACTGCTGCTGCTGACCCGCCGGGGGTGGATTGATCTTGCGGTCGATCTGGTCGAGGTAGCTGCGCTGGAGCGCGCGACGATAGGCGTCGACGCGCGGCGCGCCCGTGTAGATCTCCGACCAGACCCCGCGCCGCAGGTCGCCGAGCATCTCGCCCAGCGAGTAGGCGTTGGCGCGGTTCTGCGCCAGCGCCTCGAACTCCACGAGCCGCGTCATCCGCAGGTCGTTGAGGACGTTCTGCAGCACCGCGGCCTGCGCGCGCTGCACGCGATCGACCTCGCCGACGGGGCCGAGACGGAAGCGGATGTCGCGGTCGATGAGGAAGGTCGGCGTCTGGAAGGCGTTGGCGACCAGGAAGCGCATCGCCTCCTTCTGGCGCGCCCTGGGGAGCGGCGTGAAGCGAGCACCCGACTGGCTGCCGTACTTCTCCTGCGACTCCGCGCCGCCGATGATGTTCGCGACGTGGCTCACCTCCGTGCGCCACTGATTCAGCATCCGATCATACAGGAGCTGCAGCTCGTCGAAGTCCTCCGTCGGCTGCACCGTCGCATCCTGGAGCCACGCCATCGAGCGGCGCAGGTTCTTCAGCCCTAACGTCGTCGCCTGGATGGCGTCGACGTCGCCCACCGCCTCGGTCTGCTCGCCAGGGTCGGCACCGAAGGAGCCGCTCGTCGAGAAGCGGAGCCAGGGCCTGGTGTCCTGCTCACGCGCCCACTCGTCGAGCACCGGACGCTCCTCGTCGGGCGCCTTCGCCTGCGGGATCGGCGCGTAGCCCCAGTGCGTCGCCCAGATGTCGTACGGCCCGATCTTCGGGATCAGGTCGGCGACGTCGATGCCGTCCTCGGGCTGCGCGACGTAGTTGAAGCGCGAGTAGTCCATCAGCGTCGGCGTGTGCCCCATGCGCTTCACGAACGCCCTGTTGCGGACGCTGTCGATCGCGTAGTACGAGCTCGCCTTCATGTTGTGCTGGAAGCCGAGCGTGTGGCCGACTTCGTGCGCGGTGACGTAGCGGATCAGCTCACCCATCAGCGAGTCGGGAAGGGGGAACTTCCGCGCCCGCGGGTCGACCGCCGAGGCCTGGGTGTAGTACCAGGTGCGCGCCAGCGTCTGCACGTTGTGGTAGAACTGGATGTGCGCGCTCATGATCTCGCCGCTGCGCGGGTCGTTCACGTGCGGTCCGCTCGCGTTCTCGATCGTGCTCGGCAGCCAGCGGACGACCGAGAAGCGCGCGTCCTCCGGAGACCAGTCGGGATCGTCAGGCGCCTCCTTGCCGACGATGGCGTTGCGGAACCCGGCCGCCTCGAACGCGGGCTGCCAGTCGTTGATCCCCTTGATGATCCACGGCACCCACTGCTTCGGCGTCGCCGGGTCGATGTAGTAGACGATCTGCTTCACCGGCTCCGAGACCGCCGCGTTCGGATCCTTCTTCTCGAGGCGGTAGCGCGTGATGTAGCAGCGTTCCGCGCTCCGCTGGTCGGGGCGCGAGTAGTCGGTGTTGCGGACGGAGAAGTAGCCGACGCGGTTGTCGCAGAGGCGCGGCATCATCGGCTGCTCGGGGAGCTTGTGGAAGGAGTACGACATCACCACCGTCGCCGACGGCGCGTTCGTCCCCTGCTGGCCGAAGCC
>DATAIS010000269.1:0-3002 GCA_036262535.1 Gemmatimonadaceae bacterium | reverse complement strand
CGCCTACGAGAAGGGGATCTCCGAGGTGGCGAACCGCGCGTTGGGCTATCGGGAGCGCGACGGCCGCTTCGTCGAGCGCGACCAGAGCAGCACGAGCGCGGTGCTCGGCGACGGCGGCATCTACTCGTCGCCGCACGACCTCGCGAAATGGGACGCCGCCCTCGACGCGCGCACGCTCCTCGGCGACGAACTCCAACGGCTGGCCTGGACACCCCAGCGACTCACGAGCGGTGAGGCGACGCGGTACGGCTTCGGCTGGTTCGTGGACAGCGACTCGGTCGGCCTCAAGCTCTCGCACCACGGCGAGACGTCGGGCTTCACGAACTTCATCATCAAGCGTCCCGACCGCCGCCTGACGGTGATCGTCCTGACCAACCGCGCCGGCGGCGCGCCCTGGGACATCGCCGAGTCAGTAGCGCGCCTGTATGAGTGACCCGTCATCCCCAGGCGCGAAGCGCGTGCTGGGACCTTCATTCCCGATCGTGTTGTCGGGATGGGGAGCGTGGAGCTGAAGAGAACAGCAATCGGGAGCTGGACAGGGAGGCTCCGAGAGGGACTGGAATCGGGAGGTGGGACGCCCTCCTCGGCGAGCGAGCCTCCCACCTCCCAGTCCCATTCCCGATCGGCCCCTTCCAATCCCGCATCCCCGTTGCGGTTCGATTCAGCTCCCCGCTCCTCGCTCCCACGCGCCTCGAGAGCAGATCCCAGCACGCGCTGCGCGCCCGCGGGATGACAGGTCAGGAACCAACGTGTGCGTCCACTTCGATCTCGACCATCATGTCGGGGTCGATGAGTCGCGAGACCTCGACCATCGTCGCCACGGGGCGGACGTCACGGAAGAATTCGCCGTGGGCGCGGCCGTAGTCCTGCCAGCGCGAGATGTCGGTCACGAACATTCGCGTCCGGACGACGTCCTTCATCGACGCGCCGGCGCGCTGCAGCGCGCGCTCGATGTTGTGCAGCGCCTGGACCGACTGCGCGTAGGCGTTCCCGGGTGCGACGACCTTGCCGTCGTCGCCGGTCGCGGTGGTTCCGGCGACATGGACCCGGTCGCCGACCCGGACCGCGCGCGAGTAGCCCACGATCGGCTCCCAGGGTGAGTTGCCGGAGATGTTCAGTCGCTGTGCCATGGGAGAGTGGGGAGCGCGCGAAGAATTTTCTTGACGGCGGCGGCCTTCGTCGGTAGGATAACTCGAACATCGGCCCGCCGGAGGGAACCGCAGGACATGATCAGTCGCCGCCCCGCACCACCCAGGGAAGTTCGATAATCCGCTCATTGGAGCGGTTTTTTTTTGCCCATCAGCCGCGAAAACGGGAGAAGAGATGACGGCACCCTCAGCTGACGCCTTCCAGGAGCTCACGACGGACGCGTCGGTCCATCCGCTCGATCGCGTCTCGCTCGGACGCATCGTCCAGATCCGCGAACGGCTCCTCGAGGCCGAAGCACGCGGCGCGCGCGTCTTCCGGCTCGAGTCGGGAGACCCCAGCTTCGCCGTCGCCCCGCACGTGCTCGACGCCGTCGCCGCCGCCGGCCGAGCGGGGAAGACGCACTACATCCCGAACAACGGCGTCCCCGCGCTGCGCGACGCGCTCGCGGCCAAGGTGCGGACGAGGAACGGCATCGCCGACATCGCCGCGCGCGACATCTTCGTCACCAACGGCGCGATGCACGCGCTCTACGCGACCTTCGCGGCGCTCCTCTCGCCAGGCGACGAGGTCGTGATCCCCGACCCGATGTGGACCGAGGTCGCGGAGAACATCCGCCTCGCAGGCGGCGTTCCCGTCGGCGTCAGGCTCGACGCCGCCAACGATTTCGAGTACGCGCCCGACCAGGTCGCGGCGGCGATCGGCCCGCGGACGCGCGCGATCTTCCTCAACACGCCGCACAACCCGACCGGCGCCGTACTCTCGCGCGAGACGCTGCTCGCCCTCGTCGAGATCGCGCGCGCCAACGACCTCTGGATCGTCGCCGACGAGGCGTACGAGGACGTCGTCTACGAGCCGGCGACGCATCACTCGGTCGGCGCGCTCGCCGGCGACTGGGCGGACCGCGTCGTGAGCATCTTCTCCTTCTCGAAGAGCCACGCCATGAGCGGGCTCCGCGTCGGCTACGTCGTGACGCGCTCGCGGCTGCTCCACGACCGCATCCCCAAGGTGCTGCGCTGCACCATCAACGGCGTGAACAGCCTCGCGCAGTGGGCCGCGGTCGCCGCGGTCGGCGGTCCGCAGGAGCACCTCCGCGCGATGCGCGACGAATACCAGCTCCGCCGCGACATCCTCGTCGGCGCGCTCTCCGGCATCGAAGGCGTTCGTCCCTTCGTCCCGCGCGGGACGTTCTTCGCCTGGGCCGAGCTCGATCCCTCGCTCTACGAGCGGCTCGGCGTCGCCGACGCCGACGAGCTCTCCGATGCCCTCGCCGCGCGCGGCATCGGCAACGCGCCGGGGAGCGCGTTCGGCACCAACACCGACGCCATCCGCTTCGCCTTCAGCTGCGACACGGCGATGGTCCGCGAGGGAGGCGAGGCGCTGCGCGCCGCGCTCACCGGCGACTGGGGGCTCGACGCGTGAGCTCCCTTCGCGTCGCGCTCGGCGAGTACGACCTCGGGTGGCAGGACGCGCTACGCTCGCTCGCCAGCGCGCGCGAGGTGGTCGCGCGTGCGGCCGCCGTGGGGGCGCGGCTCGTCGCGCTTCCGGAGATGACGACGACCGGCTTCACCATGGACACTTCGCACGCGACGCCCATCGAAGGCGGTGACGCGGCACGCCTCGCCGAGCTCGCGGCAGCGCACGACGTCTGGCTCGTCGCCGGCGTCGCCGCGCGCGATGCCGAAGGTCCCTTCAACGCCGCGATCGTCGCCGATCCCGCCGGCTCGATCGTCGCCGTCTACCGCAAGCAGAAGCTCTTCGCCTACGGCGGCGAGCACGACGCCTACGTCCCGGGCGACCGCCCCGTCGTCGTCGACGTCGAGGGCGTCCGCATCGCCCCCTTCATCTGCTACGAC
>DATAIS010000268.1:0-3698 GCA_036262535.1 Gemmatimonadaceae bacterium | reverse complement strand
CCGCCGCGGGAGCCGTCGTCGTGCTCGTGCTCTTCGCGCTTCTCTTCCACCCGCGCGAGACGCGGACGCGGACGAATGTGGCGGAGGGGGCGCCGGCATCAGCCCCAGCCTGATGACTACGGCTGTTAGCTATTAGCTATTAGCTATTAGCTATTAGCGTTGAGCGACTGCGTGAAGAACGGCGTCTGGCGGAGGAGATCCCGTCAGACGCCGTTGCTTTGCGCTAACAGCTAATAGCTAATAGCCGCCGTTCAGTACTGATCCCCTCTCTGCTCCCGCTCGCGATCGACCTCGTTGATCGTCTCGTGATCGCCCCGCGGTGACAGTCCCGACGAGCCGATGTTCTCGACGCCTTCGCCGGCGACGGGATCGGTGAAGCTGTTGCGATCTTCCGTGGACTCGGCGCGGAGCGAGCGAGAGCGCTCGTCGATGTTGTCGTAGGACGTCGAGCGGCGGTCGCCGATGCTGTCGGTGGCATCATGGTTGAGCGGCACGTCGCCCTGGCGGGTGTAGCTGTTGCCCGCGTTGCCGGCGTTGCCGGCGTCGAGCTCGCGGTCGCGATCCGTCATCTCCGGTCCTCCCTCACGATAGCTGTCCAGGACCGCCTTGCGGTCGTAGTGGCCGATGTGGCCGTCCGGATCGGTGTGCGAGTCGTCGTCGCCGGTGAGCGAGGACTGTGATTCGGCGCTGCGGTAGTACGCGGTGCGTGCGTACTCACGAACCTCGTCCCATTCGCCGCTGCCGGCGCTGACGTCGCTCGTCCAGCCGCGGCGCAGCTCGGGCTCGACGTCCTCGAACGCACGGCCCGTGTAATCGGGGTTGCGGCTCGCGATGTGGCCGAGCTGATAGGCGGGGCGTACCGCGTCGTAGTCGCGCTCCGAGCCACCCTCGACGGCGACGTCGCGCGCGTCGAAGTCCCGGCGGTAGTGCGAGTCGTCGGCGTGGGTGTAGTTCGACGCCGCCTCGGCGATGGCGCGTCCCGTCCACCAGCCGCCGATCGCGCCGGCGACACCACCGATCACGGTGCCGATCGGACCGCCGAGCGATCCGATCGCGGCGCCGGCGAGCACGCCGCTGATGCCGCCCGCGGCCTCGCCGATCTGGTCGCCGACGGTGGGGTTGTCGTGGTGGTGCCGCACCGACGCGTCGTCGAGACGACGGCTCTGAACCTGCGAGTCGTCGCGGATGAGCGACTCCGAGGCACGGCTCCCGCTGCTGCGGTCGTCGCCTTCGAGTTTGCGCTCCGCAGCCTGCGATTCGTCGCGGCGCTGGCGCTCGAAGTCGCGCTGCTCGACCTCATCGAGCTTCCGGGGGTCACGCTCCGGGTGCGGCTCGTTGCGCTGCTCTTCGTTCCTTTCCATGCTCCCTCCCGCGAGGTTGCGTTGCGGATCGATACTTCGGGTAACCAGGGAAACAGGGCAAGAGACGTTCCGATGAACGATGCACCGCGCGAGCCGCGACTGCGACCCGGCGGAGGAGAGTTCCGCCTCGGCGCGCAGGGCTGGAACTACGAGGCGTGGCTCGGAGGCTTCTACCCGAGCGGAACGCGCCCCGCCGACTTTCTCGGCGTCTATGCGCGTGCCTTCGACACGGTCGAGGTCGACTCCACCTTCTACGCGATCCCGCCCGAGAAGACCGTCGCGGGATGGGTCAAGCGCACGCCGCCTGGCTTCGTCTTCGCCCTCAAGGTGCCGCAGGTCGTGACGCACGAGAAGCGGCTGCGTGGCGCCGAGGTGGAGATGGCGGAGTTCATCGGCCGCGCGCGCGGCCTTGGCGACAAGCTCGGGGCCCTGCTGCTCCAGATGGGTCCCGACTTCGACGTCGCCGAGCTCCCGGTACTCGCGGCGTTCCTGCCGACGCTTCCCACCGACCTGCGCATCGCGATCGAGTTCCGCCATCGCTCGTGGATGAGTCGCGACGTCCACGCGATGCTCGCCGAGCATGGGGTTGCGCTCTGCCTCAGCGACGGCCCGTGGATCCCGCGCGAGCTGATTCTCAAGCTCGTCGATCATCCGACGTCGGACTTCCATTACGTGCGCTGGATGGGCCCCGACCGGTCGATCACCGACCATTCGCATCCGCAGGTGGATCGCTCGCGCGACCTCGAGGCCTGGGCGGAGCTCCTCAAGCGCGTCACGGCGACGGGCCGGGACGTCTTCGGGTACACGAGCAATTACTACGAGGGGCATGGGCCGCACACGGCGCGGGTGCTTCAGCGCGCGGTCGGCCAGCATCCCGTCGCGCCGGACTCGCTCGGCAGCCAGATGTCCCTCTTCTGACGGCTGCCATCCCGCGGGCGCGAAGTCCTCTGTTGGGACCTTCTCTCCTAGCGCCTGGGAGCGAGGACCGGGGAGCTGAATTGAACCGCAACGGGGATGCGGGATCGGAAGGGGCCGATGGGGAATGGGATCGGGAGGTGGGAGGCTCGCTCGCCGAGGAGGGCGTCCCACCTCCCGATTCCAGTCCCTCTCGGAGCCTCCCTGTCCCCGCTCCCGATTGCCCTTCTCTTCAGCTTCCCGATCCCGATCCTCTCACACGACCTGGCAAGAAGGTCCCAGCACGCGCTCTCGCGCGCGCGGGATGACAGGAAGGCTCTCGCTCGCGAGCGAGGTCCATTCCCCATATTTCGTCCATGCGACTCAGGACGGCGCTCTTTGCCCTGGCAGCGCTCCTCGCCGCGGTGGTGTTCGTATCGCTCGGGCTCTGGCAGCTCCGCCGGCTGCGCGAGCGGCAGGCGATCAACGCCACGCTCGCGGCGCGGATGAAGGAGGCGCCGGTCGCCGTCGGCGCGGCGAGTGGTTCTCCCGTCGCGCAGCGCTTCGTGCGCGCGCGGGTGAGCGGCATGCCCGCCTACGACCAGGAGGTCGTCCTCGGCCAGCGGTCGCGTGAGGGGTCGCCCGGGGTGTGGCTGGTGACGCCCCTCGCGACCGTGTCCAGCGATTCCCTGACGGTTGTCGTGCGCGGCTGGGTGTATTCTCCCGATGGAACGACGGTGGATCTGGCGCGCTGGCGGGAGGGCGACAGCCTAACGGTCGAGGGGTGGCTCGATACCCTCGCGACCGGCGGATCGTCCGACAGCATAGCGGGGCGTGTCGGCGTCCTGCGCCGGCTCGACCAGCAGCGGCTCGCGTCGCGCTTCGGGCGGCCGGTGCGGCGGATGTACCTGATGGCGACGCGCGGTGACGCAGCGCAGCGCGCCGACGTGCCGGCACGGTTTACGCTCCCCGAGATGGACGAAGGGCCGCATCGAAGCTACGCGTTCCAGTGGTTCTCGTTCGCCGCCATCGCGCTCATCGGTGGCGGAGTCATCGCCGTCAACGATCGCCGCGCGCGGCGGGGGGGTGCGGAGCGGATCCCCGCACCCCGCACCCTCGCCTAGCGGCCGCACTTCAGGAGGCAGGGCACATGGCCGAGAACAAGCAGGCACTCGCGTCCGAGAAGGAGGCACGCGACGTCGCCGAAGCCGCGCGCGAGAGCGAGTGGGAGAACCCGAGCTTCGTCCGCGAGCTCTTCCTCGGGCGGCTCAGGCTCGACCTCATCGACCCGCATCCGCCGGTGCGTGACGCCGCCGAGGAGGCGCGCGCGAAGCCCTTCATGGATCGCCTTCGTGCCCTGCTCGAACGGGTGGACTCCGAGGAGATCGACCGTACCGGTGAGATCCCCGAGCCCATCGTCCAGGAGCTCCGCGACATGGGCGC
>DATAIS010000267.1:0-4768 GCA_036262535.1 Gemmatimonadaceae bacterium | reverse complement strand
CGCGACGTGCTCGCCTAACGCGGGGCCCATCTTGTAGCCGTGCCCCGAGCCGCCGCCGACGAGCCAGACGTTCTCGAGCCCCGGGTGGCGGTCGACGAGGTAGTTGCCGTCGCTCGACGCCTCGTACTGGCAGACGCGCGTCTCGATCACCGGGGCGCCGGCGAGCGCGGGGAAGCGCTGACGAAGGATCGTGCGCGCCGTCGCCAGCGCGGCTTCACTCGGCGCGCGCTCCTGCGTCGTCGGATCGACCTCGGGGCCCGCGGTGTCGTCGGCGATCTTGAGCCCGCGCCGCTCGAAGGAGGGGATGCCGTACGCGAATCGCTCGCCGATGTGCACCCACACCGGGAGCGAGCCCACGTCATAACGCGCGTCCCCCGACGGCGTCGCGAAGAAGAAGACCTCCTGCCGCGTCGCGACGATCCGTCGCCCGACCACGTCGGGAAAGAGCCCGCCGAGCCAGGGCCCGCAGGCGAACACGAAGCGGTCGGCGGCGAGCGACGAGCCGTCGGAGAGCACGACGCTCGACATCCGCCCGCCGGACGTCGCCCCCGGACGCGCCATCGCCTGGCGATACTCGCCACCTTCGCGCACGAAGCTCTCCCGCACCAGCTCGCACGCCGCGCGCGCTGTGAGGAATCCCGCCTCGGGCTCGTAGTACGCGCTGCGCACGCCCGCCATGCCGAACTGCGGCCACCGCCGCGACGCTTCCGCCGGTGACATCTGCTCGAGCGGCAGCCCCACAGCGCGCATCGGCTCGGCCGAGCGCGTGACGTAGCCGTCGTCTCCCTCGCACATCCAGAGCGCGCCGGTGCGGTGATACACCTGCCGCTGCCAGCGCTGCTCCGCCTCACGCCAGAGCAGCAGTGCTCGCGCCGCCATCTCGGTGTAGCGCCGCGTTCCCCCGTACACCCCGCGGATGACACGCGTCTCCCCACCCGACGACGCCCGCGAGTTCCCCGCCCCCCATGCATCCACGAGCGTGACGCGAGCCCCCGCGCGCAGCAGCATCAGCGCCGTCCACCCCCCGAACGCCCCTGCCCCGACGACGACGACGTGCGCCTTCGCACCACTCATCATCCTCACCGCCACCGGCGCAGCCGCGACGGCGCCAAGGAAACTCCGGCGCGACATTCCATCAGTCATATGCTCCCATTAGAAGCCGCTCGTGCTCGCAATTACGACGAAGGTTCGGCCGGATGAGGCGGATTTGCCCGGATCCTGCGGATCTGCTCCTCAACCCTCGAGCTTCTTCACACCCAGCCTGAAAGACCTTGGGGCAAGCGTGGAGAGATGGTCTCGCCCCGCTTGCCCCCAGGTAGTTCATCCGCAGGATTCGTTTCCATCCGCAGAATCCGGATGAACCTTCGTCGTACAGGCCGACCCGAGCGGCAGTTCTAGTAGCTGAAACCGAGGGTAATCCCGAACGTGCGGGGCTGGTTGGTGAGGTAGCCTACGCGCGCGCGGGTGCCGCGCTCGCGGTCGAGCGCGAGGAAGGCACGCTCGTCGGTGACGTTGTTGACGAAGACCGCCATCTCCCACATCGCCCGCGTCAGGCCTAACCGCGTGTTGACGAGGCTGTACGCGGGGAGGAGCGGGTCGAAGGTGAAGAACTGCTGCGTCAGTGGTCCGCCGATCGTCCCGCGGAAGGTGAGCATGTCCACGCGGCCCGTCACGCCATCGAGGTCGTCGATCTGGGTGTAGCGCGAGCCGACGTGCTGGAAGGTGACGTTGAAGAACCCCTCCGCTCCCGAGCGCATCGGACGGCGCAGCGTCGCCGCGGCCGCGGCCTGGAACTTCGGCACGCTCGGCAGGCGGTTGCCCTCCTTGATGCCCGAGACGATGCTCCTCGCGCCGCTCGATGCAACCGTCACGAGCGTCGAGCGCAGCTCCGACTTGAGGAAGGTGCTCGAGACCGCGAAGTCGACGAACTGGTTCGGCGCCGCGGTGAACTCGATCTCGGCGCCCTGGCTGACCGCTTTCGGCACGTTGAAGACCAGTCGTGACGAGCAGGTGCCCGCGGTGACGATCAGCTGCAGGTCGCGGATGTCCATCGTGAACGCCGACGCATTGAGCCCGACGCGGCCGCCCATCCAGTTCGTCTTGGCCCCGACTTCGTAGTTCCACGCCGTCTCATCCTGCCAGGAATCGCGGCCGCGGAAAGTCGCGAGGTCGGCGGCGGTGCAGAGCGGCTCATTGAGCGGGTCGTTGATGCCGCCGAGTCGGAAGCCCTTCGCCGCCTGCGCGTTGAGGGTGATCTGTGGCGTCGGGCGGAGCGTCGCGATGAAGCGCGGCGCGAACCCGTCGGCGCTCGTCTTCCCCGGTACCGACACCAGCTGCGTGCCGGTGTTGTCGTTGGCGAAGATGCCGTCGAAGACCTGGTCGCGCTTCTCGTTGAAGCGATACCAGCGGAGCCCGGCGGTCAGGTCGGCGAAGCCGATGCCGAGCGTCGCCTCACCGAAGAGCGCCGTCTGGCGCAGGTCGTAGGAGAGGTCGGAGAAGAACAGCTCGTCGCGCCCGGCGCGGAGCCCGCGCGTGCTGCTTCCGGTGCCCGCCTCGAAGCCGCCGACGGTGAGGATCTGGCCGTAGTCGCGTTTCGACCTGCTGAAGAAGCCGCCGACGAGCCAGCGCGCGAACTCGCCGCCGCCGCCGAAGCGCAGCTCCTGCGTCACGACCCTGGCGTCCGTCTTGTCGTCGAGCGGCGAGTCGAGGGTGTAGATGTCCTCGGGCAACGCTATCGTACCACCGGTGATGCTCGACGTCAGCGCCCCCGCGTCGCGGACGACGAGGATGTCACGATTGCTGTACGACGTGACCGACGTCAGCGTCCCCGGCCCGACGTTGAAGTGCACGTTCAGGTCGCCGAGCGTGAACTTGTCGGTGAAGGGCTCGTCGATCTGGGTGAACTGCTGGCGCTCGCCGAGGAAGACCTTGGGGCGCGTCGTCGTGTACGGGTTGGCGAGGATGTTGAAGGCGTCGATGCGGTTCCAGCCGTCCATGCGGACCGTCTGGAAGACGAGGCGCGGCGTGATGCTGTACGAGCCGTCGGCCGGTCCGAAGCGCACCGCCGCGCGCACACCGGTGCGCGTCCCAGTGTTGACGTTCTTCTTCACCCCCAGGTCGGGCTGGACCGCGTCCATGTAGCCCGCGAGCTGGTTGTGGTAGACGACGAGCCGCGTCGCGGCCCGGTCGCCTAACGGCACGTTGGTGCCGACCTTGACGTCAGCGCCGCCGTTGCCGCCCTGGATCCAGTTGCCGCCGACCTCGCCGAAGGTGCTGCGGATGCCGAGCTCCGGCTGGTTGGTGATGTAGCGGACGGTCCCGGAGAGCGAGCCGGCGCCGAAGAGCGTCCCCTGCGGCCCGCGCAGGACCTCGACGCGCGAGAGGTCGAAGAGGTCGAGATCAGGGGTGAAGAGCGAGAGCGAGATCGGCGAATCGTCGAGGTAGGCGCCGACCTGCTCCTTCACGCCGGGCTGGTCGCGCGCGACCTGTCCCGCCGAGGCGCCGCGGATCGCGACCTGGCTCTGGCCGGGTCCCAGGTTCTGCACCGTGAAGCCCGCGACGTTGGCAGCGATGTCCTCGATCGTCTCGGCGCCGCGCTCGCGAAGGACGTCCGACGTCGGCGCCGCGATCGAGAAGGGGACGTCCTGCAGCTCCTGCTCGCGGAGCGTCGCTGTCACCGTCACCGACTGCAGCGGCAGCGGCTCGATGGTGAAGTCGATCAGCCCGCCCGAGCCGGGCACCTCGATGCCGGTGCGCGTCGCGCGGCGGAAGCCGATCAGCGACGCCGACACCGTGTACGTCCCCGGCGCGAGCTCGGGGATCACGTACGATCCGTCCGCGCTGGTGAGTGAACTCCGCAGCGTGCCCGTGACGCTGTGGATCGCGGTGACACGCGCGCCCTCGCGCGGTGCGCCGAACGCGTCGCGCACGGTACCGGCGATGCGCCCGCTCGGTACCTGGGCGGCCGCCGTTGCGGCATAGAGCGCGAGGAGCACGACGAAGGTGGCCCAGCGAACACCGATACGAAGCATGGTGTCACTCCCCCGTGGAGGTGGTGATGCGCAGCTCTCACCCCTTGCGTAACGCTCCACGGTGGAGCTTGTCAATGGGGAACCACCTGCGGCGCCCCGTCGGGCTTGTTCGCGCCCGCCCATCGGTTTGCGTCTACCGCCGGCCCGGCTTAACGCGGAGGCGCGGAGGTTCCGCGGAGGACGCGGAGGACGGCACACCCATCATCGAGCTCTCGGCGTGTGCCGTTCGCAAAGCACTTCAAGACTCCGAGCGGTTTTGGGGCAAGCGGGGCGAGTCCATCTCGGCAGGTCCTCCGCGGCAGTTCTCCGCGCGCTCCGCGGCTCCGCGTCGACCGGGCCGGCGATAGAAACCGACGGGCGGGCGCGGCGACGCTCATTCGTCGCATCGCCCGCGCCATTCGCGCGGTCGGCGCAGCATTACCTCGATCAGGCGCGCGACGGCAGGAAGGTCGGCGAAGGGCGAGAGCCAGAACGCGATGCCGTGCCGGGAGAAGGAATGCCAACTCGCCGCGGCGAGCGCGAACCGGAGCGCGAGCAGTATCACGTTGACCGCGATCAACGCGCCGTAGAGCAACCCGCTGGGCGCGAGCAAGTCATGGAAGAGCGCGAGCAGCGCGAGTACTGGAACCGGCAGCGCCTGTGCGAGGACCAGCACCAGCACGTCGGCGAGTCGCGCGCGCCGGGACGTGATGCCGCGCATCACGAGTGAGGGCGGCCACGCGCGCCAGGTCTCGCGT
>DATAIS010000266.1:0-1600 GCA_036262535.1 Gemmatimonadaceae bacterium | reverse complement strand
GGGCACGAACACGAAGAACTGCTTCAGCTACCCGGACAAGGTCCGGGCCCAGGTCGAGCGCGTCGCGCAGTCGACCTGCCGCGGGACGAGCTTCGGTCGCTGCGTGGCGCAGCCGCTGATGCTCAGCGCCCGCGCCGCCGGCGAGGATTGACCTCGGGGTCGCGCCCGCGACCGCCACGCCCTTCGCGATCCCCCCGGTCGCCGCGCTCGCCTCGCGGCCCACGTCCTCGCTCCTCGTGCCTGGGGCCGCCGCGCTGCTCGCGGCGGCCCTTTCCGTTTCGCCTCGTGGAGCGCTCGCGTTCACGCTCCCGCTCGAGGCGGGCGATCTCCTCCGCGGTCCACGGCTCGTCGAGCGCGTCCTGCACTTCGGCGAGCGTCGTACCGCGCGCCGCGCCGCGCTGGCCGCGGGGAACGACGAAGCGTAGCGGCCGGTCGAGTGTGGGGAGCTCTTCGTCCACCAGCGTGCGGGCGATCTTCTCCGTCAGCCGGAGGCGCGCCACGCCTTGGCGGGTGCCGTCGGGCAGCTCCTCGACGTCGTACTCGACCGGGATCTCGCGATCGCGGATGACGACCGCGCCCGGGAGCGCGAGCCACCGTTCCTGCTCCTCGCGCGGCACGAGCGCGTCGAGGTCGAGCCGCAGGTCGGTGTGTTGGAGATCGTCCACCGAGCGGACGTCGCCGAGCCGCGACTCGTAGAGGTCCGCGAGCTCGGAGAGGCCCAGCTTCGGCGTCGCGCCGGCACTGCGGCGATAGACCTCGCGCAGGCGCTCGATCGGCTCGCGATTCCTGCGCACCGCGGGATGACGCGCCTCGCCGCGCGCGAGCGCCTCGGCGAGCGCGCGGCGGGCACGAGGGACCATCTCGTGGTCCCAGGGCTCCTCGACGACCTCGATCTCGTGCTCGAGCTCGAAGCCGAAATACTCGGTGCGGCGGTGAACCGTGAGCGGCGCCTTGCGGCGGTCGGCGTCGTAGCGGAGCTCGCCCTCGCCGTGGGTCGCGTAGCGGCGGATGAGATCCATCGGGACCGACGTCCCTTCGATCGACGCGCGCGGGACCCCGAAGCGGTCGGCGAAGTAGCGGAGCGTCCCCGCGATCGCGCCCCAGCTGCCGGCGACGCTCGTCTTCGAGACGCGAGCCTCCTGGCCATCCACCGTCTCCTCGTCGATGACGAGGTCGAAGGGCATGAAGCGGGCGAGGAGGTCCTGGAAGCGGCGCAGGAGCGCCGCGCCGGCGAGGGGCATCGACGTCGGCAGCGCGAGGCCCAGCGACCGGTAGATGCTCGCCATCGCGAGCGCGGCATCCTCGATCGACTTCACGAGCACCCCGCGGCGCTCCGCCCACTCGGCGATCCCCTCGTCGTCGAAGAGGTGGCGCGGCAGCCCGTAGACCTCTCCTATGGAACCGTGCAATCTGTACGCGTCAGCGTACAGATTGTACGCCGTGAGGTGGTCGCTCCCCTGGACGATGACGCCGCGCAGGTCGCGGTCCTCCTTCGTCATGCGGTGCAGCGACTCGATCCCCGCCATCACCGAGATGAAGGGGATCATGTCGTCGTCGGCGTTGACGAGGAGCTCCGCCCAGGGGCGGTCCACCGGCATCG
>DATAIS010000265.1:0-3108 GCA_036262535.1 Gemmatimonadaceae bacterium | reverse complement strand
TCGGCAGCGCGGCCGCGACGACTCGCGACCGGAAGCGCGCGCTCGGCGCCTGCGTCGTGCTCGTTGCTGCCTTCGCCCTGACCCTTCCCTGGGCGAGCCGCCCGCTGCGCGCGGTGCCGGCCTTCGCCCCGATCTACGACGCCGCCGTCATCGTCCTCGACGTGCTGACGGCGCTTCTCCTGTATGCGCAGTACCGGCAGCTCCGCGAACGGTCGCTGCTCGCGCTGACGTGCGCGTATGCGTTCACGCCGATGCTCATCGCCGCACACGCGCTGAGCTTCCCGGACGCCTATCGACCGGGAAGCCTCATCGGCGGGAGCCAGACGTCGGCCTGGCTCTGGATGGGCCTGCACACGCTGTTCCCGGTCTTCGTCATCGGCTACGCGGTGCTCGCGCGTGGGGACCGGGATCCGGACTCCGCACCACCGGCCCACGCCAGAAGTAGCGCCGGGGTCGCGCTGTCGGCGACCATCGTGCTCGCGCTGGGCGTCGTCGCGGTGACTGTCTTCGCCGACTCGATGCTGCCGCCGCTGATGGTCGGCAGCGCCTATCGGTCGCCGGCGACGCGCGCCGTTCTGGTCGTCGGCTGGCTCGCGCATGCGCTCGCGCTCGTCGCGCTTGCCCGCGCGACCCGCATGCGACGGCTGATCGACCTCTGGATGGGCGTGACCCTGGTCGCGCTCATGATCGACCTCGCCCTGAGCGCGCTCCTCGTCGGCGGCCGCTATCAGCTCGGCTTCTATCTCGGGCGGGTGTACGGCCTGCTCGCGGCGAGCTTCGTCCTCGCGGCGCTCCTGCGCGAGGCGTCCGCACTGTACGGGAAAGCGCTGAGATTCGCCGAGGTGGAGTCGCGCGAGGGGCTGCGGCGACAGCTCATCGCCGCCGAAGAGGAGGAGCGTCGCCGTCTGGCGCGCGAACTGCACGATGAAGTGGGCCAGCACATCACGGCGCTGAGTCTCGGCATACGGGCGCTCACCGACATCACGCAGGCCCACTCCGAGGTGGATCGGCGTGCGCAGAGTCTGCTCCCGCTCGTCGACTCGCTGGGGCGCGAGCTGCACTCCGTCGCGGTCCGGCTGCGCCCGAAGGCGCTGGACGACTTCGGTCTCGAGGCGGCGCTCGAGAGCTACGCCACCGACTGGTCGCGAAGTACCGGGATCATCGCCGACGTCCACGCGCGCGCGGCCAGCGAGCGGCTGCCATCCGCGATCGAGGGAGCGATCTACCGCATCGTGCAGGAGGCGCTCACCAACGTCGCCCGGCACAGCGGCGCGACGCGGGCGAGCATCTTCGTCGAACGGAGGGACGGCCAGGTGGTGACTGTGATCGAGGACGACGGCCACGGCTTCGACACGAGCCGCTTCGGCGAAGGACTCTCGCCCGACGGACGCCTCGGTCTGATCGGGATGCGCGAGCGCGCGGCGCTCCTCGGGGGTACGGTGGAGATCGAGTCGACGCCCGGCGACAGCACGACGGTGTACGCGAGAATCCCCGTCGGCAGCGTCGATGCGCGCGTCGACACGCTGCCGGCGACGGCAGGAGTGGAGCGATGAGCGAAGGGACTCAGACGCACGTGCCCGTCCTGCGCATCGTTCTCGCCGACGATCACCCGGTGGTGCGCGAGGGGCTCAAGCTGCTCGTCAACGCACAGGCCGACATGCGGGTCGTCGGCGAGGCCGCGGACGGCGAGGAAGCGTGGCGCGCGGCGAAGGAGCTGCGGCCGGACGTTCTCGTGATCGACCTTTCGATGCCGACGCTCGGCGGCGCCGAGGCGACGCAGCGTGTCCGGCGCGACTGTCCCGAGGTGAAGGTGCTCGCACTCACCGTGCACGAGGAGCGACTGTACGTGACACAGCTCCTTCGCGCGGGTGCCTCCGGCTACATCCTCAAGCGCGCCGCGTCGGCCGATCTCGTGCGCGCGGTGCGCACCGTCGCGGCGGGCGGGACGTACATCGATCCCTCGGTGGCCGGTGCGCTCGTCGAGGAATACCTCGATGCCGGCGCCGGGCAGCCGGCGGACGATTCGCTGAGCGACCGCGAGCGCGAAGTGCTCCTGCGGATCGCACGCGGGTTCAGCAACAAGGAGATCGCGGCCACGCTCGGCCTCAGCGTGAAGACCGTGGAGACCTACAAGGGGCGCATGGCGGAGAAGCTCGGGCTCCGCTCGAGGGTGGACATCGTCCGCTATGCGGCACGGCGGGGCTGGCTGGAGAACCCTCACACGTAGAGCCGCCGTTGTCGGGGCGATCCCCGACGAACGGTCTCGCAAAGTCCCGCTACAGTACGGCACCGCGCACCGGTAGCGTACTGCATGCTCCAGAATCAGCAGCACGTGCGCAGCGGACCGGACGTCTTCCCCATTCTCCGCCATTCCGGCAGGCGGGACGACTGGACGGGGCCCATCCCGAGTGGCGCGCGGCTCCATGCCGAGTATGTCGCGGCGATCGCGGCGCTCCACGCGGCTGAAGCGGCGCGTGAGGCCGCGGTCCTGACGCGGAACGTCGCGCTCGAGGAGGTCGAGTTCCTCCGCGAACAGCTGCAGAGCACGCGCGCCTACCTCGTGGAGGAAGTCGAGATCCATCTCGTCGCCGAGCGCAACGAACGCCTCGCTCTCCTCGCCGAGGTCGCGCTGCTGAACGAGGAGCTGCAGGCTCGAATCCGCGACGACGGCGCGCGGGAGACTCCCGCGTCCCGTCGGGGCCTTCCTCCCCTGTGCCGTCCACGACTGCTACCCGCTGCGATGAGGGCTCGATGATGTCGCATCTCGCTGCCGCCGATACCGCTACCGCCGACACCGCTACCGCCGAGCGCGCACTGGTCGCGGCGCCGTCCGACGCGACGCCGAGCGCGCCCCACGTCGTCCCGTCGAGCGAGGCGGCCCGCAACCGACTCCTCGGCGCGCTGCCGGTAAATGAGCTGACGCGGCTGCGCCCGCACCTCGAGCGGGTGCAGATCGAGCAGCGCACTGTGCTCTTCGACGCCAATCAGCCGCCGATCACGCACGTCTACTTTCCGGAGACGTGCGTCGTCTCGCTCATCAGCACGCTCCACCACGGCGGCGCGGTGGAAGTGGGAACGGTCGGTTGCGAGGGAATGGCGGGGCTCCCG
>DATAIS010000264.1:0-1981 GCA_036262535.1 Gemmatimonadaceae bacterium | reverse complement strand
CAGGTGCCGATCTATTACGCCCACCGCGCGACCGGCCGTCCGACGAACGAGCAGAACAAGTACACCTCGCGCTACCTCGACGTGCTCTCGACGCCGCTCTACCCGTTCGGTCATGGCTTGAGCTACACGACCTTCACGACGAGCGCGCCGCGACTCAGCGCACCGACGATCACGCCTAACGACACCCTGGGCATCGAGGTGGACGTCGCCAACAGCGGGAGCAGGGCGGGGGACGCGGTGGTGCAGGTCTACGTGCGCGACGACGTCGGCAGCGTCACGCGCCCTGTTCGCGAGCTGCGCGGCTTCCGGCGCGTCGCGCTCGCGGCGGGCGAACGCCGAACGCTCCGCTTCCAGCTCGACGTGCGCGACCTCGCGTTCACCGACGCGACCATGCGCTACGTCGCCGAGCCGGGACGGTTCACCGTCTTCGCGGGGCTGAGCGTCGCGGACAGCAGCGCCTCGGCGCGCTTCGAGCTCCAGACCAGGGACAACCGACCATGGGGTGTCGTGCGGGGGTGTCCGGTCGTGCGGTGAGGCGGCACCAACTATCGCTTCGAAACTGCCTGCACCGTCTCGCGTGGCTCGCTGCCGCGCTGGTCGGTTGCGGCATCGTCCGCGCGCAGCCCCATCCGCGACCGCCCGCGACTCCGGCGATCGCGCGCTATCCCGGCGCCGACACCGTCGCGATCTGGCTCACTACCGCCGATCGTGCGCAACTCCTCGCGCGCCAGCCTGACGCACTTCTGGTCGACACCGCACCGGCGGAGGGCGTCGTGATCGATGTCGACGAGCGCCGCCGCTACCAGACGATGGTCGGCTTCGGCGCCTCGATCACCGACGCCTCGGCGTTCCTGATCCACGAGCGCATGACCGTCGCGCAGCGCGAGGTGCTGCTGACGGAACTCTTCAGCCGCAGCGAGGGGATCGGTCTCGACTTCACCCGCCTGACGATCGGCGCGTCGGACTTCTCGTCGAGCCACTACAGCCTCGACGACGTGCAGCGCGGGGAGAGCGACACCACCCTCTCACGCTTCTCGATCGACTCCAACCGCACGTACCTGCTCCCCGTCGTGCAGCGCGCCGTCGCGATCAACCCCCGCCTCACGATCATGGCGACGCCATGGAGCGCGCCGGGGTGGATGAAGACGAGCGGAAGCCTCATCAAGGGTACGCTCGAGCCGAAGTACTACGGTGTCTTCGCGCGCTACCTGCTGCGCTACGTGAAGGAGTACGAGGCGGAGGGTGTCCCCATTCACCTCCTCAGCCTCCAGAACGAGCCGCACTTCGAGCCCGAGGACTATCCCGGGATGCGGCTCGACCCGGCGGCGCGTGCCACGCTCTTCAAGGAACACGTCGGCCCGCTCTTCGCGCGCGAGGAGATCGAGACGAAGCTGCTCGACTGGGACCACAACTGGGACCAGCCCGACTCGCCGCTCGCGGTGCTATCCGATCCGGCAGCGCGGCGATACGTCGCGGGCGTCGCCTGGCATTGCTACGGCGGCACCGTCTCGGCGCAAACGCGGGTGCGCGACGCCTATCCGTCGAAGGAGGTCTACTTCACCGAGTGCTCGGGTGGAGGATGGTCTCCCGATTGGGGGAAGAACCTCGACTTCGCGGTCGGCACTCTCATAGTGGACGCCACGCGCCATTGGGCGCGTGGCATCCTCCTCTGGAACCTCGCGCTCGACGAGAACAGCGGTCCGCACAAGGGCGGCTGCGGCAACTGTCGGGGCGTGGTGACGATCGACTCGCGGAGCGGCGCGGTGACGCGCAACGTCGAGTACTACGCCCTCGCTCACGCGAGCAGGTTCGTCCTCCCCGGTGCGCGGCGGATCGCGTCGACGTCGGATACCGCTGGCGTGAAGACGGTCGCCTTCCGGAACGAGGATGGGTCGAAGGTGCTGATCGCCCTGAATCAGGCGGGGGCGCCACGGACTCTGGTGGTCAGGGCGCGAGGTCCCTGGTTCACCGTGGCCCTCCC
>DATAIS010000263.1:0-7300 GCA_036262535.1 Gemmatimonadaceae bacterium | reverse complement strand
TGGCGCGCGGGCGGGATCGAGGGCACGTTCGCCGACGCCGCGAGCTGCGCGCCGAGGGGCGCCGCCGTGCAGAGAGTCGCGACCGCGGCCAGTGTCAGGAATCGGGTCATCGTTGGCAGTGGAGGGTCGGCGCTCACCACGAGCACCGTACGTTTCAAGACGGTCGCACCCCGTACGACGCAACGCCGAGTTCGCCTCCGCCGAGGGCCCGCGGCACGGCTGCTGCACCCCCGACGCTGCCAATTCCACCAGCCAGACCGTGACTTCACTTCGCCACACCCTCGCGCGGGCCGCGGCTCCGCTCGCGCTGCTCCTCGCCGCTGCGCGCCCGCTTCCGGCGCAATCCTCCGATCCCGCCATCCGCGGCCGTGACCTCGCGCTGCTCGGGGGTGCGACGCTGGTCACCGTCGGGGTGATGCAGCTCGACTCGCGCATCGCGCGCGCCTTCCAGGACTCGAGCGTCCAGAACGTCGGCGCGCTGCGCGACGTGGCGCGCGGGTTCAGCCTGATCAACGAGAAGAGCCTCGCCGCGGCCGGTTTCCTCGGCTACGTCGGATCCCGGGTCGCGCACGCCCGGACGGCGAGCGACGTCTCCCTCCACGTCACCGAGGCGATCGTGGTCTCGAGCACCGTCGGGACTCTCGTCCGCGGAGTGCTGGGCCGCTCGCGTCCCTTCGTCAGCGCCGACGACGACGCGTTCGACTTCCACTACGGGAAGGGGTTCCGCGAGCTGCGCTACCGCGCCTTCCCCTCGATCCATTCGTCGGCCGCGTTCTCCACGGCGGCGGTGATCGCGACCGAGATGCGGCTGCGCAACGCGCGCCACCGCCGGGTGATCACTCCCCTCCTCTACACCATCGCCGCGGGGCCCGGGCTGGCGCGCATGTACGGAGACAAGCACTGGGCGAGCGACGTCTTCATGGGCGCGGCGTTAGGCACGATCACCGGGCGACGCGTCGCGTCGTACTCGCACGGCCATCCGCGGAACCGCATCGATCGCTGGCTCCTGGGCGGCGACCGCGTCACGCTCGGCACGAGCGGCGAGTTCGCGACGATCTCGCTGCGGTTCTGAGGGGGAATCGGCAGGGGCGGCCGTCGCGGGCCGCCCCTGCCGATTCTCCTACTCTTCGTTCCGGCGGCGGGTCTCCCATCCCTTCTTTGCCGCGCGGCTCCGCTCGGACGCGGTCTGCGAATGGCCGCCCTTCCGCTCGGGGGAATGATCCTCCGGCTTGCCGTAGCCTCCGCCGCCGCGCTTCTCGCCGCCGTGATGCGTCGCGTTCACCGTCGCCCAGGCACGCCGCTCGGCCTCGTCCTTCGACACGCCGCGGCTCTCGTAGCCTTCCTCGATGTGCTCGGCCTGGCGCTTCTGCTTGTCGGTGTACTTCCCCTTGTCGCCCCGTGGCATCGCGCTTCCTCCCGCGCTGGTGGAATGCGCCTGAAGAGCGCATCCGCTGTGCCGCCGCCCGAGGCGCGCACCGCCGATCGACGATCTCGTCAGCGCCGCCGCGCCCGGAGGATCTGTTTCGCCGCGCGCTCGCCGCTCGCGATCGCGCCGTGCACCGTGCCGTTTCGCCCCTCCCCGTCGGTCGCTTCACCGGCGAAGAAGAGGGTGTCCTGCTCGGCGCGAGCGAGCGTCTTCGCAGCGGTGCTCCCCCCGACCATCGCGTAGCTGTAGGCGCCGCGCGCGAACGGGTCCGCGCCCCAGTCGTAGGTCCACGCCGACGTCACCGCGCCCGCGACGCGCTGCTTCGTCATCCCGAGGTATCGCGCGAGCGAGGCGACGGCGCGATACACGACTTCACCGTCGGGAAGCCCGGACATCGACCATGCGCGCCCGCCTCCCGCCCAGCCGACGATCACGGGCGCGCGGACGGGCATCATCGTCCACCAGACCGGAAAGTGCGCGTCACCGCCGTGGAGGAAGCTCATCGCCCCGAGCTCCGCGTCCTTCGGCAGCCGCCGCTTCGCCACCGACTCCCAGATCGGTTCCTCGAAGGAGAGGATCACGCGCCGCGCATCGCCCATGGTCAGCTTCCGCGCCGCGCTGAGATGCATGCGCGGCTCGGGGTCGAACTCGATTCGACCCTCGCCATCCTCGGCGACGAGGACGCCGAGCGGAACGCTGACGACGGCGGCGGTTCCGGAATATTCCCGCTCGCGACCCGACGCGCGATTCGCGGCGACGACGGTGACCCGCCCGCGGCGCCAGCGAATGGCGCGCACGACGACGCCCAGCTCGATCGACTGCGCGACGTCGGTCGCGAGGTACCCGGGCAAACCGTCGTACCCGTCGAGCACGCGCGCGAGACGCTCCTCCGACGGCTCTTCGGGCGCGCCGCCTTCGGCGAGCGAGCGCTCGCTGATCAGCGCTGGATCGGCGGCGTGAAAGCCCGCGACGTACTCGCGCGCCGTCTGGCGGGCGCGGGCGAGCTTCGGACCGCCCGGACCGGTGTCGAGAAAATCCTGGAACGACCGGTCGGGATCGCGATCCGCCTTGAGCTTCCCCATCACCGTCTCGACGTCGTGCCAGAAGTTCTCGAGGTTCGTCAGCCTGCTCCCCTCCACGCGCCAGCGATCGCCGCGCACGTCGCACACGAGAAGGCCTGCCTCGCGCGCGAGCTCGGCCGCCTCCTTCGCTTCGCCGTGCAGGAACTCGGCTCCAAGCTCGATTGGAAGGCGCAGCGCCTCGTCGCGCGCGGTGAGGATCCTGCCGCCGATCCGCTCGCGCGCCTCGAGCACGCGGACTTCGCGTCCCGCCCGCGCCAGCGTGCGCGCCGCAGCGAGCCCCGCGACACCCGCTCCGATGATGATGATCATGTGCCCTGCGTCGACGGTCGTCCGGATAGATTCGCGGTCGGCAGGCGCAAGATTCCTGCTCGCGAGCGGTCGGCGGTACGGTCCTTGATCCCTCGCCCCCGTCGACATTCGGGAGGACGTCATGGCGGGACAGGAACGCGCGATGGAAGGCGACAACGAGGAGCGCCGTCACAAGGCCAAGGAGGCGCGCGATGCGGGTGTCGCGCCAAGCGCGGCGGGCGTGACGACGGGCGCGAGCAAGCAGCGTGAGGACGCGCAGGAGGGCGACTCGCACGAAGAACGGCTCGAGCGCGCGCATCATGGGAAGGCGAATCGCGGGCACGACGACGAGTCGCGACCGCGCAGCCGCCCCGACCGCCGCGACGAGGAATCCGACTAGCGACCGGTCATGACCGGTGTGACGCGACGAGCGGGTGCCGAAACAGAGCGCCCGCTCGTTCGTCGTTCGGGGAGCCTATCCTCTCCGCGATGCCCCTCCCGACTCCGATCTTCCCCGAAGCGTCCAGCCACGACTGGGAAGCGCGCGACCGCCGCGAGCGCGCGCGCGACCGCCGCATCATCGGGTTCTCGGTGGTGCCGTCGATGCTCGCGTCGCTCGCCTGCGCGCTCATCTCCGACGCGCGTGGGTGGAAGATCCTGCTCTATCCGCTCCTCGGGACGCCGGCCGGGATGACGATCGCGTATGGCGGCATCATCTGGCTGCCGCGCGCCGCGTCGGAGGGATTTCTCAGCTTCCTCTGGCCGAACAAGGGCGAGGCGGCGCGGGAGACGAGCTACTCGCACATCCAGGCGATGGCCGCGGCCGGCGACGTCGCGGGAGCGCTCGCGGCGTACGAGGACGTGATCGCCGCGTCCCCGTCCGCGATCGCGCCACGTGCGCAGGCGGCGGAGCTCTACGCGCAGGGGAGCGACCCCGCCCGCGCCGCGAAGCTCTTCGCGGAGATCAGGCGGATCCCGGGCTGCTCCCCGCAGCACGACCTCTATGCGACGCAGCGGCTCGTCGATCTCTACGACGGGCCGCTGAAGCAGCCGCAGAAGTCTCTCACCGAGCTGCGGCGCATCGTCGAGCTGCACGCGAGCAGCCGCGAGGCTCCCTTCGCCCGCGAGGCGCTCGCGCGGCGGAAGCGCGACGCCGCGGGCTGACCCCGCTCAGGCCGACTCGACGATCACCGCGGTGCCGTAGCAGAGCACCTCGGTCACCCCGTCCATCACCTCGGTCGCGTCGTACTCGACGGCGATGATCCCGTTCGCGCCTAACGCCTCGGCGTGGGTGATCATGATGTCGAACGCTTCCTGACGCGCATTCTCGCAGAGCTCCGTCAGGATGGTGATGTTCCCGCCGAAGAACGTCTGGAACTGCGCTCCGATCCGCCCGACCACGGATCGCGACCGCACCGTTATCCCGCGGACGATACCGAGCGACCGCGCGACCCTGTAGCCGGGGATGTCGAAGGAGCTGGAGATGAAGCGGGTATCCATGGCGGCGTGAGGCTGGAGGCTGGAAGCAGTCAGCGACGGCGCAACCGCACTGCGGTGACGCCGTCGCCTTCTGCTTCCAGCTTACAGCTTCCAGCCGGCGCCGACTAGTAGCGGTAGTGCTCCGGCTTGTAGGGACCTTCCGGCTTCACGCCGATGTAGGCCGCCTGCTCGGGGGTGAGCCGGGTCAGCTTCACGCCGAGCTTCTCGAGGTGGAGGCGCGCGACCTTCTCGTCGAGATGCTTCGGCAGGATGTAGACCTTCTTCTCGTACGCCTTCGTGTTGGTGAAGAGCTCGATCTGCGCCATCACCTGGTTGGTGAACGACGCCGACATCACGAAGCTCGGGTGGCCCGTCGCGCAGCCGAGGTTCATCAGGCGGCCTTCGGCCAGGATCAGCACCGAATGGCCGTCGGGGAAGACGTACTCGTCGAACTGCGGCTTGATGTTCACCCGCTTCACGCCCTTCGACTTCTTGAGACCGGCCATGTCGATCTCGTTGTCGAAGTGGCCGATGTTCGCGACGATCGCCTTGTCCTTCATCTCCGCCATGTGCTCGGCGGTGATGATGTTGAAGTTGCCCGTCGCGGTGATGAAGATGTCGGCCGTGGTGAGGACATCCTCCATCGTCGTGACCTGGAAGCCCTCCATCGCCGCCTGCAGCGCGCAGATCGGATCGATCTCGGTGACGACGACGCGCGCACCCTGGCCGCGCAGCGCCTGCGCGCACCCCTTGCCGACCTCACCGTAGCCGAAGACGACCGCGAGCTTGCCGGCGAGCATCACGTCGGTGGCGCGATTGAGCCCGTCGATCACCGAGTGACGGCAGCCGTAGATGTTGTCGAACTTCGACTTCGTCACCGAGTCGTTGACGTTGATCGCCGGGAAGAGGAGCGTCCCAGCCTTCATCATCTCGTAGAGGCGATGCACGCCGGTGGTCGTCTCCTCGGTGACGCCCTTGATCTCCCTGGCGACGCGAGTCCAGCGACCAGGGTTCTTCGCAGCTTCGCTGCGAAGAAGGTCCAATATGACGCCCCACTCCTCGGGGTCGTTCTTCTCGTCGAACGCGGGGATCCTGCCGGCCTTCTCGAACTCGGCGCCCTTGTGGACGAGGAGCGTCGCGTCGCCGCCGTCGTCGAGCAGCATGTTCGGACCCGAGCCATCGGGCCACATCAGCGCCTGCTCCGTGCACCACCAGTACTCCTCGAGCGTCTCGCCCTTCCAGGCGAACACCGGCACGCCCTTCGGATTCTCCGTCGTCCCGTCGGGCCCGACCACGACCGCGGCGGCGGCGTGATCCTGGGTCGAGAAGATGTTGCACGACACCCAGCGCACGTCGGCGCCGAGCGCCTCGAGCGTCTCGATGAGCACCGCGGTCTGGATGGTCATGTGCAGCGAGCCCATGATCTTCGCGCCCTTCAGCGGCGACTTGCCGCGATACTCCTCGCGAATCGCCATCAGGCCGGGCATCTCCTGCTCGGCGAGGCGCATCTCCTTCCGTCCCCACTCGGCGAGCGACAGGTCCGCGACCTTGAAGGGCGGACGGTCGGTCTTCGTCTTCGACGGGACGGGCTTGGTGGCGGTTGCCATTCGAATTCCTCTACGCGGTTGCGGTTGCGACGAACAGTGACGGCCCCTTCGCCTGCGGGTCGGGCGGGAGCGCGGTGTAGCGAACGGACCTGAAGCCCGACTCCGTGAGCCAGGCGGTGAGCTGCTCCTCGGAGAAGCCGTGCCACACGTGGCCCATCTTCTCGCGGTATTCCTCGCGCTCGTGTGGCTGCATGTCGAGGACCAGCAGCCGCCCGCGAGGCGCGATCGTCCGGCGAACCACCTTCAACGCCGCCGCGGGATCGATCACGTACTGCAGCACATGAAACATGAGCGCGACGTCCAGCTCGCCCTTGTCCACGGGCAAGCCGTCCAGATCCCCCTGGCGCAGGTCGACGTTGTCCGCCGACGCCAGCCGCTTCCGTGCGGCGGCGAGCATGGCGCGCGACGAATCCACGGCGACGACGCGCTTCACGAAGGGCGCGATCGTTTCAGCGACCTCGCCCGTTCCGCAGCCGAGATCGCCGACCGTCCACTCCGGATCGGCGACGGCGAGCAGCGCGAGCAGGTCCGCGCGACGGCCGAACAGCTCGGCGCGCATCGCGTCCCACTGCCCCGCCTTGCTCGAGAAGAACTCCTCGGACCTCGACCGCCGTTCGGCGAGCACGCGCTCGGCGCGGCGGGCGTCGCGCGCCGCGGCGTCGCCCTCGGCGACCTGATTGCGGACGAGCTGCCAGAGGCGGCGCGCACCCTGATCGAGCCCGGCCGCCATGCGGTACTGCCGGCTCGTGCCTTCGGCGCGCGACGTGACCCAGCCCTCGTCACCGAGGGTCTTGAGGTGCCTGCTCACCGTGGACTGCGGAAGCTGCATGACGGCGCACAGCTCGCCCACCGTCAGCTCGTGCTTCTCCAGCACGAGGAGCAGGCGGCTCCGCGTGCTGTCAGCGAGCGAGTTCAGGTGGTCGTAGATCGTGGCGCCCATAGTCTATCCGTCTATCCGGATAGACGGATATTACAGGTCCCCTGTCACGAGCGCAAGAGGCGGACTCGGGCGTTCCGGTGTTCCCCGTCACCACTCGTCCGCTGCACCGCGAATGGCGCACCCCTTGCCCTCCAGTCCGCCGCATGCCGCACGAGCCACGTTTCCGTCCCGGCGAGCCGCGTCCCCCGCGCCCTCCCTCCGCCGGCAACGACCTGCTGCTCGAGGTCACCGACGAGGGGCTCTACTGCGCCGCGGGGGACTTCCACATCGACCCCTGGCTCCCCGTCGAGCGCGCGCTCATCACCCACGCCCATGGCGACCACGCACGGTGGGGCTCGCGCTCGTATCTCGCCGCGCGCGAGGGAGAGCGCGTGCTGCGCACGCGCCTCGGTCCCGACGCGCGTATCGAGACGGTGGAGTTCGGGGAAACGCGCAGCATCAACGGCGTCACGGTCTCCTTTCATCCGGCGGGGCACAT
>DATAIS010000262.1:0-6028 GCA_036262535.1 Gemmatimonadaceae bacterium | reverse complement strand
AGGGGGTGATGACCATGGCCCCCCTCGACGCGTCGGAAGGAGTACTGCGGTCGACGTTTTCCGGTGCGCGTGAGGCGCTCGAGGTGATTCGTGGCGGGGGTCATCCCGCGGCGAGCGAGCTGTCGATGGGAATGTCGGGGGATTACGAGATCGCGGTGGAGGAGGGCGCGACGATCGTCCGCCTGGGGACCGTCCTGTTCGGAGCGAGGCCTACATGATCGACGAGACGTTTCATCTCACACCGCTCGACGTACGCCGCTACGAGTTCCGCCGCGCCATGCGCGGCTACGAGCAGGCGCAGGTCGACGAGTTCCGCCAGCAGGTCGCCGACGAGCTCGAACGGGTCACGCGCGTCAATCAGGATCTCGAGGCGAAGGCGCGCGGATTCAACGAGCAGCTCCGCGCCTTCCGCGAGCGTGACAAGGCGCTCAACGACGCCCTCATCTCCGCTCAGCAGCTTCGTGCCGAGATCCGCGAGCAGGCGGAGCGTGAGGCACAGCTCATCCTCCGCGAGGCGCGCGCCGAGGCCGAGCGGCTCCAGGAGGCGATGAAGAACGAGATCCAGTCGCTTCGCGACCAGGTCGCGTCGATCGAGCGGATCCGCCGCTCATACCTCGCCCAGCTCCGGCTCCTCGTCGAGCGGCAGCTCGCGGACATCGAGGCCGCCGAGGCGGCGACTCCGCGCGCTCCCGCCGCCGACCCGGAGGCCGACAGTCCCGGGCCCAACTCGCGCACCGTGGCGTCTCCGACGCCGACATGGCTCGACTCGCTGATGAAGGAGTAACGGGCAGCACCGCACGATCGAGATGACGGCGACTCTCAATACCACGAGCAACCACGAAAGCGGCGCGCACACCCTCGAGTCGATCGAAGCGGCGGCGGAGAGCGTGCGCGCCCGTTTCTCCCGTCGGCCGGACGCGGCGCTGATCCTCGGCACGGGTCTCGGCGGCCTCGCCAAGGAGATCCGCGCCGACGCCGTCATCGAGTACGCCGACATCCCCGGCTTCCCCCTCTCGACCGTCGAGTCGCATGCCGGACGCCTGATCTGCGGATCGCTCGGCGGCAAGACCGTGATCGCGATGCAGGGGCGCTTTCACCGCTACGAGGGCTATTCACTCCGGCAGGTGACCTTCCCGGTCCGCGTGCTGCGCGCACTGGGAGCCGGGACGCTCGTCGTCAGCAACGCGTGTGGTGGGATGCACCCCTTGTGGGCGCCGGGCGACCTGATGCTCATCGCGGACCACATCAACCTCCTCGGCGACAACCCGCTCATCGGGCCGAATGACGCCCGCCTCGGACCTCGCTTCCCCGACATGTCCGAGCCCTACGACGCCGATCTCCGCGCGCTGGCGCGCGAGGTCGCCGCGTCGCAGCGGATCGTGCTGCGCGAGGGCGTCTACGTCGCCGTGCCGGGGCCGAACCTGGAGACGCGCGCCGAGTATCGGATGCTCCGCCTCATGGGCGCGGACGTCGTCGGCATGTCCACGGTGCCGGAGACCATCGTCGCCGTTCACGGTGGGATGCGCGTGCTGGGCATCTCGCTCATCACGGACCAGTGCCTCCCGGACGCGCTCGAGCCGGCGACACTGGACAAGATCCTGGCGGTGGCAGGGAAGGCCGAGCCGCGCCTGACGGCGCTGGTGCGCGGCGTCATGGAGCGCCTATGACCGCAGGCGCGACCGAGGCACGCTACCGGCTGCTCCCTCCGGAGCAGAGCGCGAACGAGCTCGAGAACGAGCTGCTCGCCCGCTGGCGCGACGAGAAGCTATTCGAGCGTTCGGTGAAGGCGCGCGAGGGAGGGGATCCCTTCGTCTTCTTCGAGGGCCCGCCGACCGCGAACGGCCGCCCGGGGATCCATCACGTCTTCGCGCGGACGGTCAAGGATCTCTTCTGCCGCCATCGCGCGATGCGTGGCCAGTACGTCGAACGGAAGGCGGGGTGGGACACCCATGGCCTGCCGGTCGAGATCGAGGTCGAGAAGCAGCTCAAGATCAGCGGCAAGCAGCAGATCGAGGCGCTCGGCGTGGCGGAGTTCAACCGGCTCTGCCGCGAGAGCGTGTGGAAGTATCGGGGCGACTGGGAGAAGCTTTCGGAGCGGATCGGCTACTGGCTCGACTACGAGCATCCGTACGTCACGTACCATCCCGAGTACGTCGAGAGCGTCTGGTGGGCGCTGGCGACGCTTCACGAGCGCGACCTGCTGTATCGCGGCCACAAGATCCTCCCTTACTGCCCGCGCTGCGAGACGGCGCTGTCCAGTCACGAGGTGGCGCAGGGGTGGGCCGACGTGGACGACCCGAGCGTCTTCGTCGCGCTCGACGTCGTCGAGGCGAAGGGACGCCCGGTCGCGACGACCCCCGAGGGTCGCTCGACACGTCGCATCCTCGTCTGGACGACGACCCCGTGGACGCTCGTCTCGAACGTGGCGCTGGCGGTGAGGGCGGAGCTCAAGTACGCCGAGCTGCGCCGGAAATCGGGGGACCAGCGGACGGTGATCCTCGCGGAAGCCCGCGTCCCGGCGGTGCTTGGCGAAGACTGGGCCGATCGATGGGAGGTCGTCGCGACTCTGGAGGGGAGCGAGCTGGCGGGGTGGCGCTACGCCCGGCCGCTCGACTGGGCGCAGCTCCCCGAGGCTGGTGCCCGGCAGCTCGTCGTGCTCGAGGAGTTCGTCTCGGCCTCCGACGGCACGGGCGTCGTGCACATGGCACCTGCCTTCGGGGCCGACGACTATGCAGCGGGGCAGCGCAACGGCCTGGCCTTCGTCCAGCCGGTGAACGGGCAGGGCCAGTTCCCGCAGGACATGCCCATCGTCGGCGGCCGTTTCGTGAAGGCGGCGGACCCGCTCATCGTCGAGGAGCTCAAGCGCCGCGACGTCCTCTGGCGCGCGGGTACGATCAACCATCCGTACCCGCACTGCTGGCGGTGCAAGACGCCGCTCCTGTACTACGCCCGCACCTCCTGGTTCATCCGGACGACGGCGTTCCGCGACGCCATGCTCGCCCGGAACGCCCGCGTCGACTGGCACCCGGAGGAGGTGGGGAAGGGGCGCTTCGGCGAGTGGCTCACGAACAACATCGACTGGGCGATCTCGCGCGACCGCTACTGGGGAACACCCCTCCCGCTCTGGCTCTGTGACACCGACGAGCGGCACACGGTCGCGGTGGGGAGCTTCGCCCGGCTCGCTGAGCTGAGCGGAAGCGCGCTCCCGGAGGACTTCGATCCCCACAAGCCGCACATCGACGGGTACAGCTGGCGGTGCGGCGAACCCCGCTGCAAGGGAACGATGCGGCGGGCGCCCGAGGTCATCGATACATGGTTCGACTCCGGATCGATGCCGTTCGCCCAGTGGCACTACCCGTTCGAGAACCGCGAGCAGTTCGAGCGCAGCTACCCGGCGGACTTCATCGCCGAGGGGGTGGATCAGACCCGGGGCTGGTTCTATTCGCTGCTCGCCATCGCGACCGGGCTCGGGGATGCACTGCCGAACAACGGCCTCGCTCCGGGAACGCGGGCGACGGTGACGTCTGCGGCGCCCTATCGGGCGGTGGTCGTGAACGGGCACCTGAACGACGCCGCGGGCAAGAAGATGTCGAAGAGCCTCGGCAACATCGTCGAGCCCTGGCAGGTGGTCGAGCGCTACGGTGCCGACGCCGTCCGGCTCTTCCTCATCGCGAACGGACAGGTGGGAATGCCCCGGTCGTTCGACGAGGCGCAGATCAGGACGACGACCGGAAACTTCCTTCTCACGTTACGTAACATCTACAGCGGTATCTTCGCGCAGTACGCCAACTTCGGCTGGTCGCCATCGGAGCTGGATCCGGCGCCGGCGCAACGGCCGCTGCTCGATCGGTGGGTGCTTTCCAGGCTCGAGACGGTGACCCGGGCGGTGGATCAGCACCTCCTCCGCTACGAACCGACCGAGGCTGCCCGACTCGTCGTCGGCTTCGTGGACGAGGATGTTTCCAAGTGGTATGTGCGCCAGTCCCGTTCGCGGTTCTACGACGTGGATGGCGCGGACAACCGGGCGGCGTTCGCGACGCTGCACACGGTGCTCGTCGGTGCCTGCCGGCTGCTCGCGCCGTTCGCGCCCTTCGTGAGCGACTGGCTGCATCGGGAGCTGACGGGGGAGTCCGTGCACCTGGCGTCTTTCGGCCTCGCCGGGGGCTCACTGGCGGAGCCGGGTCTCGAGGAGGCGATGGACGCGATCCGGATCCTGGCGACGCTGGGTCGTGCGGCGCGCGAGGAGGCGGCGGCGAAGGGTGCCAATCCGCTCGTGCGGAAGGTCAGGCAGCCGATCGGTCGGGTCGTCTGCGTCGTGAATCCGGCGCTGGTGGAACGGGTGCGGGAGCTTCTCCCGCTGGTCGAGGCGGAGCTCAACGCGCGGCGGGCGGAGCTGGCGACGTCGGCGGATGCGCTGGTGACGCTGGAGGCGAAACCGAACTACCGGACTCTGGGTAAGAAGTTCGGCAAATCGACGCCGGAAGCGGCGGACCGGGTGCGGGCCCTCTCGTCCGCGGCGCTCCTGGCGTTCGAAAAAGGCGAGCCGCTCGAGCTGACGGTGGACGGCGTGACGCGGCGGATCGACGCCGAAGACGTGGAGGTGAAGCGGCGCGCGGTCGGCGAGCTGGTGGTGGCGGAGCGGGGGGGGTACTTCGCGGCGATCGATCCGGCGATCACGCCGGAGCTCCGGCGTGAGGGGCTGGTCCGGGAACTCATCGCGGCGGTGCAGCGGTTCCGCAAGGAACGCGGGCTCGCGGTCAGCGACCGGATCGAGCTCGCGGTGTCGGGGGACGACGAGCTGCTCGCCGCCGTGAAGGAACATCGCGATCACGTCGCGGGCGAGGTTCTCGCCATCGAGGTCGCGATCGGAGATGGAACGAGACGGGATCATCCGGCAGTGCTGGAGCTGGACCTCGACGGGGTCCGGGGCCGCATCGCCCTAACGAGGAAGAGTTGACATGCCCACGCAAAGCGGCGCGAAGAGCAAGTCGAAGCCGATGCCGAAGAAGCAGATCCAGCACTTCGAGAAGCGGCTGCTCGAGGAGCGCAAGCGGGTCCTCAAGGAGCTCGGACACCACGAGGAAAGCTCGCAGGAGTCCGACGGCGACCTGAGCGCGTACTCGTTCCACATGGCCGACCAGGGGACCGACGCGATGGAGCGCGAGAAGGCGTTCCTCTTCGCGAGCCAGGAGGGGCGCTTCCTCTGGCACATCGACGAGGCGCTGCGCCGCCTGTACCGCTCGCCCGAGACCTTCGGCAAGTGCCACAACTGCGGCCAGGACATCGCCTTCGAGCGGCTGGACGCCCTGCCCCATGCGCGCTTCTGCATCGCGTGCAAGCAGCGCGAGGAAGATGCGAAGTCGAAGTAACGCGCTGCTGTTCTGGCCCGTCCTCGCCCTCGTCGCGGTGGTGGACGTGGTCACGAAGGCGATCGCCGAGCGGGCGCTCGTGCCGCAGCGCGTGCCGCACGACGTCCTCGGCGACGTCGTGCGCCTGACGCTCGTGTACAACCCGGGCGCCGCCTTCGGGCTGCACCTGGGGCCGCAGTCGCGCTGGATCTTCACCGCGCTCACCCTCGTGGCGCTCGTGATCCTCGCCCGGCTGTACGCCGCCACCCGGCGGGGCGACCTGCCGCGGGTGCTCGCGCTCGCGCTCGTGTGCGCGGGGGCGATCGGCAACCTGTTCGACCGCCTGCGCTCCGACCTCGGCGTGGTGGACTTCCTCGACGTCGGGCTGGGCACCGCGCGCTGGCCCACCTTCAACGTGGCCGACATGGCGGTGAGCGCCGGCGCCGTGCTGCTGGCGTGGGTGCTGTGGCAGGAGGATCGCGCGATGTCGGGCGGCGGGGTGGCCGTGCCGGTGCCGCCGCTCGCCGGCGCCGCGCCGGCCGACCGGGGAGAGCTCGCCTGACGCCCCCCGTGCCGGATCCGCGGCCCACGACCGGACTGTTCTGGGGGACGGCGGCGGCGGTGGTCGCCGCCGATCTCGCCACGAAGCTGATCGCGGAAGCGTACCTCACGCTCCACGT
>DATAIS010000261.1:0-2340 GCA_036262535.1 Gemmatimonadaceae bacterium | reverse complement strand
CCAGTTGCGCGTCGTCACCTGATCGCGGAGGGCGCGGCCGACGGCCGCGGGAAGCGGGCTGTCGAGGAACCCCTCGGGGCACCACATGTAGGCCGCCCGCCCGCGAACGGCGAGCGCGTCCGGCGCCCAGTCCTTGCCGAGGAGCTCGTCGAGCTTTCGCGCCTCGTCGGCCCGGCGCAGCACGGCGACGAGATAGCGCGACGGCTCCTCGAGACCCTTCGGAAGCGGGTTCCCGTCGACCATCGCCTCGACCTCGGCCGCGCGCAGCACGACGACGTTCGCCGCTACGCCGAGCTTCTTCGCCATCGCCGTCTCGATCCGCTCCTGGAGCGACTCGCTGTTCGCTCCCTTCGACTTCGGCGCGGTGAAGACGACGTTACCGCTGTTGAGCAGCGTCCGAACGTCGGTGAAGCCGAGCGTCTCGAACAGCGCGCGAAGGTCGGCCATCGCGATGCGCTTCGCGCGGCCGACGTTGATTCCACGCAGCAGGGCGGCGTAACGATTGGGCGTCGGCATCGCCTTCAGTCTGGCACCGATTATCGTTCGAGGGAACGGGATCGACGCAACGACGACCCTCGCCCTTCGCCCGGAGCCCCCCATGCCGAAACGCTCGCGGCCCATGGGCACGCGCAAACGCATCGCCCTCATCGCCCACGACAACTGCAAGAAGGACCTGCTCGACTGGGCTCGCTACAACCGCGAAGTGCTCGCCGCGCACGAGCTCTTCGCCACGGGCACGACGGGCCGCTACGTCGCCTCGCAGCTCGGCCTCGAGATCACCTGCTTCCGCAGCGGGCCACTCGGCGGCGACCAGCAGGTGGGCGCGGGGATCGTCGAGGGGACGATCGACTTCGTCATCTTCTTCTGGGATCCGCTCGAGCCGCACTCGCACGACGTGGACGTGAAGGCGCTGCTCCGCATCGCCGTCGTCTATAACGTCCCCATCGCCTGCAACCGCGCGACGGCCGACTTCATCCTCAGCTCGCCGCTGATGGCCGAGGAGTATCGCCGCACGCTCGCCATCGACGACGACGGCCTGCGCCATTCGGGCGAGTTCGCGGCGCTCGTCGAAACGCCGGACGACCAGCCGCGGAGCCGGACGCGTTAGGTCGTGCCAGGGTTCGCGTTAGGGGATTCTCCGACAGGAAATCCTGACTCTTCCTGACGGAGGGCCCGGCTCGAACCGGGCACCTTGTGTCCATGGACACGAGAACCCCTGGCGCGGCTCGCGCCTTCGCGCCCGACATGACCGTCAACGACGCCATCGCCCTCGAGCCGGCGTCGATCGCCGTCTTCAACGAGCTCGGCGTCGACGCCTGCTGCGGCGGCGCGCTCGCACTCGACGATGCCGCCCGCGAGGCGGGGATCGAGCTCGAGTCGCTGCTGTGGGCCCTTTCACTCGCGGCCGCGGAGGCCGCGCAGCAGCCGATCCCATGAAGACCTTCGACCTTCATCGCGCGGCACAGCGCGCCGTCGCCGCGAACCCGACCAGGCCGGCGACCGCGATCGTTCACGATTCGCCGGACGCGCGGCTGGTGCTCTTCCGCCTCTCCCCCGGCCAGGCCGTGCCGCTCCACCGCAACGACTCCACCGTGACGCTCGCCGTCGTCGAAGGACGTGGCAGCGTCTGGGGCCGCGACGGTGAACGCACGGTGACCGCGGGCGACCTCGTCGTCTACGACCCCGACGAGCCGCATGCCATGCGCGCCTCCGACGTCGAGCTCGTGCTCCTCGCCACGATCACGCCGCGGCCGGGCTGATGGACTGGTTCGCGAAAGCCTTCATCAAGGCGAGCCTCGCCTGGCTCGCGTTAGGCGTCACCCTCGGCGTCGCGATGGCGATCGAGCCGATGTGGGTGATGTACCGGCCGGCGCACGTTCACATGAACCTGCTCGGCTTCGTGACGATGATGATCTTTGGCGTCGCCTATCACGTCATCCCGCGCTTCACCGGCAACGCGCTCTACAGCCGCAGGCTCGGGAGCGTGCACTGGGTGGTCGCGAACCTCGGCCTCTCGCTGATGGCCGGTGGGTTCATCGCGATGCCTCACGTCGGCGTCGCGGCGCGGATCCCGCTCGCCGCCGGTGGCCTCCTCTCGGCGCTGGGCGCGTACCTCTTCGTGTACAACATGTGGCGCACGCTCGACGGTCGTTCGAAGACCGTGGCGACTCGAGCGGTTCCGCGCCCCGCCGCCCCTGCGGAGGCACCGCGGCGACTGCCGGTGTTCGGCTAGGGCTCTGACGCCACGGCGGCCCGGGCCATCCGCCGGGCACGGATCGCCAGAACGAGCATGTAGAGCGCGACGATGAGCAGCCCGTACATCTCGCGCGACTCCTCGAT
>DATAIS010000260.1:0-3221 GCA_036262535.1 Gemmatimonadaceae bacterium | reverse complement strand
GGCGATGTCGGCGGTGGGCGGAGTGCTGAGCGGGACGATCGGCGTCCAGGGTCACTACGCCAACGGCCTCGCGGCGATCTATCTCGCCTGTGGGCAGGACGTCGCGTGCGTCGCCGAATCGGCGGTCGGCGTGACGCGCATCGAGAGCCAGGGCGATTCGATGTACATGTCGGTGACGCTCCCCAATCTGGTCGTCGGAACGGTCGGCGGAGCGACCGCCCTGCCGAGCCAGCGCGCCTGCCTTCAGATCCTTGGCCTCGCCGGCCCGGGCCATGCGCAGGCCTTCGCCGAGGTCTGTGCGGCGGTCTCGCTTGCGGGCGAACTGTCGATCGTCGCCGCGCTCTGCGCCGGCGAGTTCGCCGAAGCGCATCAGCGACTCGCCCCCGCACCCGCCGCTCCACCGCCGGGCCGCCCTGCCCGACGGTGCGCACCGAAGCTGAATCCCGGGCCGACTTTCGGTCGTTGCTGCGCTATGCGCAGTGCTGGGAGGATGCCGACGTGCTGCTCGGCGGGCTCGACGTCCAGCCTGGCGATCATTGCCTCTCGATCGCCTCGGCGGGGGAGAATTCGCTCTCGCTGCTGACGCGTCATCCGGCGCGGGTCGTGGCGATCGACCTCAACCCGGCGCAGCTCGCCGCGCTCGAGCTGCGCGTTGCCGCATTCCGGGAGCTGAGCCACGCCGAGCTGCTCGAGCTGATCGGTTCGCGGCCGAGCGCCCGGCGCGCAGCGCTGTACCGTCGCTGCCGCGCGCTGCTTTCCTCCGACGCGCGCGGATTCTGGGACGCGCGCTCTCCGGCGATCGAGCGCGGTATCGGCGACGCGGGGAAGTTCGAGTCGTATTTCCGGATCTTCCGCCGCTGGGTCCTGCCGCTCGTCCACCGGCGGGACACCGTGCTCGCCCTGATCGCCGAGCGCTCGCCGGCGGAGCGAACGCGTTTCTACGACGAACGGTGGGACTCGGCGAGCTGGCGGCTCCTCTTCCGCGTCTTCTTCTCCGAGCTCGTGCTCGGCCGGCTTGGCCGCGATCCGAGCTTCTTTCGCTATGCCGACGGGAGCGTCGCTACGCACCTGCTTGCCCGGGTGCGCCATGCGCTCACCGAGCTCGATCCGTCGCGGAACCCGTACCTCGTCTGGATCCTCACCGGCGCGCACGGCGAGGTGCTGCCGCACGCGCTGCGCGCCGAACACTTCGACGTCATCCGGGAGAACCTCGACCGGCTCGAGTGGCGATGCCAGGCAGTCGAGGAGTTCGCGGCCGGAGGACACGAGGCGCCAATCGATCGCGCCAACCTCAGCGACATCTTCGAGTACCA
The DNA here is from genome assembly GCA_036262535.1 of Gemmatimonadaceae bacterium. Taxonomy (GTDB): domain Bacteria; phylum Gemmatimonadota; class Gemmatimonadetes; order Gemmatimonadales; family Gemmatimonadaceae; genus JABFXC01. The sequence goes on along the minus strand of DATAIS010000260.1, from coordinate 1,908 downwards.
GTCCGCGGACGGCTCGCGGAGGCTCATCGAGCGGATCGCCGGCATCGCGCGGCCGGGCGCACGCATCGCCTACTGGAACATGATGGTGCCACGCCAGGGCGCCGCGCTGCTCCCCGATCGACTGCGAGCGTTGCCCGAGCTGTCGCGACGGCTGCACCGCGAGGACAAGGCCTTCTTCTACCGCGATTTCGTCGTCGAGGAGGTCGTGTGCTGAAGAATCCATGGCTCGGCGTCGCGATCCTCGTGCCGACTCTCCTCGGGATGCTCTTCGTCGTGCGCGCGTTGCGGGCGCGCTTCGCGCTGCATCCCGAGGTCTCGCGCAAGGCGGCGCACGTCGGCCTCGGGCTCGGGGTGCTGACCTTTCCCTTTCTCTTCGACGACGTCTGGCCGGTGCTGATCATCGGCGGCGCGACGATCGCCGTGCTCGCGATCCTGCGCTGGACCCCGTTAGGCCGGACGATGCTCGGTGGCGTCGTGCACGGCGTGCAACGCCGCTCGGGCGGGGACTTCTATTTCCCGATCGCGGCGACGGGGCTGTACGTGCTCACCAGTGGCGACGCCGTGCTCTTCGGGATCCCGATCCTGACGCTGGCGCTCGCCGACGCCGTCGCGGCGGTGGTCGGCGTCCACTACGGGCGGATGCGCTACGCCACCGACGAAACCGCCTCGTACAAGTCGCTCGAGGGGTCGGTCGCGTTCTTCACCGTCGCGTTCCTCGCCACACACATCCCGCTCCTCGTCTTCACCACGACGGGACGGCTCGAGTCGGTGCTGATCGGCCTCATCTTCGGGATGATCGTGATGCTGCTCGAGGCGGTAGCGCTGCGCGGCACCGACAACCTGCTCATCCCCTTCGGCGGCTACCTCCTGCTCGCGGGGCTGCTCCAGAAGCCGGCACGCCACCTCGCCCTGGCGCTGCTGGTGACGCTGCTTCTGCTCGTGCTCGTGGTGGGCCTGCGACGGCGTCGAACGCTCAGCGACAGCGCGGTGATCGCGGCCGTTCTCTTCGGATTCGCCTGCTGGGCAGTGGGAGGGTGGCGCTGGCTCGTCCCGCCGGTCGCGCTATTCCTCTCGTACACGGTGCTCTGGCCGCGTCGGCGGCTCATTCGCCAGCGGCCGCACGACCTCGTTGCCGTCGCGGCAGTGTTCTCGTCGGCGCTGCTTTGGCTCCTTCTCGCGTTCGTGCTCGAGCGCCCCGACCTTCTCTACCCCTTTACCATCTCGGTCGCCGCGCACCTCTGTTTCGTCGGCATCACCTGGTATCGACTCGCGAAGCCGCGGCTGCATCCGATCGTCCAGGTCGCGGCGAGCGCAGTCGTCGCCTGGCTTGCGATCTTCCCGCTCTACGTCGTGGTCGTCGGCCGCGAGCGCGGCATCCCGACCGCCGGGGCGGCGCTGCTCTGGCTCGTCGTCGGGGGGATCGCCTTCGTCGCCGCCATCCCGGCCAACACCGCTCCTGGCGCACAGCATCCCTGGATGCGCCAGTCGCTGCTCGGGTTGGCGGTGTCGCTGCCGGGACTGATGCTGTTGCCGGCGCTGTGGCTCCGGTGAGCGACGACCGATGAACTGTGCCTCGCGGGTCCTCCCCCACCTTGCCGAGCGTGCCCGCGAGCCGGCGCTCTGGACGCGCGCCAGTGGCGTCGTGTCGTTCGAGGCGTTAGGCAGCGCCGCGGCGGCGGTGCAGCGGGTGGCGCGGCGCGCGGGGCTGCGCGCCGGCGACCCGGTGCTGCTGCTCGCCGAGCCGGGTCCGCAACTCTTCGCCGTGATCACCGGCCTCCTCGCGCTCGGCGTGCCGGTGCTCTTCGTCGAGCCGTGGATGCCCATCGCCGACATCGAGCACGTGGTGAAGCTGGTGCGTCCGCGCGCGTTCGTCGCCGGCACGATCGGGTGGCTCTGGGGGGCGCGGGT
>DATAIS010000259.1:0-9286 GCA_036262535.1 Gemmatimonadaceae bacterium | reverse complement strand
CGCATCGACTGGAAGGCGACGGCGCGGCGGCAGAAGCCGATCGCGCGCGAGTACACCATCGAGCAGGGGCAGACGGTGATGATCGCGATCGACGCCGGCCGCCTCATGACCCAGCTCGCCGGCGACCTGTCGCGCTTCGAGCGTGCCCTCAGCGCGGCGCTCATCCTGGCCGACGTCGCGTTAGGCAACGGCGACCGCGTCGGCGTCCTCGTCTTCGACGACGAGATCCGCGCCTGGGTGCCGCCGGGCAAGGGACGCGCGACGCTCCACCGCATCCGCGACGCCCTGGTGCCGGTGCAGGCGTCGATGGCCGAACCCGACTACGCGCTCGCCTTCCGCACGCTCGCGACCCGCCACCGCAAGCGGTCGCTGATCGTCGTCTTCACCGACGCGATCGACGTCCGCGCCTCGCAGTCGCTCATCGCCCACACCTCGCGCAGCGCGGCGCGCCACCTGCCGGTCGTCGTCGCCCTGCGCAACGACGAGCTGGCCGGCATCGCCGTCCCCTCCGCACGCGCCGCGACGAGCATCGTCTTCGAGAGCGCCGCCGCCGAGGAGCTGATGACGGCACGCGACGAGGCCCTGTGGCGGATGCGCCGCGCGGGGGTGACGGTGCTGGACGTGTCGCCGTCGGTGATGACCGCGGCGGTGATCAACCGGTACCTCGAGCTCAAGGGACGGGCGGCGCTTTGACTACAGCTGCCAGCTGCCAGCGACCAGCTGTCAGAGGAAGCGCTTGCTGTGACGGCGGCTGCCGGCTGCCGGCTGCCAGCGATGTGCATGTCCGTCACTGATTCGTCCGGAGAAGGCGATCGACCTCGTCGACCGTGACGCGGTTGAAGTCGCCCGGGATCGTGAGCTTGAGCGCGCTCGCCGCGGTCGCGAACTCGAGCGCCGCGTCCGCGCTGCGGCCGGAGACGAGGGCGTAGATCAGCGCCGCAGCGAAGCTGTCACCTCCGCCGACACGGTCGACGACGCGCACCCGGTAGCTTCGCGACTCGTGCGACGTCTCCTCGCCGAAGAGCCGCGCGCTCCACCCATGCTCGCTCGACGAGACGACGTCACGCCGGGTGAGCACGACACGCGGGCAACCGAGCTCTTTCCGCAGCCGGTCGGCAAGCCGCTGCTGCGAGGCCAGATCCCCCGCGGGATCGCAGGGGACGCCGAGCATCGCCTCGATCGCGCCGGCGTTACCGATGAGGACGTCCGCGCACGTGGCGAGCGGCCGGATCAGCGGCGTCGGATCGCGATCGCGCCAGAGCGCAGGCCGGTAGTTGAGGTCGAGGCTCACCGTCGCACCGAGTCGCCGCGCCGTCTCGGCAGCGGTGCGCGCGCTCGCGGCCGGCCCCTCGCCTAACGCCGGCGTGATTCCCGAGAGGTGCAGCCACCCCGCGCCCTTCAGGACCTCGTCCCACGAGATCTCGTCGGCCGCGAGGCGGCTGAAGGCCGACCCGGCGCGGTCGTACACGACCCGCATCGCGCGCAGATCCGCGCCCGATTCGACGAAGTAGATGCCAAGCCGATCGCCGCCACGGACGACGTTCCGCACGTCGACCCCCTCGGCACGCAGCGTCGAGAGTGCAGCCTCGCCGACGGGATTGTCCGGGACGCGCGTGACGTACTCGCTCGGCACGCCGAGGTGGGCGAGGCTCACGACCACGTTGGCCTCGCTCCCGCCGAACCAGGTGCGGAGCTGCGGGGACTGGAAGAAGCGCTCGCTTCCGGGTGGCGATAGCCGGAGCATGATCTCACCGAAGCCGACGACGCGCTTCATCCCTTCCCTTCCCGCGCGCCGCGCGCTTCCGCGACCGACTGCACCATCCGCCGTGCGCGTGCCGTCAGCGTCGCGAAGTCGCCCGCGGCGACCAGCCTCGGGTCGACGAGTGCGCTTCCGACGCCCGCCGCGACCGCTCCCGCGCGGAGCCAGTCGCCGATGTTCTCGGGAGTGACGCCGCCGGTGGGCATGAGGCGAAGGAAGGGCATCGGCGCCATCACGCCCTTGATGAAAGCGACGCCGAGGACCTCGGCAGGCGTCACCTTCACGATGTCGGCGCCGGCTTCGTGCGCGGCGAGGATCTCCGTCGGCGTGAAGCCGGCGGGCATCACCGCCGTCCCGAGCCGGTGCGCCTCGGCGATCACCTCGGGCTTGAAGACCGGGCTCACGATGTAGCGCGCGCCAGCGTCGACGGCGCGGCGAACACTCTCGGCGTCCGTCACCGACCCCATCCCCGCCAGGACCTCGTCGCCCATCGTGCGCGACATCTCCTCGAGCAGCTCGAGCGCGCGCGGGGTCGTCATGGTGAGCTCGACGCCAGTGATGCCGCCCGCGCGGATCGCGTCGATCGCGCGCAGAACGCCGGCGGCGTCGGGGAGGCGAACGACCGCGATCGCACCGAGCTCGATCAGGCGCTGCACCACGAGCTCGCGGTCGCTGCGTGCGCGAGGGGTCATCGTCGTCAGAGCGTCACCCCCGCCTTCCAGATCGCGATCTCGCGATAGCCGTGCCTCTCGTTGTTCGTCTGCTTCCGCCCCGACGCGACGTCGAGGATGAGCGCGAACAGCTCCTCGGCGAGCTGCTCGGGCGTCGCCGCCCCGTCGAGCAGCGCGCCGGCGTTGAAGTCGATCCAGTGCGGCTTCTTCGCGGCGATGTCGCTGTTCGACGAGATCTTGATCGTCGGCACCGGAAAGCCGAGGGGCGTCCCGCGACCCGTCGTGAAGAGCAGGATCGTCGCCCCGCTCGCCGTCATCGCCGTCGACGAGACGCCATCGTTCCCCGGCGACTCGAGGAGCGAGAGGCCACCGGTCGTCGCCTGCTCGCCGTAGCGTAACACCCGGGTCACCGTCGCCCGTCCGCCCTTCTGGATCGCGCCTAACGACTTCTCCTCGAGCGTCGTGATCCCGCCCTGCCTGTTCCCCGGCGACGGGTTCTCGTAGATCGGCTGGCCGTGGCCGAGGAAGTACTGCTTGAAGTCGTCGATCATCGCGACGATCGCCTCGAACACGTGCTCGTCCTTCGCGCGGTTCATCAGTATCTGCTCGGCGCCGAACATCTCCGGCACCTCGGTGAGGACGACACCGCCGCCGGCCGCCGTGAGGCGGTCCGCGATGCGCCCGACGAGCGGGTTCGCGGTGATGCCGCTGAAGCCGTCCGACCCGCCGCACTTGTGCCCGAGGATGAGATCCGATGCCGGACATTCGGCGCGGCGATCGTGCTCCATCCGCGCGACGAGCTGGGCGACGGCTTCGAGCCCCTCGTCACGCTCGTCGACGACGTCCTGCGTGTTGAAGAAGCGGAGCCGCGAACGGTCGATGTCGCCCCCGGCGATGCGCAGCAGGCTGTCCATCTGGTTGTTCTCGCAGCCCAACCCCAGCACGAGTACGCCGCCCGTGTTGGGGTGACGCATCAGACCAGCGAGGATGCGCTGGGTGTTCTGGAGGTCGTCGCCGAGCTGGCTGCAACCGAAGGGGTGACCGAAGGCGTAGACGCCGTCGATCACGTCCCGGAAGCGCTCGGTCGACGTCCGCGCGATTCCCTCGGCGGCAAAGTTCACACAGCCGACCGTGTTGAGGACCCAGACCTCGTTGCGCGTTCCGACGCGTCCGTTCTCGCGCCGGTAGCCGAGGACTGTCGGCCGCGCCTCCGCTCCGACCGGTTCGCGGGGCGCGGGATCATACCGGTAGGCGACCATCCCCTCGAGGTGCGTGCGCAGGTTGTGCGAGTGCACCCACGCGCCGCGGGCGATCGACTCGGTCGCGATGCCGATCGTGAAGCCGTACTTCGTCACCGGCTCTCCCGCCTCGATCGGACGGAGGGCGACCTTGTGGCCGGCGGGAACGTCGGCGTGGAGCGTCAGGCGGTCGCCATCGACGTCCACGGTCTCGCCCGCGGACAGTGGCCGGACGGCGACGGCGACGTCGTCGGCGGGATGGATGCGTACGACGCGCGGCGCCGGGCCGACACGTCCGACATCGCGGGAAGCCGGCGCGGTCACGTTAGACTCGATGAGCATGTGTGCCTCGACGCGGCGCTGATCGTCTGCGCTCTCTTCGCCGCGGCGTGCGCGCTGGAAGATGTGCTCCATCTCCACGGTGGGGAAGCGCTGTTCTGCAGATTCGCGGGCCCGACCACCTGCCCGGTGACGACGTCGGTCGTCGTCTGCGCCGCAGCGCCCGTGGCGAAAGGAAGCACGAACGCGACGAGCAGCGCGCTATCCACCAGGCGCTCGTGGAGCGGCACGCCCCGCCGGCAGCGGCTCCGCCAGTCGGAGGTAGGCGTTCTCCTCCACGGCGAGGTCGGCCTCGCCGCGCCAGCCGCGCGACAGCCAGAGGATCATCAGCAGGCCGGAAACAACGCCGACGAGGACGCGCTGCTCAAGTCCCCAGAACGGATCGAGCGAGAAGAGGCCCTCGATCATTCCGGCGAAGACGAGGAGGATGACGGCGACGGTGGCGAGGCGCACGGCGCGGCGGCCGTTGAGGACGACGGCGTCGCGGCGTGGGAGGTCGCCGGGGAGGAGGATGCCTTTCGCGATGAGCAGTCCACCCCCGGCGCCCATGAATATCGCGCTCAGCTCGAGCACGCCGTGCCCGACCATGAAGCCGAGGATGAGGTGGCCGACGCCGTGGTTCGCGTACGCGCCGACGGCGGCGCCGATCGAGAGGCCGTTGAGGAGGAGGATCAGCACCGTGCCGATCCCCGCCGTCGCGCCGGCCGCGAACGACATCACCGTCACCTGGATGTTGTTCTTCATGATGAAGCCGGCGAAGATCGGACGCTCGATCTCCTCGGCGGCGACGTAGCCGCGGCCGCGCGACTCGTTCTTCGCCGCGTTCTCGACACGGTCGATCATCCCGGGGGGGAGGAGCTCGAAGGCGAGCGCGGGATCGTTGCGAACGCTGGCGTACGTGATCACGCCGGGTCCGAGCAGCAGCAGCGCCGAAGCGAGGATCGGCCGCCAGGAGCGTCGCACCTCGCGCGGCAGCGTTATGACGAGGAAGGTCGCGACGTTGTGCATCGCCAGCTCGCGCCGGCGGTAGAGGATGTTGTGCCCGGAGGCGACGAGCCGGCTGAGGTAGTACTGCGCCTCCGACTCGCGTCCCGCGCTCGCGGTGCGGAGGCGCGCGAGGTCGGCTGCGGCCTCGCGATAGCGCGAGACGAAGTCGGCCAGCTCCTGCTCGCTCAGCGAGCGTAATCCCCCGCGCTGCGCGCGGCCGAGCAGCGCCGCGAACTCCGCCCATCGTGCCGCGCTGCGCGCGACGAGGACGTGCTGCTCGCGCGCCGCGCCTTTCGCTCCACGCGAGGCGACGCCCCGCGCCCGCGCCTCCTGCTCGGCGCGGAAGAGCCTGACGAGACGGGCGGAATCGTTAGGCGCGTCCTCCGGCAGGCGGCCGGCGAAGCGGGCGGCGATCTGCGCGGTGAGCTCGGTGCGCCGCGCCGGCTCGAGCGCCTGGCGCCGCTCGAGGAATCGCGAGAGGAGCTCGAACTCGTCGTCGGTGAGGACCGCGGTGACCTGGAGCGGCGCCTCGCGCGTCGCGGGCGCCGGCGCGGCGACCACCGGCGTGAAGTCGGGGGCGCGCTCGTGGACGACGATGGTGCCCGCGAGGTGGTCGCCGATGCGCTTGGTGTGGCGCGAGAAGATGGCAACCATCGTCCCGATGACGTACATGAACGCCGGCTGCGCGTCGAGGATGCGCACCAGGTTGCGCACCGCCGACGCCGCGAACGACACCGAGTAGCCGCCGTCCTGCACCACGCGCAGCCCGAGGATGCGCTTCCCCGGCGTCTGCCCATCGGAGACCGCCTCGAAGTAGACCGAGTAGCCCCAGTAGATGACGAAGGAGAGGACGTAGATGATGGCGACTGCCCACGATCCCGCCCGCGCGGTGGTGCCGCCGAGCACCCCGGTGTCGCGCAGCCCGCTGACGATGATCGCGAAGCCGAACCAGAGGATGAGGATCGCCGCGCCGACGATGATGAAGTCGAGCAGCGCGGCCGCGGCGCGCGATCCGATCCCGGCGACGGTGTACGAGAACGCGACGTGCTCGGGGGTCTCGATCTCGATGCGCTGCTCGAGCGGAGCGTGCGCGGTGCGCGCGGGTGCCGTCATGGGTATGAAGTGTGCACCTGCGGCGCCCCGACCTCAACCGACGGGCACGACCGATGAGCAAGCTGCTGCGCGGCCTCGCCGCGGGCTATGGCGCGAAGAAGCTGGGCGGAGGCTGCATCTCCACCGTCCTGATCTTCCTTCTTCTCTGGTGGCTGCTCGGGCACTTCGGGATGTTCCAGTAAGGTGCTGTCATCTGCTGGCCGCGCGCGGTCGTTCACCGTGCGTCCGTCTCTCTCCACAGCGACGCGAGCGACACCGCGACCGCGAGCTGGCTGCCCCAGACGACCGCGACCAGCGCGAGGCCGAAGAACCGCAGCGTGCCCGACGCGCCCGGGAGCACCGCCCCGCCGGAGCGCACGAGCGCGAAGACGCCGGTGCCGAGCACGTAGGCGGCGAGGATCGCCGCCACCCAGTAGACCGCGCGGTTGGGGCGGCCGAGACGGATCGCGATCGTCATCGCCAGCGCGGCCGTGCCGAGCCAGTGCACCCACGTCGTCGCGAACGCCGCGCGCGGCGGAAATGGCAGCGCGAGCCAGAGCCCGAACGCGACGAGCGCGTAGGCCGACTCGGCGATGCGCGCGACGGTGCGCGCGGTGGCCGTGTTCATGGATGGGGCCGCGTGCCGATGATGAGGGCGGCGCGGCTCGTGCGTGTCTTCATGTCGAAGCGCGGGCTGGAACGACGTCCATCGTGCTGCCCACAAGTCTACGCCCTTACCCTGTTTCCACACCATGATGCTCCGCCACTCGCTGCTCGTCGCCGCCCTCGCCCTCATCGCCGCGTGCGACCAAGACCCCAACGAGCCGACGGGTACGGCGCTGGTGAGGTTCGTGAATGCCGCGCCGGGGACGGAGCCGCTCGACGTCTTCTCGGGCAGCACCGCGCTCGCGACGGGCATGACCTACGGCGCCGTCTCGGCGTGCGTCGAGGTCCCGGTGGGACGGAAGATGGACTTCAAGGTCGGCAGCAACACGGTCGCGACGCTTCCCGTCTCCTTCCAGCCGAACGCTCGTCACGTCGTCGTGCTCACGCGCAGCGCCCAGGGACTCGCGGGGGTGCTTCCGCCGCGCAACACGAGCGCGCCGGGGGCGTCGGAGACGCGCTACCAGTTCTTCAACGCGAGCGAACGGACGGTAGACCTGTACATCACCGAGCCCGGGGCGACGCTGACGACGCCGAACGTCCCGAACATCGTACCGCGGGCCGGTACGAGCTTTCTGGGCCTTCCCGTCGGCACGAACCGCGTGCGCATCAACGCGCCGGGAAGCACGACGACGGTCTATACGGACCTGAACCCCGTCACCTTCGGCAGCAGCCGCACCGCGGTGACGGTGTTCATGGAGTTTCCGACGAACACCTTCACGACGGTGAGCTTCGAGCCGTGCATCTGACAGCCATTTGACGACCGCTCTGGTTGGCCAGTACGACGAAGGTTCATCCGGATGAACCTTGCTCGTACAGGCGAGCCCGAGCGGCAGTTCTCAGCTGATGACCGTGCCGATCCCGAGCATCGGGACGGCGAAGACGAGCGCGATCGCGGCGACGAAGGCGAGAAGGACGGCGAGAGCGCGGATGGCGCGGAAGGCCAGCGTGGTCGCGCGGCTTGCGGCGACGCGCGGGTCGGAGAGCTCGCGGTCGGCTATTCCCCAGCCGCCGAAGGCCACCGCCAGTGCGGCGATGCTGGCGAAAAGGACCCAGCCCCTCGGCCGGAGCACCGCGGCGGCGATGAGCGCGGCGCCGCCGAGCGCGGCAAACGCGGCGAGGGCGAGGTCGGACGCCGCGTGCGCACGGCGGGCGACGAAATCGCCGAACCCCTCGTCGCGCTCGACGATCGCCATCGCCTAACGCGCGCGCGACATCGAGCCCATCGCGCGGAGGTCGAAGCGGACCTGGAGCGGCGTGGTGCCGCGCCAGGCGCCGACGTGGGTGTGCGGGAACCACGCCGGCCCATTGTTGCCGACGCGCGCGACGCGCTGGCCGGCACGGACGCGATCGCCGACGCGCACGACGACGTCGCGGACGTGGGCATAGAGGACACGCACGCCGTCGGCTCGGCGGAAGACGATGATCGTCGCGCGCGAGCCGCCGAGTCGCCCCGGGCGGTTGGCTTCCGGATTCACGTACATCGAGTCCACCAGGCCGTCGAAGGGCGCGAGCACCGGCACGCCCCAGCCGTACCAGTCTTCGTTGTTGCGGCCGTCGCCGCGGTAGAAGGCGGGCCACTTCGCCACGGGGCCAGCGCCGAGCTCGGGGACCAGGCAATCGCTGCCGAGGGCGTCGCCGAGCGCACGCAACTGTCCGAGGGGATGCTCGAGGCAGAGGAAGTGCGGCCCGACGATGGGATGGATCACCACGTCGGGGAGCGCGAGCGACGTCGTGTCCGCCGTCGCCGCCTCGGCGCCGGGCGTCGAGCAGCCGGCGACGAGCGCGCCCGCGAGGGCACATGCGCACCACGACCGGATGAGCATGGCGACAAGCATATCGCGCCGCGCGACGGAGGGCGAGACGGCGTGGAACGTGCAGCCCGAGCTCGCATGCCACTCACCGAATCCCAGCGGCGCCACCTCGAGCGCCGTCTACGCGAGGAGCGCGCCGAAGTCATGCGCAGCCTCGGCCGCTACAACCAGGAAGAGGGGAGCGAGTCCGAGCGTGACCGCACGGGCGAGCTCACCGCCATGCCCTTTCACCCCGCCGATCAGGGCACCGAGACCTTCGACCGCGAGCTCACCGGCTCGCTCGCCGCACGCGAGACCGAGCAGTTGCGCGAGATCGACGAAGCGCTGCGCCGCCTGATCGAGACGCCCGATCGCTTCGGGCTCGACGAGCGCACCGGCGAGGACATCCCCTTCGAGCGGCTCGACATCATTCCCTGGGCGCGCACGAACGCCAGCGGGAGCACGGGCCGGCGCAGCGGAGACGAACGGCGGCTCTGATCGGGCGCCGCCCGCTCACTCCATCGTCAGCTCGATCGAGTCGGCGAGATCCTGGCCAAGGGTGACGTCGCCGCGGATGATGCGCTCCCAGGAGAGCTCCTGTCCCTTGCGCTTCCCCTTCTCGACGACCTTGACCCCTTCGGGCGTCAGCGTCACGGTGAAAGAGACACCGTTCACTTCGATCTCGCGCTTGAGCGGCTTGTCGAGCTTCGTCGTCATGCGTTCGCCTCACGCATGAGCTACGCC
>DATAIS010000258.1:0-4450 GCA_036262535.1 Gemmatimonadaceae bacterium | reverse complement strand
GGGCGGTAGTTCGGCCAGGCGCGCGAGCTCGCGAGCTCGGCGCCGACACGCTGCAGCGCGGTGACGTCCTGCACCATGCCGTCGAAGCGCCACGTCGCGGGGTCGTACTCGTCGGCGGGCTGGTGGTAGCGGTCGCGCCGGTAGGCTTCGTCCCACGCTTCCGCGGCCGCGGTGCCACCGTTCACGAGGTCGTTGCCGCTGTCGATGTAGAGCATCGGCACGCCGCGCTTTGCCATCGGGAAGTGGTCGGAGCGGTAGAAGTAGCCCGCCTCCGGGTGCGCGTCGGGGGAGATGACGCGGCCGCTCGCCGCGAGCACGCCCTGCAGCCGGTCCTCGATCTCGCTCTGGCCGTAGCCGACGACGACGATGTCGCGCGTCGGGCCGGCGCTGGAGAGCGCGTCGATGTTGAAGCCGGCGACCGTCGTCTCGAGCGGATACACGGGGTTCGCCGCGTAGTACTCGGAGCCGAGCAGTCCCTTCTCCTCGACCGTCCAGGCGGCGAAGACGATCGACCGCTGCGGCCGCGGACCGGCGGCGAAGACGCGCGCGAGCTCGATCAGCGACGCGATGCCATCCGCGTTGTCGATCGCGCCGTTGTAGATGCTGTCGCCGCGCGCGTCAGGCGCGCCGACGCCGAGGTGGTCCCAGTGCGCTCCGTAGAGGATCGTCTCGTTCGGGTATGTCGTGCCGGGAAGGCGGCCGATGACGTTCTTCGAGCGGATCGTCTGCCGGCGAACCGCGAAGTTCGCGGCGAAGGTCGCGTCGCCTAACGGCACGGGGCGGAACTCGCGTGTCCGCGCGCGGGCCTTGAGGGCATCGAAGTCCTGCCCCGCGGCGCGGAAGAGCTCGACCGCGAAGTCGCGCTGGATCCATGCCTCGACGAGCGGGTGCACCGCCGCCGGGTCGGCGCGCACGATGTCGAACATCGTGTTCGTGTTCGAGTTCTTGACCGTCGCCCAGCCGTACGACGCGGGCGCAGTCTCGTGCACGATGAGCAGCCCGGCGAGCCCCTGCCGCGCCGCCTCCTCGTACTTGTACGTCCAGCGGCCGTAGTAGGTCATCGCCTTGCCGCCGAAGTCACCCTGCCCCGTCTCGAAGTCGGGATCGTTGATGAGCACGACGCCGAACTTGCCGCGCAGGTTCTCGCCCTTGAAGTCGTCCCAGTTCCGCTCCGGCGCGCGCACGCCGTAGCCGAGGAAGACGAGCTGCGACGCGACCGCGACGCGATCCACGTTCTGCATGCTCGCGCGCACCGCGATCTGCTCGCCCTGCCTGACGTCGATGCGACGCCCCGCGACGTTGAAGGTGAGCAGCGGCGTGCCGACGATGTCCGACTGGTTGAGCGGCACCTCCTGGAACCAGCTGCCATTCGGCCCGCCGGGCTGCAGCCCCACCGCGGCGAACTGCGTGCTGATGTAACGGACGGCGGAGTCCTCACCGGACGTCGCCGGCCCGCGGCCGCGGTACGCGTCCGAGGCGAGCGTCTGGACGTGGCGCGCGAGGTTCTCGGCGAGGATCTGTGTCCTCGACGCAGCGGGAGTCGTAGGCGTCGAGGTCTGCACCGCGGGTGCACAGGCGCCGGCGAGCAGGAGCAGCGGGAGCGAACGGAGCTTCATCTGTGGTCTGGCTGGATGGACGTGAAGGATGCTTGCAATAATGGCCCGTTGTACATCGGGTTGTCATCCCGCAGGCGCGTAGCGCCTGCTGGGACCTACTTTCCAGGCGCCGGGGAACCAGGTGCCATCGCTCCCTCGCTTCGCTCGGTCGCGAGGGATGACGGCCGGGGCGGCGTGAGCTCGAAGACGCCAATGGGGCGGATCTCCTCGTCGTCGCTCACCGTCCACTTGGTGATCGCGACCGTCCAGCCGTCGGCTTCCATCGCCTCGAGCAGCGTGTAGCTCCGCGAGCGGAAGGGATCCCCGATGAGTAGACGGCCACCGGGGGCGAGGTTGGTGTCGAAGATGTGGCGCAGGTGCGCGTGCGACTTGTCCGAGTAGAGGATGTCGGCGCCGATGACGAAGTCGTAGCGCGTCGTGTCGTCCCAGGTCGCCCAGTCGGCGACGCGATACTCGATGCCGGCCGCCCGGTTCAGCGCGCCGTTCTCACGGCAGATCTTCAGCGCATCTTCCTGGCGGTCGGTCTGGACGACGCGCGCACCGTACGTCGCGGCGACGATTCCCGGAAGCCCCGTCCCGGCGCCGAGCTCGATGATGCGCTTTCCACGGAGCTCGCGCCCTCGCGCGACGAGGTCGTGCGCGAGCGCGATCGCGGCGGGCCAGAGGGAGAGCCCGAAGAGGGTGCGCTCCTTTTCGCTCAGGTACTGCTGCTCGGCGTCGAACGAGATCAGCGCGCCCATGTGCATGATCGTCCACGCGTTGCCGTCGAGCCGCAGGTGATACTCGGCGAGTGGTGCGGTGGTCGTGGTGCTCAGTCCTCCGCTCGCCTCACGCGGATTCCCGTCTTCCACGGGTCGGTGGTGAGGACGTCGGCACCTTCGCGGGTGACGAAATGCCCGTTGGCAACGAGGCTCTTCGCGACCTCGTCCACATCGGCAACGTCAGGCAGCTCGATCGTCCACTCGATCAGCCCCGCGTCGTTCGGGCCGGTGGGCGTTGCTTCCGCGCCCGCCCAGAGGTTGGTGCCGAGGTGATGGTGATATCCGCCGGCGGCGAGGAAGAGCGCGCCGGGATAGCTCCAAACGGTGCGATCGAAGCCCATCGCCTCGGAGAAGAACGCCGACGCGGCATCGAGTCCACCGACGTGGAGGTGGACGTGCCCCATCACCGTGCCCGCCGGCATCCCGTCCCATCGGACACCACTCGACGCCTCGAGCAGGTCGTTCATGTCGATCGGGTCGGTGGACATCATCAGCTCGCGGCCGACGCGCTGCCACGTCTCGCGCGGTCGGTCGGCGTAGATCTCGATGCCGAGTCCGTCGGGGTCGGTGAGGTAGAACGCCTCGCTCACGAGATGGTCGGCCGCGCCGGCGCGCACACCCTGCTCGGCGAGATGCCTGACGAAGGCGCCGAGCGAGACGCGATCCGGCAGGAGGATCGCGAAGTGAAAGAGACCGAGGCGTCCGCGACGCGGGAACGGCCGCGCGCCGGACTGTTCGTGCAGCTCGACGAGCGCGTGGTAGCTCCCATGGGCGCCGAGCGTGGCGCTCTCGTTCGTGCGCTCGAGGACGGCCATGCCGAGCACCGACTCGTACCAGGCGAGGCTGCGCTCGAGGTCCGCGACGCGCAGCCGCACGCGGCCGAGACGCGTCCCGTCAGGGAGTCGGTACCCCTGCGGCTGCATGCCATACGTACCCGGCTGTGCACGTTCGCCACGCTTCTGGCCGAAGATGTCCGTCGTCCTGACGCTCATGCTGACCTCACCCGCCGAGACTGCATGGCACTGCTAGAACTCCAACGTCGATAGATAAGAATAGTCGCGTCGCACGCTCTCGAGTGGCGTTCCCGGGTACGTTTCCTGTTCCACGAACAGGTGCTTCTGGTCGATGTCGCTGATGCTGGCGAGCAGCTGCCGGAAGTCGATCACGCCCTTGCCGAGCTCCGTGTCGTTCTTCGCGCCGAGCGAGGGCACGTCCTTGATGTGGAAGCTCCAGTAGCGGGTGCCGTAGCGTCGCATGTACTCCATCGGGTCGCGGCCCGCCATCGCCGCGTTCCCGGTGTCGAGCTGCATGCGCACCACTGCCGCGTCGGTACGATCGAGGAGCAGGTCGTAAGGCACCGCGCCCTCGATCGGATTGATGTCGCCGGCGTGGTTGTGGAAGGCCATCCAGACGTTGCGTGTCCGGGCGCGGCGCCCCGCCTCATTGAGGCGATCCGCCCAGCGGCGGTAGTCGTCGAGCGTCGGCGTGCCGCGAATGGGCAGGCTCGCGACGGTGAGATACTCGTGGCCGAGCGTCGCTGCGTCGTCGAGGTTGCGGTCGAGGTCGTCCACGACGTTGCCGCCGACGTGCGTCGACGGCGCGCGCAGCCCGTTGCGGTCCAGCACCTGGCGGAGCTGCGCCGCGGGCATGCCGAAGTTGTTCATCGAGCCGAGCAGCTCGACGTCGTCGTAGCCGGCCTCGGCGATGTTCGCGAGCGTGCGCTCGAGATCACGGCGGGCGTCGTCGCGCAGGCTGTAGAGCTGCACCCCGACACGGCGCAGGCGGCGTCCGCTGCCGCCCGACGACTGGGCCATCGTGGAACATCCGAGCTGGCTCGCCGCGGCGGCGATGCCGAGTGTGGAGAGGAAGGTGCGTCGATGCATTGTCTATGGGAGTCGGGACGCGAAGATCATGACGCCCGTTGCCCCTCTCCGCCAGACGCGTTCTTCGCTACTCCCCGAAGCGGATCATCGAGCCGACGTTCTCCCGCTCCGCACGCTCGTAGACGAGCGCCGCGGCGACGACGTCCTGGAACGCGACGCCCGTGCTGTCGAAGACGACGACCTCGTCGGC
>DATAIS010000257.1:0-2842 GCA_036262535.1 Gemmatimonadaceae bacterium | reverse complement strand
GCGAGGAGGCCTCGGCCGGGGGAGTGAGACGGCGCACCGGCGCCTCGCCGAGCTGGAAGCGCGAGACGATGTGCGCCAGCTGTTCGGCGGAGGCGGCGAGGGCACGCGCGACGTCGGCGATCTCCGCGGTGGACGCGCTCTGCTCCTCGCTCGACGCCGCGACCTCCTGCATCGAGGCGGCGAAGCTCTCGGTGGTGCGCGAGACCGAGTCGAGCCGGCGCGTCATCTCGCCGATGAGCGCGTGGGTCTCGGCGGACGCCTGCGAGATCGCGCGCATCCACTCCTCGTTCTCCGCGACCGCGGACTGGATCGTCACGAACGACTCGAGTCCCTGCTTCGTCGCGCCGAGGACGCTCTGCACCGCGCCGACGGTGCGCGCCGTCGAGTCGCGCGAGAGGTTCACGCGCGCGAGCACCTCGCGGACGAGGTTCTCGGTGCGCTCCGCCGACTCCGCGGCGCCGGCGGCGAGCCGGCGCACTTCGCTCGCGACGACGGCGAAGCCCTGGCCGTGGATGCCGGCGCGCGCCGCCTCCATCGCGGCGTTGAGGGCGAGGAGCTTGGACTGGCGCGCCATCTTCTGCACGAAGGTGACGAAGGCGCGGATCTCCTCTGATGCGCCCGCGAGCGCGTCCGACGCGGCCGCGCTCGCGGCCACGTCGGCCGAGAGGGCCTCGAGCGCGGCGATGCTCTGATCGAGGCGGACGCGGTTGTCCGAGGCCAGCTCGCGGAGCTTCACGTTCCGCTCGAGGCCTTCCTGCGAGCCCGCATCGAGCTCCGAGGAGATCGCGACCAGGCGCGTCGAGTCGGAGGCGAACTGCGAGATCGCCTGCGACATCGTCCCCGACTGCTCGCTGAGGTCGCTCGAGGTGTTCGCCATCGCCTCCGCGGTCGCGGCCATCGAGGACGCGCCGCTCGTGATCTCGGCGGCCATCGCCGAGGTCTCGCTCGCCGAGGCGCGGAGCGCGGATGCGAGGCGACGCAGCTCGTCGATCATCGTGCCCGTCGCGCGCGCGAGGCGGCCGATCTCGTCGTCGGCGCGGGCGCCGACGCTGGCGACGTCGACCGAGAGATCACCCGCCGCCACCGCCTCGGCGACGGCGCGCAGCCGTCCCGCGGGACCGGTGATGCGGTGCATCACGAAGCGATCGACGAAGCCGAGCGCGAAGAGGAGTGCGACGACGATACCCCCGACGCCGAGGCCGAGCGTCCGCGTCGCCGCGGCCGACTGGTCGAGCGCGACACGCTCGGGGATGTGGGCGATGATGCGCCAGCCGCTCGTGCCGACGGGGGAGACGCTGAGCCACTCCCGGCCATCCCGCAGGTCGGCGACGACGACCGTGTCGTTCGCCCGCGAAGCGGCGCCGATCCCGAGGAAGGGCTTCATGCGCGGCATCGAGGGCGAGGAGCTGGCAACGACGTTGCCGTCGCGATCGACGAGCTCGGCGTGGATCCCGCTCGCGCCCCCGGCGGCGAGGGCGCTGTCGGTTCGGTCGAAGAGATAGGTCAGCTTGAGCACGCCGAGCCCGCGGCCCGAGACCGGGTCGCGGACGGCTGCCGCCATCGTCATCGCGACGACCTTGGCCCAGTCGTCGTAGGACGCGGTCGGGGCCGTCGCGCCGGCGCGGTCGGCGGTCTCCCACCACTCCTCATCGGCCTGCATGAAGTCCTGCGTGCGCGACGTCGTGACGGCGTTGTGGCCGTAGCGATCGGTGAGGATCGCCTCGGCGATCCCGGTCCGCGGAGAGATCTCGGCGAGGTAGGCGCGGTAGCGCGCGTCGACGTCCATCGTGCGTGCGGCGGCGAACTGCGCTTCGATCGCGCCGATCGACATCTGGGGCAGGCCGAGCTCGTCGGCGCGGCGGGTACCCGCGCGCGCGGCGTCGATCGTCGCCGGCGACGAGACGAGCAGGTCGAGCTCGCGCTGCCGCTCGAGGAGCATGCGGTCGATGAGGAGCGCCGAACGTGCGGCCGCGTCCTCGAGCCGCGCTTCGGCTTCGGTGCGGAAGATCGAGCGGATCATCACCAGTCCGCCCACGAGCAGGAAGCCGACGGCGACGAAGACGCCGCACGCGGTGAGGAGGATGCGGCGCCTCAGGGCGTTGCCCTGCGCGCGGGGCGTCCGTGTCTTCGCTGCTGCTCCGGCTTCGGTCATGGACGGGCGCTCGATCGCCTCGCTAGATTTCACGGCTCCCATGGCAGATCCCACCACCACGAGCCCCGCCGCCGACGCGCCCGGGTACGATCCGGCTGCCGTCGAGCGGAAGTGGCAGGAGCGCTGGAGCTCGCGCCGCACCAACACCCCCGATCTCGCTCGGGGCGAGCGGCCGTTCTATCAGCTGATGATGTTCCCGTACCCGAGCGCGGAGGGGCTGCACGTCGGCAACCTCTACGCGTTCACCGGAAACGACATCCATGGACGATTCAAGCGCCTGCAGGGGCACACCGTCTTCGAGCCGATCGGCTTCGACGCGTTCGGCATCCACTCCGAGAACTTCGCCCTCAAGCTCGGCATCCATCCGAGCGAGCTGATTCCGAGGAACATCGCGAACTTCCGGCGGCAGCTGCAGCGCGCGGGGCTGATGGTGGACTGGAGCCGCGAGCTCTCGACGACCGACCGGTCGTACTACAAGTGGACGCAGTGGGTCTTCCTCCAGCTCTATCACCGCGGGCTCGCGTACAAGAAGCGCGCGGCTGTGAACTGGTGCCCGACCGACAAGACCGTGCTCGCCAACGAGCAGGTCGTGAACGGCGAGTGCGAGAGATGCGGCACGCCGGTCGAGCAGCGGCAGCTCGAGCAGTGGTTCTTCCGCATCACCGACTACGCGCAGCGGCTGCTCGACAA
>DATAIS010000256.1:0-2772 GCA_036262535.1 Gemmatimonadaceae bacterium | reverse complement strand
AAATAGCTCCGTTCGCACCCACGGGCCGCTGCGCGGGTTGCGCCACCAGTCCTCGTCGAAGCGCGCCGTCAGCGCATCCGCGAGCAGTGCCTGGAGCTGCCAGGCCCGGAGGTAGCGTCCGGAGTAAAACCGCGGGTCGACGTCCACGTAAGCGTCGTCCGGCGAGTAGCGGAACCCCGTCGCCTCCGAGAGCAGCTCGGCGTAGCGCGCCGCGATGTCGCGCTCGGGGACCTCGCCGCCGTGGAGCTCCAGCTCGTAGAGCAGCTTCGCGCAGTAGCGGCGGAGGAAGCGCAGCTCCTCGAACCCGGCGCGCCGGAGGAAGCGCGCGAGGTCGGCGCCGGAAAGCTCGGTGTAGCGCCTGAGCCAGCCGCGGTCCTGCATCCGGTGGTCGAGGAGCATCGCGTACCCCTCGGTCACGGAGTTGTCGCCGAGCCAGCGCTCCTCGAAGGGGCGCGCGGGAGCGACGTTGCCGAAGTGCAGCGCGTGCCCCGCCTCGTGGAGCAGCGTCTTCCAGTCGGTCGCGCCGCCCTGCGGGCGCAGCACGAGGTGCACCTCGTCGGGAATGCGCACCGGCGCGCAGAAGGCGCGGCTCCGCTTCCCGTCCCGCTCGCCGGTGTCGTAGCGGACATGGCCCTGCGCCTCGGGATCGAGCCCCATCTCGGCGAGCTGCCGGCGCACCGTCGGCTCCATGGCCGCCGCGCCGAACCAGGCATCGAAGGCGCTCGCGCGCGCGAGCGCCAGCGCGTCGGAGCGTGCCGCGTCCTCGAGCGTGACGCTCAGCTCGCGCCTGAGCGTGTCGCGCAGCACCTCGCGCCACATCTCCGCGGTGTCGCGCAGGAAATGCTCGCACTGCGCGGCGAGCGCGCGCAGCGGCAGGGCCCCGATCTCCTCCAGCGATTCGATGTAGCCGTCGGCGATGCCTAACGCGTCCACGAGCTCGCGCTCGCGGGTGAACCGTTCGCGCCGGATCGGGGCAAGCTCGCGCGCGACGGTCCTGGCGCGCGCGTCGTCGAGCGCGATGCGATCCTTCCGCTCGGCGGTGTTGGCGATGTCGATCGCGACGCGCTGGTAGGGGACCGAGCGGCCGTCGGCGAGGTCGACCACCGCACTTCCCTCCCACGCCAGCTCGCGCTCGTCGAGTTCGGCGAGCTCGCGTCCGGCGTGCATCTCGACCTGCCAGTCGAGGAGGAGGCGCGCCGCGCGGCGGGCATCGCTGCCCTCCGCCGCCGAGCGGTAGCAGTCGAGCGCGATCGCGAGCGCGTCGTCGTCGATCGCCGCGGCGTGCTTGTCGTAGATGGGGCGCAGCGCGACCTCGCGCTCGTACCCCGCCCCCGCGCGCCAGAGCGCGCGCGAGAGCTCGACCATCAGCGGCTCGCCGAGTCGCCGCAGCCGGTCGAGCGCGTCCTCCCTGCTCACACCGCCAGCTTTGCTGTTAGATAGGTCGCGAGCTGATCGCTCGCGACCCGGTCCTGCTTCAGCGAGTCCCGGTCGCGCACGGTCACGGTGCCGTCGTTCGTGGACTCGCCGTCCACGGTGATCGCGTACGGCGTCCCGACCTCGTCCTGCCGCCGGTAGCGCTTGCCGATGCTGCCCGTCTCGTCGTAGTCGATGGGGAAGCGCTTGCGCAGGTCGTCGGCGATGCGCCTCGCCATCTCCGGCTGGCCGTCCTTCTTCGTCAGCGGGAAGACCGCGGCCTTGATCGGCGCCAGCGATGGGGGCAGCCCGAGCACGGTGCGACCCTCCGACTCGCCCGGCACCGCTTCCTCACGGTAGCCGTTGACGAGCACCGCGAGCGTGGTGCGGTCGGCGCCCACCGACGTCTCGATCACGAACGGCACGTAGCGCCGGTTGTTCGGCTGGTCGAAGTACTCGAGCTTCTTCCCCGAGAACTCCTGATGCCGGCCGAGGTCGAAGTCGCCGCGGTGGTGCACCCCCTCGATCTCCTGGAAGCCGAGCGTGCCGCCGAAGTCGAACTGGATGTCGAAGGCGGCACGCGCGTAGTGCGCGAGCTCCTCCCTGGTGTGTGCGTGGAAGTGCAGCCGCTTCGGGTCCAGCCCGAGCGCCTGGTGCCACTCCATGCGCTGCGCCTTCCAGTACTCGAACTGCTCCATGTGCTCGCCGGCGGGATCGACGAAGTACTGCATCTCCATCTGCTCGAACTCGCGCGTTCGGAAGATGAAGTTCCCCGGCGTGATCTCGTTGCGGAACGCCTTGCCGATCTGCGCGATGCCGAAGGGCACCTTCTGCCGCGTGCTCTGCTGGACGTTGAGGAAGTTGACGTAGATCCCCTGCGCCGTCTCCGGCCGCAGGTAGACGACGGACGCCGTGTCCTCGACCGGCCCCATGAAGGTCCTGAACATGAGGTTGAAGAGGCGCGGCTCGGAGAGCGTCCCCTTCATCCCGCACGCGGGACACTGCGCCTCAGGCGTGCCCGGAGCGCCTTTGATGCGCGGGTCGTCGGCGCGAAAGCGCTTCTTGCAGTTGCGGCAGTCGATGAGCGGGTCGGTGAATCCCGCGACGTGCCCGCTCGCCTCCCAGACCCGCGGATGCATCAGGATCGCCGCATCCAGCCCCTCGATGTCGTCCCGCGCCCGCACCATCGCGTGCCACCAGCGGTCCTTGAGGTTCTTCTTCAGCTCCACGCCTAACGGCCCATAGTCCCACACCGACCCGGTGCCGCCGTAGATCTCGGAAGACTGGAAGATGAACCCGCGGCGCTTGGCGAGCGACACGAGCTTGTCCATCACGTCGGGGAACGAGGAAGCGGGCATT
>DATAIS010000255.1:0-1638 GCA_036262535.1 Gemmatimonadaceae bacterium | reverse complement strand
CGAGGACTCGATCTACCAGACGAAGAACCGCAGCAACCAGGACCCGCTCAACTACCCGATCCGGCTCAACAACAGGATCGCCGCGCTCTCAGGCGTCGTCGGCGGCACCGACGCGCGGCCCACCGACCAGTCGTACTCGGTCTTCAACACGCTCTCGGCGCAGCTCGACATCCAGCTCGCGACGCTCAAGCGCACGCTCGACACGATGCTGCCGCGACTCAACGCCGCGCTCACCGACGCGAAGCTGCCGGCGGTGGACCCCAGGGCGCCCTACCGCCCGCGCGAGAGCCGGATCGCGAACGGGGACGACGACGAGGACGAGGAGGAGCACGAGCACCGGCGCTGGTGATCGCGCGGGTGACGGCGTTGGCGCAACGTGACGCGTCTGTGGTACGTTGAGTTGGACATGGACATGGCCTACCTCGCGCGACGCTGCCTGAGGCTCGGCGTCCTCGTGGCACTCGTCACGGGGACGCCCGCCCTCGCCCCTGCCCAGACTCCGACGACCGGTGCGCGTGCCTTCTGGGTCGAGTCAGGCGGCGGCGCGTTAGGCTCGGCGGCCGGCATCACCCTCGCCGTCGCCGTCGCGAGCGTGAAGCGGTGCGAGCCCGACGACCTGAGCTGCGCCTTCGGCAAGGTCGGCCTCGCCGGCGCGACGAGCATCGCAGGCACGACGATCGGCGCCCGCACCGCCGGCCTTCGCTCCGACACCGGCCCCTCCACAGGCGGCGCACTGCTCGGCGCCGTCGTCGGCACCGCCTTCGGCGCGACGCTCCATCATCTCATCACCGAGGAGATGGGCATCAAGGTCGGGCGACCAGGGACCGCGCTGATCCTCGCCGTCTCGCAAGGACTGGCGGCGGGTGCGGGCTCGCGGATCGCGGTTCGACTACGAGACTAGCGACGAGAGAGTGTCGCCGCGGCCGTGCCGCGAGCTGGTGCGGAGTACACACGGCGCGCCGCGGCCGTGCCGCGAACTGATTCGGAGATTCGAAGAGGAGCCGTTGCGTCGATTCGAGGATGCGGTGAGCGGACGCGTCCCTGTCATCCTGCGCGAGCGAAGCGAGTGCTGGGATCTACTCTCCGCTCTCGCGTGGGCGACTCCAAGGCAGGATGAGTAGGTCCCAGCAGGCGCTTTGCGCCTGCGGGATGACAACGACAGGCGAGAGCGGAGAGCAGAATACGCAAAGACGGCCGAATGCGAAGAGGGAGGCGGCGATGCTCGACGCATCACCGCATCCCCGAAACGGATCCTCTTCGAATCTACGAATCAGCGGCCGCACGGCGGCCGCGAGCAGTCAGTCGGTAGGGACAGCCATTCCCATCGCGTGATAGCCCTTGTCCACGTAGACCGTGGATCCGGTGATCCCTGACGCGAGCGGCGACAACAGGAAGCACGCTGCGTGGCCCACCTCTTCCGCCGTCACAGGATCCTGCAGCGGCGCGTTCTGTTTGCAGTAGTCGATCATCTTCCCGATGATCCCGATCGCACTCGCCGCGCGAGAGGCCCAGGGGCCGGCGGAGATCGTGTTCACGCGGACGCCGTGGCGCCGGCCGGCCTCGAAGGCGAGGACGCGCGTGTCACTCTCGAGCGCCGCCTTCGCGCTCGACATCCCGCCGCCGTAGCCGGGGATCACG
>DATAIS010000254.1:0-13433 GCA_036262535.1 Gemmatimonadaceae bacterium | reverse complement strand
CATCGCAAGCTTCATCCATGCACCTCAGTCGGTCACGGCGTGAAGATCGTCAGGGCAGTGGCCTGGCGCCACCGGCGGTTACATGGAGCGGGCGGCGGGCGTCGTTTGCGCGGGTGCGCGACCGGCGTGCACGCCGGCTCTCCCTCGCACGATGCCAGCCTTCAGCAGCGCAGCACAGAGACTTCGCGATTCGCGCGCCACGCGCGCCTTCCTCGTCTTCGTCGCGATCGCCGGCGTGGTGCCGATCTCGGGCTGGATTCATCGCGACGCCGGCGTCGCCTGGTGGCCGCTCGCGGCGCGCGACTGGCTGTTGTGGGGTGGACTCTGCCTCATGGCGGCCGCGATCGCGGCGCGCACTGACGCCGGCGCCCGCTGGGACGCGATTGCGCGCGCGATGCGCCGCGTCGTCACCGTCTCTCCGGCGGTCGCCACCGCTGTCTTCTTCGTCGCCGGAACGCTGCTATCGCTGGCAGTGTCGTGGATCTGCTTCCGCGGCGCCCCTCACTCGGTGGACGAGATCGCGCAGCGGTGGCAGGCGACGATCCTGCTCCACGGTGCGGCATGGGTGCCCGCGGACACGCGGCCCGATCTCTTCTCGGTCCTCAACGTCGTGGACCTCGGCGGGCGCTGGTACTCGCAGTTCCCGCCCGGCGGTCCGTTGCTGCTGGCGATCGGCATCGGCGTCGGCGTGCCCGCGCTCCCCAATGCGCTCGCGTCAGGCGCGACCGCCGCGCTCCTCTACCGCTGGGCGCGCGGGGTGGGCGAGGGCACCGCGCGTCTCGCGGCCGCTCTGGTCGCGCTCTCGCCGTTCGTGCTCTTCATGGGCGGCAGCCAGCAGAATCACCCGCCCGCGATGGCGCTGGTGATGGTGGCGATCGTTCTCGCATCGCGCTGGGAACAGCGCGCTCCGTCGGCGCGCACGGACCTGTCGCACGGCCTCGGGTTGGGGCTGGCGGTCGGCGCCCTCGCGACGATCCGGCCACTCGACGCCGTGATCGCGGCAGTGGTCGTGGCGGCGATCGTGCTGACGCGTGCACTGCGCGAGACGGGTGGCACGATCCGCGTCCTGCGGCTCGGGGCAGGCGTCGTGCTCGGCGGGCTACTTCCTGTGGCGCTGCTGCTCGTCTTCAACACGGCGACCACGGGACACCCGCTGAGATTCGGCTACGACGTCCTCTGGGGACAGGGCCATGGGCTCGGCTTTCACGAGTCGCCTTACGGCGAGCTTCACACTCCCGCGCGCGGGCTGGCGCTCGCCGCGCGCATGCTGACGCGGCTCGACCTCTACCTGCTCGAGTGGCCGCTCCCTCCGCTGCTGTTCCTGGGCGCGCTCGGCGTGCTGGCGCCGCGCCTGACGCGACACGACCGGATCGCCACACTCACGCTGCTCGTCACGCTCGGCGCGTACGCCGCCTACTGGCACGACGGCTTCTTCCTCGGGCCACGCTTTGCCTTCATCGCCGTGCCGGCCACTCTGTATCTCGTCGCCCGCGGGATCGCCACGATCGCGAGCATCGGTGAGGGCGCGACGACGCCGTCGCCGGGCTGGCGCTTCGCGACCGTCCTCGTCGCGGGGTCGCTGCTGCTTTCCCTCGTCGTGGGCGGGGCATCGTTCGGCGCGCGGATGCGGGGCGCGCAGTATCGCGACGGGCTCCGCGCGCTCAAGATCAACCCCGCCAGGGAGGCGCGCCGCGCGGAGATCCACGACGCGGTCGTGGTCGTGCCGAGCAGCTGGAGCGAGCGGCTCGTGGCGCGGCTCTGGGCCGCGGGCGTTTCACGCTCGGCCACAGAGCGACTCGTCCGGCACGGCGACGCCTGCGTCACACACGAGATCCTGGGACTCGCCGCACGCGCAAAGCCGGCCGTGACGGGAGCTGAGCTCGAGCGCGCCCTCGGCCAGGCGTACCCGCCCGTCGGTCGCGTCGTGCCGAGGCCGGATCTGACCGGCGATGCCACGCTCCGTTTCTCCCCGCTGCGTCCGCTCTCGCCTGCGTGCGCGGAGGAAGTCCGTTATGATGCAGCGGACGCCGTCCCGTACGCGCCGTTCCTGATCGCCAACGATCTCGACGGCTCCGAGCGGGTAGGAGGAGACGTGATCTTCATTCGAGACATGCGAGACGACTTGCCGACCCTCGCGCGCCGCTTCGCCGGACGCCGGATCTACCGATACCACATTGGCCCCGCAGGCGGGGCGCCGAGCTTCGAGCCACTCGGGGCGCGCCGATGATGGCGCGCTTTTTCGTGGTGCTCGCGGGAAGCGCCGCGGTGGTCGCCGCGGCCGTCGGTTGCGAGCGCGACGGCGCCGCCGCACAGACCGCCGCGGGCTCCCGCGACACGGTCCCGCAGTCGCCGCCACCGATCGTCCCGGCACGCTGCGCGACGATGCCGCCGAGCTGGACGCTCGCCGTGACGCCGCGACATCTGTTGCCGGAGCCCGACAGCGTGCTCGCTCTCCGTGATTCGATCGAGTCGGAGGGAGTCTCCCCGGACAGTGCGCGCGCCGACTCGCTGCGGCGCGCGCGGCGCCGGCAGGCCCCCGCGCTCGACACCTTCCCGACGCCGCCGACACCCCTCCCGGGTTCGGTGCTGCCGGGCTGCCGCATCGTCGCCTACTACGGCAACCCGCTCTCGAAGCGGATGGGGATCATGGGTGCTCTGCCGCCCGAAACGATGCTCGCAAAGCTCGACTCGCAGGCGATGGACTACGAGCGCGCCGACACGGCGACACCGGTAATTCGCGCGCTGGAGCTGATCACTCCGGTGGCGCAGGCAAGCCCGGGTCCCGGGAATCTCTGGCGGACGCGCATGCCCGACACCCTCATCGAGCATGTCGCGAAGCTGGCCGAGTCGAAGGGCTGGCTGCTGTTCCTCGACGTGCAG
This sequence comes from Gemmatimonadaceae bacterium, assembly GCA_036262535.1. Taxonomy (GTDB): domain Bacteria; phylum Gemmatimonadota; class Gemmatimonadetes; order Gemmatimonadales; family Gemmatimonadaceae; genus JABFXC01. The sequence goes on along the minus strand of DATAIS010000254.1, from coordinate 10,553 downwards.
GTGGGGAAGAGCAACGTCGCCGCCGAGCTCGCGCCGCTCATGAAGTATCTGGAGCGGCCGTACGTGCACCTCGCGCTCGACCCGGAGTTCTCGATGAAGGGCCCCGAGCCGCCGGGCAAGAAGATCGGTACGCTCGACGCGGCCGACATCAATGTCGCCATCGCGCAGCTCGCCAGGCTCGTCGACGAGAAGAAACTGCCGCCCAAGGTGCTGGTGGTGCATCGGTTCACGCGGCGCATGGTCACGAACCACGAGCGCATCACGCGTGATCCACGGGTGCAGGTGGTGGTCAACATGGACGGCTTCGGGCCGCCGCGGCTGAAGCTCGCGTCGTACGAGGCGTACGTGCACGACCGCCCCGTTCAGTACTACGGGATCAAGCTGTTCTACAAGAACGACAAGCCGATCTTCACCGCGAAGGACGTGATGCGGCTGCATCCGATCCCGCAGTACATCCAGTACCAGTAGGCGGCACCGTTGCGTGTCCGGCGAGCGGCGGTCTAGCTTGTGAGGACACGCTGCCGGACCCGGTAGCTCAGCTGGTAGAGCAAAGGACTTTTAATCCTTAGGTCGTGGGTTCGAGCCCCACCCGGGTCATCCGTCGCGGCCCCTTCCCCTCGGGGCCGGAGCAGGCGATGATCATGGCCGGCTTCCGACGCCAGGAATGACGAGCCTCGATCCTTCTGCCCGCGGCGACGCCGCCGCGACGCCACGCACGATGCGCATACTCGGCCCGCATGACGTGCTCGCGGACGCCGACGCGCAACCTGCACAAAGCGAGTTTATCGACGAATTCGCCGACCTCCTCGAGGCGACGGGACGCGACGCGCTGCTCGCCCGCCGCGAGGTGGACGAGCGTCTGCGGCTCGCGGTCGAATCGGCGCGCATCGGCACCTTCGACTTCGACCCCCGCAGCGGCCGGCTCGAGTGGTCGGACCGGTGCAAGGAGATTCTCGGCTTTCCGTTCGACGAGGAGATCTCCTACGCGAGCTTCCTCGAGGGGATCTGCAGCGAGGATCGCGAGCGCGTCGGACAGGCGGTCGTCACCGCGCTCGATCCATATGGCGACGGGGCGCTCGACGTCGAGTATCGCATCGTGCTTCGCGACGGGGCGAGCCGGTGGGTGATCGCGAAGGGGCGCGCGATCTTCGCCGGCGCCGGTCCGGATCGCGCGCCGGTGCGCTTCATCGGGACGATCCTCGACAACACCGAACGACACCGCCACGAGGAGCGCGCGACGCTGCTCGCCGACGCGGCGGCGGCGCTCGGTGCGTCGCTCGACGACGAGGTGATGCTCCTCGGGATGGCGCGGAGCGCCTGTCGCCGCTTCGCGAGTGCGGTGCTCGTGGATGTCGTGGCCGACGATGGCGGACGGATCGAGCGTCGCATCGCGCTCGAGCGCGCGCCGCAGCGATCGATGCTGATGTCGCTCGCGCGCAACCTCGCGCCCGAGCCGATACGACGAGGTGCGGGCGATCCGGCGACGGCCGCGATCCGCGATCAGCGGACGGTGCGCCTCGACCGGCTCGCCGACGCCGGGCCGGAAGCAGCCCGACCGTCGCCCCAGTACGAGCTGCTTCGCGAGCTCGGTGCCCACTCGCTCATCGCCGCTCCCCTCGTCGCCCGCGGCCGCGCCCTCGGTGCCGTGACGTTCCTCCGCTACGAGGGCTCGGCGACCTTCGACGACGCCGACCTGATCACCGCCGAGGAGCTCGCCGACCGGACGGCGACCGCGATCGACAACGCACAGCTGTATCACGCCGCGGTCGCCGCGAACGAGGCGAAGTCGCACTTCCTCGCCTCGATGTCCCACGAGCTGCGAACGCCGCTCACCGCGATCATCGGGTACGAAGAGCTCCTCGCCGACGGAATCACGGGTCCGATCACCGAGCCGCAGCGCCAGCAGCTCGGGCGCATCAAGGCCAGCGCGTCGCACCTGCTCTCGCTGATCGACGAGATCCTGACCTTCGCGCGCGTCGAGTCGGGGAGCGAGTGGACCCAGATCGAGCCGGTGTGGGTTACCGATGCGCTGGAGGAGGCCGCGGCGCTCGTCGCGCCGCTCGTCGGCGACCGCGGACTGACGCTGGTCGTGAAGGCATCCGACGACGGCATCGCGGTTCGCACCGACCGCCAGAAGATCCGCCAGATCCTCGTCAACCTCCTCTCGAACGCGACGAAGTTCACCGAGGAGGGGACCATCTCGCTCGAGGCGTGTCGCGATGGACGCGAGGTATGCTTCCGCGTCAGCGACACCGGAATCGGGATCGCGCCCGAGCACGTCGCCCACATCTTCGAGCCCTTCTGGCAGGTCGAGCAGCGCGCGACGCGACGCATCGCCGGCACTGGACTCGGCCTCACGGTCTCCCGGCGGCTGGCGCAGCTGCTCGGTGGCGACCTGACGGTGGTCAGCCGCGTCGGGGCGGGAAGCATCTTCTCGCTTCGCCTGCCGCTCGACGCCTGACGGCGCACGCGAGCGCGACGCGCCTCAGCTCCCCGATCGAGCCGCCGCAGGCTCCTGCGTCGCCTGCCACACGATGCGCGAAATGTCGGCGATGAGACTCCGCGCGACGTCCTCCTGCGGGATGTTTCCCGTGAGCACGACGAGCACGTAGGGCGAACGCCCGGGCGGATACACGATCGCCGCGTCGTGGAGGATCCCCTGGATCCAGCCCGTCTTGTGCGCGACCGGAATCCCGCGCGGTAGCCCCGCGGGAATCTCCTCGGAGAACTCCTGCGCGAGGAGGATCTGCCGCATCGCGGCACAGCTCCGCGGCGACGCTGCCTGGTTGCGCTCGATGGCGAGCATGAGCGCGGCGAGGTCGGCGGCGCTGGTGGTGTTGTTGAGCCCCGCGCGGAACGCCTTGATGTCCTCGACGCCGCGGCGGACGTTGATCGTTCGTGCACCGAGTGCGTGCGCCGTCGCGTTCGCGTTCGACGCACCCACGATCGCGATGAGGGCGTTCGTGGCGAGGTTGCTCGACCGCTCGATCATGCGCTCGAGCAGCTCGCGTACCGGCACGCGCGTGCCGACGCGAGCGTAGAGCGTGCTGTCGGAGTCGTCCGCCGGGTCGACAGTGAACGACGAGCCGTCGACGATCGAACCGAAGCTGTTGACGAGGAGCAGTGGCTGGTCCAGAGAGAGAGCGCCCGCGTCCACGCGCCGGAACAGCTCGATCATCACCGGGACCTTCATCGTGCTCGCGGCGTGGAAGATCGAGTCCGCGGCGATCGCTACGCGCGCCCCGCCCGCGACCGGCTCGAACACGACACCGACGCGCGCGCCGGGAACCTGTGCGATGCGTGCCTCGAGCGCACCTCGCAGCGAGTCGGCGTCGAACGCCGCTGCCGTTGCCTGCGCGGCGGCCGATGAAGAAACGCTCATGCACAACGCGGCGGAGGCCGCAAGAAAGAAGGCTCGCATGGGCCCGAATATAGACCGGTCCAGGGACCACGCAACGCGCGCTGCCGTCGCGAGTTGCCTTCGTGCGGGTGAGTCGTGTTGTGGGTGATAGCCCCGCCACGCGAGCGAACACCAGAATCGGTCTTCATGACCCCGACGGTCCCCCAGGCAGGCGACACACCGACTCCACTGTCGCCGACGGTCACGCAGTCGCAGCTGAAGCGCGAACGCCTGCGCTTCGCGGACTTCACGTTCACGCGTACGCCGTCAGGACACTGCGACTGTGCGGTGGAGCTGGAATGGATCGATGGAGTCCGCGTCGTCGGAAAGGCAACGGGGCAATCGAGCCCGCTCGGCGACCTGCGCATCGCGGCCGACGCGGCGCTCCGCGCGCTCGAGCAGTTCTCCGGAAACGCGCTCCAGTTCGAGCTCGTCGGCGTCAAGCTGCTGCGCGCCTTCGACGCCAACGTCGTGATCGTTTCGGTCACCGTGAAGCGGGGTGAGGGACCCCCGCGCCTCCTCGGGTGTTATCTCGCAGAGCGGGACGCGATCCGGGGCTCCGTCGTCGCGGTGTTGAACGCGACGAACCGCGTGCTCGGCAACTTCATCGCCACCCGTTAGGGCGCCGCAACGGCCCCGCCCGCTCGCTGCTGCCGCGGTGACGCTTCGGGCGCCCACGGCTAGCTTGTCGAAGGACCCGAATCAGACTCTCGTGACGCGTCTCCACCTCCGCGCGGCTCTCGCCGCTCTCGCCCTCGCCGCGTGCGCCCGCACCGCGCCGCCCGTGACGACGCCATCCCCGGCGCCGGCTGCCGAGTCGGAGACGATGACGGTCACGACCGACGCGGCCCCGCGGACGACGAATCGCGGGTCGCCCGCGTCGCCGAACGACTCGGCCAGGGTCTCGGGAGAAGAGGTGAAGCAGACGGCTCTCGACGTCTTCGGCGACTCGGCGGCTCCGCCGGTGGCGACCGACTCGGGTGCCGCCGAGGAAGAGGAACCGCGGTGGGACATGGACGTCCGCTCCTACGAGACCCAGGAGCGCGTCGCGCACTACGTCCGGCTCTTCGGTGGACAGGCGCGCGATCGCATCGAGTCCAGGCTCGAGCGTGGCTCCCAGTACGAGCCGATGATGCGCGCCAAGCTCCACGCGGCCGGGCTTCCCGAGGACCTCGTCTACCTTGCGCTCATCGAGAGCGGCTACGACCCGCATGCCTACTCGCGGGCCGCGGCAGTGGGCATGTGGCAGCTCATGACGGGCACCGCGCGGGGCGTCGGGCTGCGAGTGGACTGGTGGGTGGACGAGCGGCGCGACCCGGTGCGTTCCACCGACGCCGCGATTCGCTTCCTGCGCTACCTCAACGAGCAGTTCGGGTCGCTCTATCTTGCCGCGGCCGCCTACAACGGCGGGCCTGGCAGGGTGTCACGCGGCCTGACGAAGCACGCGGACGATCTCGAGGGAGCATCCGGAGAGGATCGCTTCTTCGCCCTCGCCGAGACGGACTACCTGCGCGCCGAGACACGGAACTACGTCCCGCAGCTGATCGCCGCGGCGCTCGTGGCCAAGGAGCCGGAGCGCTACGGGCTGAACATCCGGAAGCTGCCGGCCTATGCGTACGACACGGTCACAGTCCCGGCGTCGACGCCGCTCGCGGCGGTCGCGAAGGCGACCGGCGTGCCTCTCCCGCGCGTGGTCGAGCTGAACCCGCATGTGCTCCGGGGGGTGACGCCGCCGAAGGTCCGCTTCACGGTTCGCGTGCCCGTTGGGGCCGCGGCCGGGTTCGACTCCTCATTCGCGGGGCTCGGCGACGACGATCGCAAGGCCTTCACGAAGCTCGTGTCGAAGAAGGGAGAAACGCTGCCGACGTTCGCCCGTCGAGCCAGGACGACGACGCGTGCGATTCAGTGGTACAACCCGAGGCTCGAGATCGCGCGCAAGAGCGGCCGTCTCGTCGCCGGCCAGACGATCCTCGTTCCGACGGCCGCGGTCGTGGCAGCCGCCCGTGACGTTCCCGACCCGTCGCTCGAGATCTACGGGTCCTCCCGGCGCGCCGTCTATCACACCGTGAAGCGGGGCGAGACGCTCGGCGGGATCGCGAAGCGCTACGGCACGACGACGAAGGCGGTCATGCGGCTCAACGGTCTCCGGAAGAGCACGATCATCATCGGCCAGCGGCTCCTCGTGAAGGGCTCGGCGTCGTCCAGGGCGCGGCCCGCGAAACGGGGCACCGCCTCGAAGCGGCGCTAGCCGAGCTGGGTGCACACGACAGAGAGGGGGAGCCATCGGCTCCCCCTCTCTGCATTCACGGCGCGACGCGTCAGTCGACCGTGCCCTGTCCCCGGTACCCCTTCATCACGATCCGGTCGTAGCCGTTGGCGGGGTCGAGCCCCATGTCGAGCGCCGCCTCCACCGCCGCCGGGCCCCGGTTGTACACGAGCAGCGCCAGCTTGAGGTCGCCCTTGTACTCACGGATCAGCGTCCGGAGATAGCGGAAGCCGATGCGCAGGTTGGTCTCGCGATCGTACAGCTTCTCCCGCGTGACGGACCGGTCGAAGTAGCGGGCGGTCGTCGGCATCAGCTGCGTCAGGCCCACCGCGCCCACGGGGCTGACCGCGCGCTCGTTGAAGTCGCTCTCCAGGCGCACGAGGCGGAAGCCGAGGTCCGGCTCGATGCCCTCGGCGAGGGCGATGTCGTGAATCGCGCCGGCCAGGTCGGCTGGAATCTTGTAGGTCGTCGAGTAGCCGATGATCCGGTTCGCGCGCTCGAGCTGATTGCGCGCGAGCTCCAGCTCTCCGTCGCCGAGGCGCTCCGCGCGCGCTTCGCTGGTCAGCCCGCGGCTGCCCGCGAGCAGCCCCGCCGCGAGGAGGACCCCCGCCGCGAGGAGGACATTCTTGATCCGCCGCCGCTTCCGAACAGCGTCGCCGCGATAGATGTACGTACTACGCGTCTGTCGCATAAGCCGTTGGGTAGTAGACACTTACGGCGTGCTCGCCAGGAGCGCGCCTCGGTGGTCACGACGTCAAGGGGCAACGGACGTGCCACCTGAGGCCTGCGGGTCCCGGCGCCAGTGCCCGGAACGGCCACCCGACTTTTCGAGCAGCGAAATGTCGGACACGACCATGAGCTTGTCTACACCCTTCGCCATGTCATAGATGGTGACGAGGCTCACAGCGACGGCACAAATCGCCTCCATTTCGACCCCTGTTCGACCCCGCGACCGGGCCGTTGCGGTGGCTCGGATGCCCGGAAGCTCGGGCTCGGGCGTCAGGTCGAGCTGAAGATCGGTCAGCGCGATCGGATGGCAGAGCGGAATGAGCTCGCTCGTCCGCTTGGCCGCCATGATCCCCGCTACGCGGGCGACCGCGAGGACATCTCCCTTGGCGACGGCATGGGCCTCGATCGCCTGGAGGGTCTCCGGGCGCATTCGAATCACGCCGGTGGCGCGCGCGACACGCTCCGTCTCCGGCTTCGCGCCGACGTCCACCATCCGCGCGGAGCCGTCGTCTGCGAGGTGGGTGAGACGTCGCGGCTCAGTCACGCGCCATCTCTCCGAGCAGGGATGCCGTGATGAGGTTGGGGCTGACGTTCCGGAAAGCCATCTCCCGCGCACACTCGATGGCGTCGATGGCCCGCGCGGCGCGGACCGCGCCCATCGCGTCGCCGCGGACGGCCCGGGATCTCGCCCTCTCATGAACGAGCTCGGTGAGCGCGTCGAGCGTGTCGCTGAAATGACCGCGGGCGCGCGTTGCTCCCTGCGCGAAGGCGACGCGGAGCTGCCGTGTGCGGTCGCCCGACTCGGCGGCCTCGAGGAGCCGCTTCGCCTGCTCGCGAGCCGCGCCCATGCCGCTCCCGCCGATGAGCAGGCCGGGGGCCCCGCGTGCCGCCTCCGCGAGCTCGTCGCGATCGCCGAGGTCCTCCTTTTCCAGGGCCTCCTCGACCAGCGGGTCGGCGAGGAAGGCGCGGACGTCGTCATCGGCGAGCCGCGGGACGTGGACCGCGACGACACGGGAGCGGATCGTCGGCAGGAGCGCGCCGGGCTCGCTGGAGGTGAGGATGAGCGTCGTGTCGGCCGGCGGCTCCTCGAGGAGCTTGAGGAACGCATTGGCAGCCTGCTCCGAGCCCTCCTGCGGCACCATCCGCTCGACGTCGCCGGCGACGAAGACCTTTCGCCGTGCCATCGCGGGGGAGAGGCCGGCGCGGTGCACAATGGCGCGCACCGTGACGACGTAGAGGCCCTCGCTTCCCGACGGCCGTGGGTAGAGCCCGCCCGCCGCAACGCGTTCGGCGATCGCTTCGGCGAGGTCGTCGCGGACGTCCTCGATGCGCGCGTCGGCGCCCTTGAGGCGTGGCCGCGGAAAGATCCAGTGCAGGTCAGGATGCGCGAGCTCCGCCGAGAAGCGACACGACTCGCAGCGGCCGCACGGCGACTGATCGGGCCGGTCACACAGGAGTGCGGTGGCGAGCCAGAGCGCGAGCCGCTGCTTGCCGACCCCCGCCGGGCCATGGAGAAGGAGGCTCGAGGGGAGTCGTCCATCGCGGGCTGCCTCGAGAAGGCGCGCCCGGAGCGGTTCATGGCCGTACAGCGGAACGATGGGCACGCCGGAATATGCCGCGGCGGTACTGGCCGCCGCTATTGCGGCTCGCCGGCGCGGAAAAGCGATGAGGCGAGGCTGATCTGCTGGTGCGTCCCCAGCAGCAGGATGAGATCGTCGGGGTAGAGTGTGGTGTCGGGGGGCGGGTTGGATACCATCGTCCCGTCGCTGCGGTGGATGGCCACCACCGACGCGCCGCTGCGGTCGCGGATCGCCGACTCCTGGAGCGTGCGCTCGGCGACAGGGCTCGCCGCCTCTATCCGGTAGACCTCGAAGGACAGCCCGCTGAGAAAGCGCTGGAGCCCGAGGGCCGGACCGTGCGCCGCGGAGATCGTGCGAAACATCTCGTAGCCGCTGCGACGTATCTCGCGGATCTGTCGTTCGATCTCGTCACGTGGAACGAGGTAGCGGTGGAGCACTCGCGAGAAGATCTCGACCGACGTCTCGAACTCCTCGGGAATCACCTCGTTGGTGCCGAGCGCGAAGAGCGGATCCATCTCGTGGACGTAGCGGCTGCGAACGAGGAGGTGCACGTGCGGGTTGAGGCGTCGCGCGAGCGCGACGGTGCCGCGGGTCGCGGCCGCGTCGGAGATCGCGACGACGACGACCCGGGCGGTGCGGATGCCCGCGTGCTCCAGCACCTCGGGCCGCGTCGCGTCGCCGTACACGATCGGCCGACCGCGCTCGCGCTCGGCGCGGACGACGCGCGGATTGAGCTCGATGACGACGAAGGGAATGCCGACGCGCCCGAGCACCCGCGCGAGGTTCCGCCCATTGACGCCGTAGCCGATGACGACGACGTGATCGCCGAGCGGCGCGCCGGTGTGCAGCGCGAGGGGTGCGGCGCGCCCCGCGGCGAGTCGTGCCGGCGCGACGCCCTCGAGACGCGCGGCGAGGCGCGGACCGGCCGCGACGAGGAGGGGAGTGAGCGCCATCGACCCGACGGCGACGGCGAGGAAGAGTTGATAGTGGGCGACGTCGAGGAGCCCTGACGAGAGGCCGACCTTGCTCAGCACGAAGGAAAACTCGCCGATCTGGGCCAGCGCGAACCCGGCGAGGAGGGCGACGCGGAGCGACTGGCCGAGCGCGAGAGAGACGCCGGCGGTGACGAGGGTCTTCACTATCACGACGATCGCGAGCGCGCCGAGCACGAGCCCGGGTCGCTCGAGCACCGTCCGGACGTCGAAGAGCATCCCGATCGAGACGAAGAAGAGCGAGTTGAAGACCTCGCGCAGCGGCAGGATCTCGCCCAGCGCCTGGTGGCTGTACTCGGAGTCGGCGATGACGAGGCCGGCGATGAACGCCCCGAGCGCGAGCGAGAGCCCGACGCGCGCCGACGCCCACGCGGTGCCGAGGCAGAGGAGGATGATCGCGAGCAGAAAGACCTCGCGGCGGCGCGTGCCGACCACGTAATGCAGGACCCGCGGCACGACGTAGCGCGACGCGGCGACGGCGGCCACGATGAAGAGGAGCGCCTTCACGACGACGCCGACGGCGTCCGACGCGTTCGTGCTCTGGCCGGAGAGGAAGGGGGTGAGGAGGACCATCGGCACGACGCAGAGGTCCTGGAAGATCAGGATGCCTAACGACGCCTGGCCGTGGGGCGAGTCGATCTCGCCGCGGTCGGAGAGCAGCCGGAGGACGATCGCGGTGCTGCTGAGGGTGACCAGCATCGCGAGAAAAAGCGCAGGGCGCGTGGGCTCGCCCGCGAGGCGGTCGATGGCGAAGACGACGCCGATGGTGAGCGCGATCTGCAGTCCACCGCCGACGAGCAGGAACGTCCGGATCCGGGCCAGCTGCTGGATCGAGAACTCGATGCCGACGGTGAAGAGCAGGAGCACGACCCCGATCTCGGCCATTGCCTCGACCTGCTCCTGCTCGGCGATCAGTCCGAAGCCGTAGGGGCCGCAGAGGATGCCGGTGATGAGGAAGCCGACGATCGGCGGGACCTTCGCGCGGTGGAAGAGCAGCACCACCGCGACGCCGAGCCCGAAGACGATGAGCAGGTCGTGCAGGAATCCCGGCTCGGTCATCCTTCAGCGATCGCGGGACGGCATGCTTTCTGAGGAATCGCGCGGTGACACGGGATGAACATTCAGGAGGATGCCATGGAGCGGGAAGCGGAAGGGAAGAAGGTAGCGAGTCAGCCGGCGGACGGCGCGAGCCAGGGCGACAGGGGCCCGCGTGGCTCGGAGGGCGGGCGCAGGGAGGGGAGCGCCAACGATCGCGAGGGCGGGGCCGCGGTCGACGAGAAGGTGGACGAGCAGTTGGAGGAGAGCTTCCCCGCGAGCGACCCGCCGCCGGGCCCGCGCGCGCCGGGCTCGTCGCACTGACCGGGTGAGGGGGCGGCACCGGGTCGAGGTTTGTGACGCAAAGTACTTGACAGAGCCGACTGCGCGCCGCATATTCGCCCCATGCCGCTGCCGATCCACGCCAAGGCCGAAGACAACCTCCGCTTCATTCGCGAGACGATGGAGCGGGCGGGCTCCTTCACCGCCGTATCGGGGTGGGGACAGGTCGCGATCGGCACCTCGGCGCTCCTCGCCTCCTGGCTCGCCGC
>DATAIS010000253.1:0-1792 GCA_036262535.1 Gemmatimonadaceae bacterium | reverse complement strand
GTCGAGCGAAGCGATGACTTCTCTCGATGCTGGTCCCCCGTCCGACTCACTCGTCAAAATGCTGAACGAGCACGAAACAGCGGACAGAATCGCCTTATGACGGTCCATTTCAACGCGATTGCCGTCGCTTTTGTGCATTTTTTGCACTTTCTTGTTGACAGGACGCCGGTTTTGGCCCTATCGTGGCGAAAGCCGCTTCAGCCTTTCCTCGTCAGCCCAAGGTCGATGCTCGCTGCAGACGTCCCGACGCCCGGAGCCAGTCCCGCGATCGGCACCGCGGACACCGCGTGGATGCTGGTCGCCACCGCGCTCGTACTGCTCATGACCCCCGCCCTCGGCTTCTTCTATGGTGGGATGGTCCGGGCGAAGAACTCGCTCAACACGCTCCTCATGAGCGTCGCCGCGATCGGCGTCGTCGGGCTGGTCTGGGTGCTCGTCGGCTACAGCATCGCCTTCGCGCCGGGGGGCGCGCTGAGCGGAGGTCTCGACTACGCCTTCCTCAATGGTGTGGGACTGGAGCCGCGCGGATCGATCCCGCACCTCCTCTTCATGGCCTATCAGGGGAGCTTCGCGATCATCACCGCGGCGCTGATCTCGGGCGCAGTCGTCGAGCGGATGCGCTTCAGCGCCTACGTCGCCTTCATCGCGGTCTGGACGCTGGTCGTCTACGCACCGATCGCCCACTGGGTGTGGGGCGGTGGCTGGCTCGCCTCACTGGGGGTTCTCGACTTCGCCGGCGGGACGGTGGTCCACGTCAACGCCGGTGCGGCGGCGGCGGTCGCGGCGCTGATCGTCGGCAGCCGGCGCGCTTACGGGCGGCAGGCGCTCGTTCCGCACAACGTCCCCTTCGTTCTTCTCGGGGCGGCGCTTCTCTACGTCGGCTGGTTTGGCTTCAACGCCGGCAGCGCGCTCGGCGCCACTCCCGCGGCGGCGCTGGCCTTCGTCAACACCGCGCTCGCGCCGATGGGCGCCGTCGCCGCCTGGCTCGCGATCGACCTCGCCCGCACCCGCCGTGCGACCGCTGTAGGGGTCGCGACCGGCCTCGTGATCGGGCTCGTCGCGATAACGCCGGCAGCAGGATACGTCGGACCGATGGCCGCGCTTCTGCTCGGCGCCGTCGCGGTCGTGCCAAGCTACTTCGCGATCCAGCTCCGCTCGCGGACGCGCCTCGACGACTCGCTCGACGTACTCGCCGCGCACGGCGTCGGGGGTGTGAGCGGCGCGCTCCTCACCGGAGTGCTTGCGCGCGCGGCCTGGGGCGGAGCCGATGGGCTGATCGCAGGGAACGCGCGCCAGGTCGGGGTCCAGGCGCTGGGGATCGCCGCCGCGGCGGGCTACAGCCTCGTTGCGAGCGCCGTCGTGCTCAAGCTCGTGGACGCGACGATCGGCCTGCGCGTCGGCGCCCGCGAGGAAGGCCTCGGCATGGATCTCACCGCGCACGGCGAGGAGGCATACGCCGGAAGCGACGGAACCATCCTCGTGCTGCCGGACATCGAGGCCGCGCCGCCGCTCGCCGCCGCGTCCACCGCCGCCGAAGGTGCCGCATGAAGCTCATCGTCGCGATCATCCGCCCCGAGATGCTCAACGACGTCCTCGAGTCGCTCTACCGGCGCGAGGTCCGCGGCCTCACCGTCTCGCGCGTGCTCGGCCACGGCGGCGAAGCCGAGCAGGTGGCGACCTACCGCGGCACGACGGTGAAGCTTCCGCTCCACGAGAAGGTTCGCCTCGAGATCGGAGTCACGGAGCCCTTCGTCGACATCACCATCGACGCGATCTGCCGCGCCGCGCGCAC
>DATAIS010000252.1:0-1979 GCA_036262535.1 Gemmatimonadaceae bacterium | reverse complement strand
CGAGGACTGCGACTTCGTCGCCTGGAACAAGCCCGTCGCCGAGGAATGCCCCGAGTGCCACTACAAGGGCGCCGAGGTGAAGTTCAACAAGACCCGCGGCGAGTTCCGTAAGTGCCTCAAGTGCGGCAACGAGTGGGACGTCGTGCCGGCGCCTGAGGAGGCGGCAGAGGTCGCGTAAACGCCATCGCGCCCGCTTCGCGGGGCGCTGATTGCGAAGATTGCGAAGATCGGGGCGGGTTCGGTGCGCCAAGCCTGGTTCCGTTCTTCGCAATCTTCGCATCAGCCTGCGCCGAAGGCGCGGCAACGGCAGTAGATTGACGGCATGTCGCAGCTGACCGTCATCGGCGGTGGCCTCGCCGGCAGCGAAGCCGCGTGGCAGCTCGCGGAGCGCGGGCACGACGTCGTGCTCCATGAGATGCGCGGGGTGCGCGGGACGCCGGCGCACCAGACCGACCGGCTCGCGGAGCTCGTCTGCTCCAACACCTTCAAGAGCACCGAGCTCTCGAACGCGCACGGCCTGCTCAAGGCGGAGATGCGGCTGCTCGGGTGCATGATCCTCCGCGCGGCGGACGAGGCGCGGGTCGCCGCCGGGTCGGCGCTCGCCGTCGATCGCGACGTGTTCTCCGCGCGTGTCGACGAGTGGGTGCGCGCGCATCCGCGCATCCGTGTCGAGCGTGGCGAGGTCGCCGAGCTGCCCGCCCAGGGAATCGTCGCCACCGGGCCCCTCACCTCCGACGCCCTCGCCGCCGCGATCCGGGCCCGACTCGGGACGGAATCCCTTGCCTTCTACGACGCCATCGCGCCGATCGTGAGCGTCGAGTCGATCGACCAGTCGGTCGTCTTCCGCGCCTCGCGCTGGGGGAAGGAGACGATGGAAGGGGCGGGCGATGAGGGCGCGTACCTCAACTGCCCCTTCACGCGCGAGGAGTACGAGCGTTTCATCGACGCGTTAGGCACCGCCGACCAGTTCACCGCCCACGAGTTCGACGCCGCGCCCTACTTCGAGGGCTGCATGCCCGTCGAGGAGATGGCGCGCCGCGGCCGCGACACGCTGCGCTTCGGGCCCATGAAACCGGTCGGGCTCCGCGACCCGCGCACCGGGCGCGACCCGTGGGCGGTGGCGCAGCTGCGCATGGAGGACCGCGGCGGCCGGATGTGGAACGTCGTCGGCTTCCAGACGCGGCTCCGCATCCCCGAGCAGCAGCGCGTCTTCCGCATGATCCCGGGCCTCGGCGACGCCGAGTTCCTGCGCTTCGGCTCGATCCACCGCAACTCGTACGTCAACTCGCCGGCCGCGCTCACGCCGCACCTCTCGCTTCGCGACTCGCCGACGACGCTCTTCGCCGGCCAGATCACCGGGGTCGAGGGTTACACCGAGAGCACGGCGAGCGGTCTCCTCGCCGCGATCAACCTCTCGCGCCTCGTCTCCGGGGAAGAACCTGCTGTCCCGCCGCCGACGACGATGCTCGGCGCGCTCTACCGGCACCTGCGCGAGGCCGACCCGCGCCACTTCCAGCCGATGAACGCCAACTTCGGCCTCATGGACGAGCTGCCGGAGCGCGTCCGCGACAAGCGGCTCAAGCGCGAGAAGCTCGCCGAACGAGCGTTAGGCGAGATGACGCGCTGGCGCGACGCGGTGGTCGGCGCGGGATCCGCGGTGGCGGTCGGGTGAGCGCGCGGAAGCGGGCGTCCGCCGCCGCCGCGCCCCCGCGCGACCAGGCGCTCGACGTCGCCGATTTCATCACCCATCTCGAGAAGGAGCGCGACGTCTCGCCCAACACGGTGAAGGCGTACACGCGCGACCTCGCCGAGCTGGTGTCGTTCCTCGCCCGCTACTACGGCGAGAGCGCCTGGAGCTGGCAGGGCGTGGACCGCCTCGCGCTGCGCGGCTGGCTCGCGCACCTCCAGCGCCGCGGGCTCGGCAAGCGCTCCGTGGCGCGCGCACTCTCGGCGGCGCGCAGCTTCTTCCGCTTCCTCCA
>DATAIS010000251.1:0-2374 GCA_036262535.1 Gemmatimonadaceae bacterium | reverse complement strand
CTTTCGTTCGACAACACCGCCTCCGCGCAACCCGCGGCGCAGGTCTGCACCAAGTGCGGCGCGCCGCTCCGCGGGACGTATCATCTCCTCGGCGAGAGCATGATCTGCGGCAAGTGCCGCATGGAGATCGACGAGAAGCAGACGGGTGGCACCGGTGCGAGCCGCTTCCTGCGCGCGACGGTTTTCGGGATCGTCGCCGGCATCGCCGGGGCGGCGATCTACTACGCCTTCGTGAAGATCACGAATCTCGAGTGGGCGCTGATCACGGCGATCGTCGGCCTCATGGTCGGCAAGGCCGTGCACTTCGGGTCACATCGACGCGGGGGCCGGAAGTACCAGGTGATGGCGGTGATCGTCACCTACTTCTCGCTCTCCCTCGCCTACCTGCCCTTCGCAATGGAGGGGGTCAAGGAAGGGCTCGATGGCAAGTCAGCGACCGACAGCACGAGCGTCAGCCAGCCGACCGATTCGGTCGCGGCGCGCGCGCACAACGACTCGATCGACGCGGCCGCCCGCGCCGCGGTGGACTCCTTCCGCGCGAACGCCAGCACGGGCGATCAGGCGACACTCGTCGGGATCGGGTTCCTCGCGCTGCTGGCATTCCTGGCCATCCTCCCAGTGATGGTCGGCATGAGCAGCCCCCTGTCGGCGCTGATCATGGCCTTCGGCCTCTGGGAAGCGTGGAAGATGAACCGCGGCGAGATGGCCGTGACCGTCACCGGGCCCTTCCGCCTCGGCGCGCCGACGCCACCTCCCGCCGGCTGACGTGTAGTAGTTCCGCGTGACGACCTCTCTCACGATCGACAACGTCTGCCCGAAGTGCGGGAGCACGGTTCCGGCGCGGATGAACGGCTGCCCGGCGTGCGGCGCGCTCGTCCACGCCTCCGAGCTGAGCCGCCTGGCGGCGGAGGCCGAGGCCGCGGAAGCGCGCGGCGACATCACCGCCGCGCTCGAGCACTGGAACCAGGCGACGCTGCTCCTGCCGGGTGACGCGCCACAGCTCGTTCCAATCGCGCAGCGCATCGAGCGCCTGAACGACCGCCTCGTCACCGGCACCGGCAAGTCCGGGCAGAAGAGCGAGAGCGGCGCGATCGCGAAGGGCGGGGGCTTCCTCGCCGCGCTCGTCGCCATCGCGCTCAAGTTCAAGACGGTGCTGATTCTGGCGCTGACGAAGTTCAAGATCGTCCTGCTCGGCCTCACGAAGCTGAAGACGCTGCTCTCGATGTTCGCGTTCTTCGGCGTCTACTGGGCGCGCTGGGGATGGAAGTTCGCGCTCGGGTTCGTGCTCACCATCTACATCCACGAGATGGGGCACGTCGTCTCGCTGCGGCGCTTCGGCATCAAGGCCACGGCGCCGATGTTCATCCCCTTCATCGGCGCCTTCATCCTCGTCGAGAAGCGGGTCCGCGACGTGCGCGTCGACGCGCGCACGGGTCTCGCGGGTCCGCTGTGGGGGCTCTACGCGGCGCTCGGGTGCGCCGGGCTCTACCTCGCGACGAAGCACCCCCTCTTCGCCGCGCTCGCGACGTTCACCGCGTGGATGAACCTCTTCAACCTCATCCCCATCTGGCAGCTCGACGGCGCCTGGGGACTGTCCACGCTCACCCGCGCCGAGCGCATCACGCTCGTCGCGGTGCTCGCCATCGGCGTGCTCGTGCTGCGAACCCCGATGCTCGCCATCGTCGCCCTCGTCGCCGCGGGAATGACGATCTTCGCGAAGCCGTCGGAGCGCTCCGACCGACCGATGCTCGCCCTGTTCGCCTTCCTCGCCCTCGCCCACGCCGTCATCGCTGGCATCGGTCACGAGACGATGCTGCAGATCGGAGCGGCGATTCCACGCGTGCGCTGACTCAACGGGACGAGAAACGAGCGAGTGCGCGGCCGCCGTGCGGCCGCTGATGCGGAGATTCGAAGAGGAGCCGTTTCGGAGATGCGGTGATGCGTCGAGCATCACCGCATCTGTCCTCGCATCCGGCTCTTGTACGCGGGGCCGCTAGCCGTTCTCGCCCGATCATGGTCATCCCGCGGGCGCGAAGCGGGATGACACGGAAAGCTTCGCTCGCGAGGGATGACGAGGACGCGCCCGCTCGCCGTGTCGACGCATCGACGCAACGGCTCCTCTCCGAATCTCCGAATCAGCTCGCGGCACGGCCGCGGCGCACGGGGTAAGCGGGAGGTCGCGTTGACCTGAACGTGAGGAGCGGCTAGCTTCCGAAGCTGTCCAAAACCGACCTTTCCCCTCCTCCCGCGCCGGCAACCCGCGGGGGGCGGCCACTCTGTCCACAGGGAGGATTGCCATGACCCGCCAGTACGAGGCGGTGTACGTCTTCGATTCCGCACTCGAGGACGCCGCCATCAACGACAAGCTGAGCCG
>DATAIS010000250.1:0-4795 GCA_036262535.1 Gemmatimonadaceae bacterium | reverse complement strand
ATCGTCGCGACGCGAAAGGGCGAGATGGAGAAGGTGGATCTGTCGAGCGTCGTCTCCATCCGCGAGCTGTACGACCGCGTCGGCACGGTGGACGCGGTCGTCAGCGCGGCAGGATCGGCGGCGTGGAAGCGGCTCGACCAGCTCGTCGAGCAGGACTTCGAGTTCAGCCTGCACGACAAGCTGATGGGACAGGTCAACGTCGTGCGCTACGCGCTCCTCGACCCGAAGGTGGTGCGCGACGGCGGGTCGGTGACGGTGACCAGCGGCTACCTCGCGCACCACCCGATGCCGGGGAGCGCCGCGGTGAGCCTCGTCAACGCGGGCCTCGAGGGCTTCGTCCGCGCCGCCGCCCTCGAGGCGAAGCGCGGCATCCGCGTCAACTGCGTCAGCCCCGGGTGGGTCTCCGAGACGCTCGAGAAGATGGGACAGAGCCCCAAAGGTGGAATTCCCGCGGCCGACGTCGCGCAGTCGTTCGTGGACGTGATCGAGGGGAGGATGAACGGGATGATCGTGTCGGCAGTGAAGGGGTAGTGCGACTCGGGATCCTCGACCAGAGCCCGATCGCCGAAGGGACGACGCCGGCGCAGGCGCTGCACAACTCGATCGACCTGGCACGATTCGCCGAGTCGTCAGGCTATCAGCGCTACTGGGTGGCGGAGCATCACGGGTCGCCGACGATCGCCGGCGCAGCACCCGAGGTGCTGCTCGCGGCGCTCGGCGCCGCGACGGAGAGCATACGGTTAGGCAGCGGTGGTGTCATGCTCCCGCACTACAGTCCCTTCAAGGTCGCCGAGACCTTCAGCATGCTCGCGGGGCTCTACCCCGGGCGGATCGACCTCGGCGTCGGCCGCGCGGCGGGCACCGATCCGTCCACCACCTTCGCGCTCCAGCGCGACCGGCGCGCCGCATCGCCCGACGACTTCCCCAACCAGCTCGCCGAGCTCCTCGCGTACCTTGGCGACACGCTGCCCGAGCGGCACACCTTCGCGCGGCTGGCCAGGACGCTCCCGGGACTCCCCGAGCGGCCCGACCCATGGCTGCTCGGCTCCTCGCCGCAGAGCGGGATCTGGGCGGCGGAGCTCGGACTGCCTTACGCGTTCGCCGACTTCATCTCGCCGCATGGCGAGGAGATCGTCAGGCGCTATCGCGAGGCGTTCCAGCCGTCGGCGTGGCGCGAGAGGCCGGAGGTGATCGTCGCTGCGTGGGCGGTCTGCGCGGACACCGACGAGGACGCCGAGCGGATCGCCTCGAGCGCGGAGATGAGCTTCGCGCACCTCGTGCGCGGCCAGCTGATCCCCGTGCCGTCCGTTGAGAAGGCGCTCGCGTGGAAGGCCGAGGGGTCGTTCGTCGCCGGCAATCTCCCCGTCTTCGGGCGCCAGCGCCGGCGCATCGTCGGCTCGCCGGCGGTGGTGCGCGCGGGACTCGAGGAAGTCGCGAGCGAGTACGGCGCCGACGAGGTGATGGTGGTGACGATCACCTACGATCACGATGCGCGCCGGAGGTCGTACGAGCTGATCGCGGCGGAGATGGGGGCGGTCGCCCCGTGATGGCGCGGGTGACTGACGGCTCTCCGAGCGGCCGATAAGTCATCTGACGTATTCCGATACCGACCGGGTAAGGGTATCGTCTTCGCCATCGAACGCACCACCGACGCGCATACCGCCGGAGCCCCCCCGACATGCCACTCGACAGTCGCCACGCGATGGACGCGCTGCGCGAGCTGCTGCGCACGCACACCGGCGAGGAGCTGCTGCGCAAGCTGGCGCCGAAGACGCATCCCGCGCCCCCGAAGGTGCTGAGCGGGTCCGATGTCTCGCAGGCGATCGTCGACGCGCGGTGGCGCGCCCTTCCCTCCCCCGACGGCGCGCGGGCCGTGCTGCTCGACGCGGCGACCGCGGAACAGGCGTCGCTCTACGCGCGCAACATCGAGAACTTCGTCGGGACGGTGAAGCTGCCCGTCGGCATCGCGGGGCCCATCCGCGTGAACGGCACGCACGCGCAAGGCGACTATTACGTGCCGCTGGCGACGACCGAGGCCGCGCTCGTCGCCTCGTACAGCCGCGGCGCGCAGATCATCACCGAGGCGGGGGGCTGCTCGGCGATCCTGACCAACGAGGGCGTGTCGCGGGCGCCCGGCTTCGCCTTCCGTACGCTGCACGAGGCGGGGCAGTTCGTCGCCTGGGCCATGGGCGCGCTTCCGGAGCTCAAGCGCGTCGCCGACGGGACCTCGCGTCACGGGCGGCTCAAGGACATGCGCGTGAGCATCGAAGGCAACCACGTCTATCTCATCTTCGACTACTCCACTGGCGACGCCGCCGGACAGAACATGGTGACGATCGCGACACAGGCGGTGTGCGACTACATCGCCCGTGAATGTCCGCTCGCCGCGCGCTATGCGTTCGTCGAGGCGAACCACTCGGGCGACAAGAAGGCGAGCGCCCAGTCGTTCATCACCGGCCGCGGCAAGAGCGTGACCGCCGACGTCGTGATTCCGCGGACGCTGGTCGAGGGCCGGCTGCACACCACACCGGAGATGATGGCCCGCTACTGGGCGATGTCGGCAGTGGGCGGAGTGCTGAGCGGGACGATCGGCGTCCAGGGTCACTACGCCAACGGCCTCGCGGCGATCTACCTCGCCTGCGGGCAGGACGTCGCGTGCGTCGCCGAATCGGCGGTCGGCGTGACGCGCATCGAGAGCCAGGGCGATGCGATGTACATGTCGGTGACGCTCCCCAATCTGGTCGTCGGCACGGTCGGCGGAGCGACCGCCCTGCCGAGCCAGCGCGCCTGCCTTCAGATCCTCGGCCTCGCCGGCCCGGGCCATGCGCAGGCCTTCGCCGAGGTCTGTGCGGCGGTCTCGCTCGCGGGCGAGCTGTCGATCGTCGCCGCCCTCTGCGCCGGCGAGTTCGCCGAAGCGCATCAGCGACTCGCCCGCGCACCCGCCGCTCCACCGCCGGGCCGCCCTGCCTGACGGTGCGCACCGAAGCTGAATCGCGGGCCGACTTCCGGTCGCTGCTGCGCTACGCGCAGTGCTGGGAGGATGCCGATGTGCTGCTCGGCGGGCTCGACGTCCAGCCTGGCGATCATTGCCTCTCGATCGCCTCGGCGGGGGAGAATTCGCTCTCGCTGCTGACGCGTCATCCGGCCCGGGTCGTTGCGATCGACCTCAACCCGGCGCAGCTCGCCGCGCTCGAGCTGCGCGTTGCCGCGTTCCGGGAGCTGAGCCATGCCGAGCTGCTCGAGCTGATCGGTTCGCGGCCGAGCGTCCGGCGCGCAGCGCTGTACCGCCGCTGCCGCGCACTGCTCTCGTCCGACGCGCGCGGCTTCTGGGACGCGCGCTCCCCGGCGATCGAGCGCGGCATCGGCGACGCGGGGAAGTTCGAGTCGTACTTCCGGATCTTCCGCCGCTGGGTCCTCCCGCTCGTCCACCGGCGGGACACCGTGCTCGCTCTCATCGCCGAGCGCTCGCCGGCGGAGCGGACGCGTTTCTACGACGAGCAGTGGGACTCCGCGAGCTGGCGGCTCCTCTTCCGCGTCTTCTTCTCCGAGCTCCTGCTCGGCCGCCTTGGCCGGGATCCGAGCTTCTTTCGCTATGCCGACGGGAGCGTCGCTACGCACTTGCTTGCCCGGGTGCGCCATGCGCTCACCGAGCTCGATCCGTCGCGGAACCCGTACCTGGTCTGGATCCTCACGGGCGCGCACGGCGAGGTGCTGCCGCACGCGCTGCGCGCCGAGCACTTCGACGTCATCCGGGGAAACCTCGACCGGCTCGAGTGGCGATGCCAGGCAGTCGAGGAGTTCGCGGCCGGAGGACACGACGCGCCGATCGATCGCGCCAACCTCAGCGACATCTTCGAATACCAGTCCGCGGACGGCTCGCGGAGGCTCATCGAGCGGATCGCCGGCATCGCGCGGCCGGGCGCACGCATCGCCTACTGGAACATGATGGTGCCGCGCCAGGGCGCCGCGCTGCTCCCCGACCGGCTGCGGGCGCTGCCCGAGCTATCGCGACGTCTGCACCGCGAGGACAAGGCCTTCTTCTACCGCGATTTCGTCGTCGAGGAGGTCGTGTGCTGAAGAATCCGTGGCTCGGAGTCGCGATCCTCGTGCCGACGCTCCTCGGGATGCTCTTCGTCGTGCGCGCGTTGCGGGCGCGCTTCGCACTGCCTCCCGAGGTCTCGCGCAAGGCGGCGCACGTCGGCCTCGGGCTCGGGGTGCTGACCTTTCCCTTTCTCTTCGACGACGTCTGGCCGGTGCTCATCATCGGCGGCGCGACGATCGCCGTGCTCGCGCTGCTGCGCTGGACCCCGTTAGGCCGGACGATGCTCGGTGGCGTCGTGCACGGCGTGCAACGCCGCTCGGGCGGGGACTTCTATTTCCCGATCGCGGCGACGGGGCTGTACGTGCTGACTGATGGCGACCCGGTGCTCTTCGGGATCCCGATCCTGACGCTGGCGCTCGCCGACGCCGTCGCAGCGGTGGTCGGAGTCCACTATGGGCGGATGCGCTACGCCACCGACGAACCCGCCTCGCACAAGTCGCTCGAGGGGTCGGTCGCGTTCTTCACCGTCGCGTTCCTCGCCACACACATCCCGCTCCTCCTCTTCACCACGACGGGACGGCTCGAGTCGGTGCTGATCGGCCTCATCTTCGGGATGATCGTGATGCTGCTCGAGGCGGTAGCGCTGCGCGGCACCGACAACCTCCTCATCCCCTTCGGCGGCTACCTCCTGCTCGCGGGGCTGCTCCAGAAGCCGGCACGCCACCTCGCCCTGGCGCTGCTGGTGACGCTGCT
>DATAIS010000249.1:0-5875 GCA_036262535.1 Gemmatimonadaceae bacterium | reverse complement strand
AGTACCGCGCCGCCTGGCTGGCGCGACGACCAGGGCTCGCCCCGACGAAGGTATGAAGCTCTCGCACGAGATCGTCACGGTGCACACGACCCACCCCTTCATCATCGCACGCGGAGGGTCGAGCGAGCACCGGACGGTGGTCGTGCGGGTCTCGGATGGCGACGGCGAAGGGTGGGGAGAGGCGGCGCCGAGCAGGTTCTACGGCGAGACGCCGGAGACAGTCGTCGCCGCGTTAGGCAGGCTGGCCCCCGTGCTCGGGGGAGCCGACGCCTGGTCGCTCGAGGCGATCGAGGCCGAGATGAATCGCGCCATCGGCCGCAACGGCTCGGCGAAGAGCGCGGTGAGCGCGGCGCTCCACGATCTGATGGGGAAGCGGCTCGGCGTCCCGCTCTGGAAGCTCTGGGGGCTCGACCCCGCGAAGGCCCCCCAGTCCAGCTTCACGATCGCGATCGCGCCCGACGAGGCGACGCTGCGCCAGCGCGTCGAGGACGCGGCGCAGTACCCGATCCTCAAGATCAAGCTCGGCACGGACCGCGACCACGAGATCGTGCGCACGGTGCGTCACACCGCGCCGGAGAAGGTGCTGCGCGTGGACGCCAACGCCGCCTGGACGCCGAAGCAGGCGCTGCGGATGATCGACATCTGCATGGACTACGGCGTCGAGTTCGTCGAGCAGCCGCTGCCGCCGCACGACCTGGAAGGGCTGCGGTACGTGCGCGAGCGCTCGCCGTTGCCGATCGTCGCCGACGAGTCGTGCATCGTGGCGACGGACATCCCGAAGCTCGCCGGCGTGGTGGACGGGATCAACATCAAGCTCTCGAAGTGCGGCGGCCTGCGCGAGGCGCTGAAGATGATCGCGACGGCCCGTGCGCACGGGATGCTGGTGATGTGCGGCTGCATGATCGAGACGACGTTAGGCATCGCCGCCGCGGCCCACTTCGCGCCGCTGCTCGACTGCGCGGATCTCGACGGGGCGGCGCTGCTCTCCGACGACCCGTTCCAGGGAGTGGGGATCGGGAATGGGAGCATCTCGCTGTCCGATGCGCCGGGGCTGGGTGTGTCGCGGCGATCCGGCGGGAGCTCGAAGCGGGGAGCTGAATAGAACTGCGATCGGGAGCGGGACAGGGAGGCTCCGAGAGGGAGCGGAATCGGGAGGTAGGACGCCCTCCTCAACGAGTGAACCTCCCACCTCCCGGTCCACCTCCTACTCGGCTCCTTCCGATCCCGCATCCCCGTTGCAGTTCGTCCAGCTCCGAGCTCCCCATCCGAAATGGGAAGGCACCAGCGGCTAGATTGAGCGAATGTTCGTCGACGTCGCGCTCCCGCTGCCGCTCTTCCAGAGCTTCACCTACCGCGTAGACGGAACACCGCGCAACCCGCTCGTGCCCGGGGCGCGGGTGGTGGTGCCGCTCCGGAACAGGAAAGCGATCGGGATCTGTCTCGGCGAGGCGCAGGCTCCGGCGGGTGGCGTCAAGACGAAGGCGATCGTCGACGTGCCGGACGCCGAGCCGGCGCTCGGAGCGCCGCTGCTCGAGCTGGGAAAGTGGATCTCGGAGTACTACGTCGCGCCGCTTGGCGTCGTGCTGCGCTCGATGCTTCCCGCGACGCTCGGCGGCGCGGAGCAGCCGGTTCCGCACGAGAAGACGCGGCGCATCGCGACCGTGGCGAAGTCCCTCCCTTCGCTGCTCGAGCGCGACCAGACCTTCGCGCGGGCGAAGAGACAGCGCGAGGTCTACGAGCTGCTCGAGGCGTTAGGCGGGCGGGCGCCGGTGGAGCACCTCGTCGAGCAGCTCGGCGTCTCCGCCGGGGTCATCACGGCGCTGGCGGAGAAGGGGATCGTGTCGATCGGCCCCGAGGTCGTGGCGCGAGACCCGTTCGCATCGCGCGCGGTGAAGAGCGGGGATCAACCGACGCCGACGGCGGCGCAGCGCGCGGCCATCGAGGCGTTGAAGGCGGGCGCGCCCGGCGAGGTCTTCCTGCTGCACGGCGTCACCGGCTCGGGGAAGACGCTCGTCTATATCAAGCTGCTGGAGCACGTCGTGAACGTGCTCCAGCGCTCGGCGATCGTGCTCGTCCCCGAGATCGCGCTCACGCCGCAGACGGTGGACCGCTTCCGCGCCGTTTTCGGCAACCGCATCGCCGTCCTCCACAGCGCGCTCTCCGACGGCGAGCGGCTCGACGAGTGGCGCGCCCTCAAGCGCGGCGACAAGCGCATCGCCGTCGGCGCGCGGTCGGCGATCTTCGCGCCCCTCTCCGACCTTGGCGCGATCGTCGTCGACGAGGAGCACGAGGGGAGCTACAAGCAGGGTGAGTCGCCGCGGTATCACGCGCGCGAGGCGGCGGTGATGCGGGCGAAGCTCGAGGGCGCGGTCCTCGTGCTGGGGAGCGCGACGCCGAGCGTCGAGAGCTGGGTCAACGCGGAGAGCGGGAAGTACCGGCTGCTCTCGCTGCCGGACCGCGTCGGCGGCGGGCGTCTGCCGAGCGTCGAGGTAGTGGACCTGCGCCACGCGAAGAAGGACGAAGGGGGCGCGATGCAGCGCGCGGGGTCGGCGAAGGGGATCCTGAGTCCCGCGCTCTACGACGCGCTCTTCGAGACGCTCGAGCGCGGGGAGCAGAGCATCCTGCTGCTCAATCGCCGCGGCTATGCGTCGTTCATCATCTGCGACGACTGCGGCGACGTCGCCACCTGCCGCTTCTGCTCGATCTCGCTCACCTATCACAGGGCGCCGGAGCGGCTCGTCTGCCACTACTGCCAGCATCAGGAGCCCGTCAGGCAGAAGTGCGCGAGGTGCGGCGGCCGCACGCTCAACCAGCGCGGGCTCGGCACGCAGCAGGTCGAGCGCATCCTCGCCGAGCATTTCCCGGGGGCGCGGATCGCGCGCATGGACGTGGACACGACGACGGGGAAGTGGGCGCACGCGAACATCCTCGACCGCGTCGGCGCCGGCGAGGTCGACATCCTCCTCGGCACGCAGATGATCGCGAAGGGGCTCGACTTCCCGAACGTGACGCTGGTCGGCGTGGTGGACGCGGACGTCGGCATCAACCTGCCGGACTTCCGGGCGTCGGAGCGCTGCTTCCAGCTCCTGAGCCAGGTCGCGGGCCGCGCGGGTCGTGGCCCCAAGGGCGGGCGGGTACTGATCCAGACGCGGCTGCCGGCGCACCATGCGGTGAAGTGCGCGGTGGCGCATGACTACGAGGGCTTCATGCGCCAGGAGCTCGATGGGCGCAAGGAGCCGATCTACCCGCCTAACGTGCGGATCGTGAACATCGTCTTCAGCGGCATGACCGAGCGCGCGACCGCCGACCTCGCCGACGCCGCGATCGACTGGCTCAAGACGCTGCTCCGCGAGCACCCGGCGCGCCTCACGGTGCTCGGCCCCGCTCCCTGCCCGGTGGAGCGGATCAAGAACCGCTGGCGCTGGCACCTCGTGCTCAAGTCGGCGCACCCCGGGGAGCTGACGCGGGTGCTGCGGTACTTCGCCGAGCGATTCGAGGTCCCGGCGGCGAAGGAGATGCGCGTCTCCATCGACCGCGACCCTGTTGCTTTGCTCTGACGGCGGAACAGCCGCTCGGGCTGGCAATTACGACGAAGGTTCAGCCGGATGAGGCGGATGCATCCTGATCCTGCGGATCCGCTCTTCGGCACGCGAGCTTCGACTCACCAGCCCGTGTGGGAGATTGGGGTCAGGCTCGTTGAAATTCGATTGTACCAGATTTCAACGAGCCTGACACCGACGCTTCGACGCTTCATCCGCAGAATCCGGATGAACCTTTGTCGTACAGGCCAGCCCGAGGCAGTTCGAGCGCGGCGATGCAACCCAATTCGCCCGACCGGTATCAAAGAAACGGCGGCTGAGTAGCGCGCGCGGGCGGGTGTCGAGGCCACCCGAGCGACGGCGGAGCCCAGCGGGAATACTCCGAGCTTGACAGCCGCGGGCGTGTGCTGAAATTTGAGCAAGCTGAAATTTCAGCACCAAACCTCGGCGAGGTGGGCGATGCGTGCAGGAGCAGCGATGCGGTGCGCGGCGGGGGCGGTGGTGGTCGTGATCGGGGCGGGTGGGTGTGCGACCGGGAACGGGCACTCCGCGCCAAGGCCGGGAGCGTCGGTCAGTGCGTCGCGATTCGCGATCGTGCCCCAGATCGAGTATCACCAGCACATCGCCGGGCCGGAGGCGGTGAAGCACGTCGCGCAGGGGGAGGCGCTGGCAGCGATCAACCTTCCCCCGGGGCTCGCGCGCGTGCTCCAGGAGCGGCAGCGGATCTCGGGGAGCGACGAGACCGACGCGCTCTACTTCGAGGACGCGCAGATCCTCGACGTCAGCGAGGGGGAGGACCACTGGACGCGCGGCAAGGCGGCGGTCCAGCGGATGGTGCAGGCGTACACGCCGAACACCCGCTTCGTGCCGACGAGCTACGGCGTCGACGCCGCGACCGCGTTCATCTCGGGCGTCATCCGCGAGCCCGATTCGAGCGACGACGAGATGCATTTCGCGTTAGGCCTCAAGCGTGACGCGCGCGGTGTCTGGCGGATCGCGCTCGAGTACGCGACGGTGAAGCCGCCGCTCGAGTTCCCCGAGCCGATCACCGCCGACCGCACGATCCAGGCGCTCGACGACGCCGGCATCCGCCGCGGGGTCGTGCTCTCCCTCGGCTACTGGTTCGGCGACGGCACCGAGACGGACACTGCGAGCGAGCACGCGCACGTGCGCGCCGAGAACGACTGGGTGGTAAAGGAGGTCAACCGGTACCCGAACCGGCTCGTCGCCTTCTGCGGCGTCAACCCGCTCCGCGACTACGCGCTCGCCGAGCTCGATCGCTGCTCGCGACTGCCTAACGTGAAGGGGATGAAGCTCCACTTCGGCAACTCCCGGATCGACGTGAGAAATGCGCAGCACCTCGCCAGGCTCCGCGAGTTCTTCAAAGCAGCGAACGGGAAGCACATGGCGATCGTCGTCCACCTCTGGACCTTCGACCGCACCTACGGCCGCGAGCACTCGCAGATCTTCCTCGACAGCATCCTGCCGATGGCGCCCGACGTCACCGTGCAGATCGCGCACATGGCGGGCGCGGGGCGCTACGTCCATGACGATGCGATGGCGGTCTTCGCCGAAGCGGCGCAGCGGAAGGACCCGCGGATGAAGAACGTCTACGTCGACCTCGCGACGGTCGTCACGGAATCGCAGACCGACTCCACGATCGCGCTGATCACGAAGCGGATCCGTCAGGTGGGTGTGGACCACGTCCTCTTCGGTGCCGACGCGCCGGTGCTCAACCGTCCGCGTCCCTTGCAGGCGTGGGCGACGATCCGCCGCCGGCTTCCGCTCAGCGACGACGAGCTGCGCACGATCGCGACTAACGTCGCGCGGTACATGAGGTGACACGACACTCCCCGCGCCTTCGGCGGGGCCTGATGCAGGATCGCCAAGAGCGGGTGTGTCGGCAATGTCTGCCGATGATGCTGGCGTCGTCCTGGTGACGCTGCCGCGGTGCGCGGTGCGATGTCTACCGGATGACCGATCCGTCTCCGACCGTTTCCCCCACCGTCGTCTCGAAGCTCCGCGCCGAGCTGCGGCTGCGGCACTACAGCCGCCGCACGGAGGAGGCGTACGTTGGTTGGGTGCGGCGCTACATCCTCTTCCACCGCCGCCGGCACCCGCGCGACCTTGGCGCCGCGGAGCTGCGCGAGTTCCTGACCGCGCTCGCGATCGAGGGTGACGTCAGTGCCTCGACCCAGAACCAGGCGCGTGCCGCGCTCAAGTTCCTCTATGCCGACGTCCTCGGCATCGACCTCGGGAGGCTCGAGGACGTCGCGCCGGCGAAGCGGCCGAAGCGTCTCCCGGTGGTGATGACGCCGGAGGAGGTGCATACCGTG
>DATAIS010000248.1:0-3692 GCA_036262535.1 Gemmatimonadaceae bacterium | reverse complement strand
CGCTGGAGCGGCGTGCGGCGGGTGCTCGTGCTCGCGAAGGCGCCGAGCCTGAGCCCGAAGAGGCTGTCGGCGCGGAAGCGCGAGCGTTCGACGCGCGCGTCGATCCGGCCATAGGCGCGGGACGAGCTGTCGACGCGCGATCGGAAACCGGCGTGGATCGCAAGCGACATCCGCGTTCCGGCAGCGGCGTTACGCATCACCTGGCGTCCACTCAGCTCGAACACGTCTGCCCACTCCCAGCGCGCCGGCAGGTAGCCGACGTCGGTCGGCGCCGTCGCGAAAAACCGGAGGGTGCGAGCTCCGGTGAGGTTGCGCGCGAAGAAGAAGGGGCTCGTGTCCCAGGTCTTCGCGACCTCGCCGCCGATGACGCCGTCGAGCACCCACTCGCCGAATTGGAAGCCGACGAGAGGGCGGCCGCGTCGTCCAAGCGTCGGGTTCTCGACGCGGAGCCACCCCTGGAAGCGATCATACCTCCATGGCACTCCCTCGACGGTCCCCGGTATCCCGCGGTCGCGGCGATTGCTCGTCGCGTAGCCGACGCCGGATTCCACGCGATCGATCCAGCCCTGGTAGTTCGACCGCGAGCGGAGCGCGATGACCGTCCCGCCACCACGGCTCGTCCACACCAGCGGCAGTTCGGCGTCGATGATCCGGTCGCGGCTGCTCTGGTCGAGGAATGGCCAGTCGACAACCGTCCGGACGACCCGCTCCTCCCGCGGCGCCAGCCAGGGGAAGAGCCGCTGTCGGACGTCGTTGCGCCGGTTCCAGTCGTCGGTGGTGCGCCACGGATCGAGCCTGACGGCGCGCGGCCGCTCGGCTGTCCGGATGATCACCGTCTGCTCGCGCGGCTCCCACTCGCCCCGCACCACTACCCACCCACCGGACGTCAAAGCCCCGACCGGCATCGGATGGCGGTACTCGCCGATGCGGCGGATCCTTGCCCGCGTCTCCCAGCTACCGTCGGCGGCGCGCGCGACGTCGACGTCGCGCAGGGCATAGTCGACGAGCCCGGTCTCGTGCAGCCACTGGCCGAAGAACCAGCCTAACGGCCGTCCCGCGGCGCGCTCCGCCGTGGCGCCGAGGGCCCGCTCGTCGACGTGGCCGAGCCGCCAGTCGCCGTAGTACTCGTGGAGGAAGCGCGCAAAGCTGCTGTCGCCCACCGCGTCGCGCAGCGCCCCGAACATCAGCTCGCCGCGCCCGTAGATCATGTTGTTGTAGACGCCGAACTCGCTGAAGCCCCAGGCGGGCGTTGCGAGCGGCTGCGCGACGCCGAGCAGCACGTAGCGATGCTGCGCCATCTGCGAGGCGTCGGCGTAGCTCGCGCGCGGCACGAAGCCGCGGTAGCCTGTCCGGCGTGTGACGCTGTCGCGCCCACCGCGCGCAGGGCGGTCCTGCGCGACGAGCCCCTGCGCCCACGCCGTCTGGTAGTCGCTCAGCCCCTCGTCCATCCATCCCGAGCGCCACTCGTTGTTGGCGAGGATGCCGTACGAGTACTGATGTCCCGCCTCGTGGAGGATCAGCCCCTGCGAAGGCGACCCGTTCATCACGAGCATGGGAAACTCGGTGCCGCCGCTCTCGAGCCGATGAAGGTTGGTGAGCTGCGGCCAGGCGAAGGGGCCGTAGATCGTCTCCAGCCACTCGAGCGCGATCTTCGTCCTGCCCAACACTATCCCGTTGCCCCAGGCGGCCTCGTCGCCTGGGCGATAGAGGACGTTGACGGCGAGGGTGTCCCAGAAGACTTCGCGGTCCGGAAGCGCAGGCAGGGCGCCCGGACGCCGCCGGCTGACGTGAAAGCCGCCCTCGTAGCGGTAATCCGGGTCCACCGACCATCCAAAATGATGCACGTCCTCGGCGTAGAACCGCACTGCCTTGAAACCGTTCGGTACCACAGCCGGCTCGCGCGGCGGCGGCCGGTAGCGCGCGAAATTCGGCTGCCACGGCTGCCCGAAGCGCTTCGCCCGGTCCCACCCTGGATCGCCCTCGACGACGACGCCCGTCGCGCCAATCACCTGGTCCTGGCGCACGATCAGCGTGACGTCGAAGGTGCCGAACTCGCCGTAGAGCTCCCCACGAGGGAGGAAGACGTTAGGCTCCCAGCCGCCGTTGTCGTAGACCGCGACCTTCGGGAACCACTGCGCCAGGTCCCAGTGCCGCCCGCGCCGCCCGTTGCGACGCGGCACCGCCGCCACCCGCGCCTCCCAGGCGAAGCTGACCGTCAGCGTCTCGCGCGGGGAGAGTGGACGCGGAAGCGCGAAGCGCGCGACGGTGCTGTCCGGCGCGTTGGGATACTCGACGCGGACGCTGTCGCGCCCGTCCACCACCGGCGCGCGGGTGAAGCGCTCGTAGCCGTAGTCGGGTTCGCGCAGGTTCTGGAAGCGGACGCGCCCCTCGCGCGCGTCCTCCGCGCTCCACCTCGACCCGGGACGGAACGCGTTGAGGTACTGATGCACGTACATCTCGCGCAGCGTGTCCGGCGAGTTGTTGACGTACACCAGCCGCCCCTCGGCGACGATCCGCTGCCGCTCCTCGTCGAGCGTCGCCGTGATCGTGTAGTTCGCGCGCTGACCCGCCGTGCTCGGCGGACGCCCGTCGGGCTTCGTGACGAAAGTGTCCTGCTGTACTGCGACCAGTAAAGCGCCGAGGAGGAGCATGGCTCCGAGCGTGGTGCGAAGGTTCGGGAAAAACGAAGCGGGCCGCCGTCTCAGGCGACCCGCTCATTCTAACACGCAACCATCAGCTCTGGCCGTAGAGCAGCCGCCGGCGAAGAGTGGAGAGCCGGCGGCGGATGGAGCCGTCCATCACCGTGTCGCCGATCTTGACGACGATCCCGCCGAGGATCGCCGGGTCCACCCGCACGTGCGGCACGACGTCCTTCCCTACCGCCTTCTTGAGCGCCGCGGCGATGGCGCGCGTCTCGGCGTCGTCGGCCGCCTTCGCGACGGTGACCTCGGCGTGGACGCGTCCCTCGGTCTCGTCGAGCAGCGCCCAGTACTCCGTCGAGATCGCCGGGATCAGCATCTGGCGCCGGTTGCGCACCAGCGTCTGCAGGAACTTCACGAGCAGGCGCGGCGCGCGATCCTGCAGCGCGCGCCCGAGGATCTCCTGCTTCTGCTCGGAGCTGACCTTGGGCGACTCGAGGAATCGCACGAGGGTGACGTCGTCGCGCACCGCGTTGGCGACGTCGCCGAGCATCTTCCCCCACCCCGCCGGATCCTTCGCCTTCTTCGCGAGGGCGAGGAAGGCCTCGGCGTAGTTGCGGGCGATGGTGGTCTCGCGCATCAGTTGCTGCGCCGTCCGACGCTGCCGAGGTAGCTCTCGACGAGCTTGCGGTTGGTCTGGTCGTCGAGGTTCTTCTCGATGACGCGGCTGGCGCCGGCGATGGCGAGATCTACTGCTTCCGAGCGAAGTTCGGCGATGGCGCGATCGCGCTCGGCGTCGATCTCGCGCCGCGCGCGCTCGAGCAGCTCCTGCTGCTGCCCGCGCGTCTCCTCGAGCATCTCGGCGCGGAGCTTCTCACCCATCGCGCGACCCTCGGCGATCATCCGCTGACCCTCCGCACGCGCGCCCTCGAGCTGCTCGCGATGCTGGGCGAGGATGCGCGCCGCCTCCTCGCGGTCACGCTTCGCCTGGTCGATCGCCTGCTGGAGCGCCTGCTCGCGCGCCTCGACGGCGTGCGTGATCGGCTTGAAGGC
>DATAIS010000247.1:0-3427 GCA_036262535.1 Gemmatimonadaceae bacterium | reverse complement strand
TTCACGACGCTCGACCGCTGGCCCGACCCGTTAGGCAGGCAGGCGCGCCAGATGTCGAGCGCGGTGCCCTACGTCGTCTTCCTCGCGACGCGCGACTCCCGCTACGCCGACATCACGCGCCGCTGGTGGGGCGGCCAGCTCCCGATCACCGAGCTCGACGCCCTCGAGGCGATCGCGCGTGGCGACCGCGCGACGGCGACGCGCCTCGCGCGGAGCTTTCCCGATCCCGACTCGACGCGCGCCAGCACGGGCAACCTGAACGGGACGCGCTGGTTCGCGCGCGCGGAGGTCTGGGCCGCGCTCGGCGAGCCACAGCGGGCCGTCGCCTATTACGAGGTGATGGAGCCCATGCGCCTCAACCGCAACCAGAACTTCGACCCGGCGTGGCCGCTCTGGGCGCGCAGCTTCCTCGCCCGCGGGCAGCTCTACGAGAAGCTCGGCGACCGCGACAAGGCGATCGCCGCCTACTCGCGCTTCCTCGACATGTGGAAGGAGGCGGACCCGTCGCTCGACGCCCAGCGCCGCCTCGCCCGCGAGGCGCTCGCCCGCATGCGCGGCGAGGCTCCGGCCGACGCGCCCCGTTAGGCCCCCCGGCTAGGGAAGAACGACCTCGGTGTAGGTCGCCGGGTTCGCCGGATAGTTGCGGTAGCCTAACGACGCCGTCCGCCGCGGCGCCGGCCGGGCGTCGCTGACCAGCAGCGCGATACGCGCCGTCGCCCGTCCGTCGACGGCCGTCGTCGCGACCGCGGCGCGCGGGATCGCGAGCTCGATCCGGTAGCCGCGCGCGTCGCGGGTCGCCGCTATTCGCGCCCGCGCCGCGACGTCGCGGCCGCGCGACGCCGCAGTGTCGGTGAAGTTCGTGAGCAGGAACTCCGGGAAGGCGTATCCCTCGCGCGCGACGATGATGTCCTGGAAGAAGGGCGTCAGCGCGAGCGTCCTCCCCTGCACCGCCGCCATCCGTCCGCCGGCGGTCGGCGTCGCGAAGAGGATGACGTCGTCCCCCGTCATCCTCGGCGCCCCGTCTGGGCCGCCGAGCACGATCGCGACGTTGTCCCCCTGGCTCACCGAGTCGCCGCCGAAGACGGTCACGTTCGCGTCGGCGACAGAGACAGCCACATAGAGAGTCGAGTCGTCGGCGGCGAAGGCGGCGCGCGCGTCGAGCGGCCGGTCGCCCCGGGCGAAGAGGCGGCGCCAGGCGAGCGACGCCCACTCGCGATGATCGCCGTCGAGCGTGGGCGGCCGGCGCATGCGCTCGGCGGTGACGCGCTCGAGCTCGCGCCGGTAGCGCAGGATTCCCTCGCCGTCGGCGACGTACATCGTATCCGAGTAGGCGTCGGCGAGGCGCGACCCCGCGGAGTCGGCGAAGGGCGCCAGCTCGCGGACGAGCGGCGCCCACCGCGCCGAGTCGGCCTTCGCCAGCTCGCGTATCGTGCCTAACGCATCGGTCATCTCGCGCACCGCGCGCTCGGCGCGGCCGATCTCGACGCGGTCGCTGGCGACGAAGAGCGGCTCGATCGGGCTCGGCGTCGGCCAGTCGTCGCCGTAGACGTCGACGAAGGCGCGCATCGCCGGCGCGCCCTGCTCGCCGTAGAGCGCGACGAGTGCCCGCTGGAGCGAGCGGTCGGGGTCGTACGTCCTGGGCGAGCGCAGGTAGTCGGCGATCGTCCAGAGCGGGAGCATCGACGCGTGCGCCTCGTTCATCGGGTTCGAGTAGAACCCGCTCGTCACCGTGGCGAGATCGGCGCCCCGGCCGCGGAGCGGCCCGAGGAAGAGCCGCCAGCGCGCGAAGTCGTTGACCGGATAGTTGTCCCAGACGAGCGGCTTCCGTCCCATGATGTGGCTCCACGCCCTCGCGTCGGCAGCGGTGATCGCGACGGGAACGACGTCGGTGCCCGTCCAGCCGAGCGTGATGTCGCGCGGGATCTCCTGCCCCAGGATGCGCAGGTACTCGCGGCTGCCGAAGGAGTTGGTGTAGGTCGTTGGGACGACGGAGAGCGCGATCCCGCGCGCGGCGAGGTCGCGGGCGAGCGAGCGGATGATCGCGCCGTGCGCGTGCGCGAGCGTCGGGAAGCGCGCGCGGTCCTGCGGGTTGCCCAGGATCTCCGGGACGTCGTCGACGTAGAGCGCGACGTGCCTGACGCCGACGGCGGCGACCGCGTCGAGCTTGCGCATCAGCGTCGCGTAGTCGGTGGAGTCGGAGTAGCGCATCGACAGCCCGGGGCTGATCGCGAACCAGACGTCCACACCGTTGCGACGGCCGGTCTCGACGAGCTCGCCGATGCGCGCGATCTGCTGGGCGGGATACGGGTCGCGCCAGCGCTCACGGTGATATGGATCGTCCTTCGGCGCGTAGAAGTACGCGTTCATCCCGACGGTGCCCATGAAGGCGAGCATGTCGAGCCGGTCCTGGTGCGACCAAGGCGGGCCGTAGAATCCTTCGACGATGCCGCGGATCGGGAACGCGGGTGTGGTGTCGACGGGCGCCGCGGCGGCCGGCACCGCGGGCGCTGGAGCCGTCGCCGGCGATGGCGCGGGGGTCGGCGCGGGCGCACAGGCGACGATCGCGAGCGCGAGAACGGCAGGGGTTCGCATGACTAACTCAACCGGCGGCGCCGGCGAGTGTCAATGCGAATGCACGTCAGCGGGCGTCGGACGCGCGGCGACGGTACGGCGTCGGGTTGGCCTGATCTTCCGGCCGCGGGAAGCTGAGCGAGAGGAGCTCCGCGAGCTGGGTGTCGGAGTACTCCTGCCAGTCCACCGGCCAGTCCGCGAGATCGAGCGAGCGGTTGCCCGAGTTGAAGCGCAGGACGGACGACGACGTCGTGCCGCCACGCCCGGCCAGCTGTGTCGTCCAGATCCCGACCGTCCAGAGCCGCCCGCCCGGGTAGCGGAACATCCGCGGGGGTGTCGTGCCACCAGCCGCCACGGTTTCGGACTCGCGCACGGCGTCCTCGATCGCGCCGCGCCCCACCGGACCGGAGCTGCGATCGCCGCGAACCGGCTCCGCGTCGTGCAGCCAGTGCTCGAGCTGCGCGTCGGCGGCGGTCTCCCAGCCGGCCGGGATCGGATGCAGGCGGCACTTGGCCTGGCCGTCAACCGACTCGAAGGTGAGCCACCCATCGAGGAAGTCGCGCATCCAGTCCTCGCCACGGGTGCGGGGGTGGATGTTCTGCTCGGTCACGTCCCACACCCGCCACTGGCGGCCCGACTGGTCGGCAAACTCGCGAAGCGCCATGCGGTGGTACCTCGCAGGGGACGTGCCGCGCGGTCCGGCGTCGGAACGAGATGACGCTGGAATGATGGGTCCCGCCGAAAAGGGATGACTCGCGTAGCGACCCGCGTCGCTACTATCGCGTCGCACATCCATCCCCCCGACCCAATGTCCGCCAACCGCCCCGTCCCGAACCTTCTCGCACTCGTGGCGCTC
>DATAIS010000246.1:0-1688 GCA_036262535.1 Gemmatimonadaceae bacterium | reverse complement strand
GCTGCGGAGCGATCGCCGCGCGAACCCGCTCGGCGCGGGGGAGAACGACCTCTTCCACCAGCAGATGCTCTCGCTCGCCTGGACGCGGACACTGAGCGAGCGGACGACAGTCGCGACGACGGTCTACGGCTTCGACGCCGGCGGGCACTACGATATCCGCGACGCGGCAGGGTTCGCCAATTACAACCTGCATTCGCGCTGGGGTGGCATCGTCGGCACGCTCGGCTGGCGTGGCGACCATTCGATGGTGATGGTTGGCATCAACGCGAGCGACTACGCGCGTGACCACTGGCTGAACCCGCGCGGGGCTGTCTCCTGGAGTGTCCCGTACGCGAACACGGGGCACAAGACGGAGGGCAGCCTCTTCGCCAAGGGATCGCTCGGCGTCGGCATCGCGACGCTCTTCGGCGATGTGCAGCTGCGTGAGGCCCGTTTCCGCTACGAGCCACGCGGCGGTTCGATCGCGACGAGCCCGAGCGCGCGTTGGCGCTTCGCGAATCCGAAGGTCGGCATCAGCGTCCGCGCCGCGGAGAGCGTGACGACGTACCTCAGCGCCGGGATGAACGGCCGCGAGCCGACGCGCGGCGACCTTCTCGCCGGCGCGGACAACATCGATCCGGGCGCGGAGTCGTCGCTGCTTCCGTTCACCCGCGTCCGTGCCGAGACGGTGCGCGACCTCGAGCTCGGTGCGAGCTGGCGCGGCAGCACCGCGAGGCTCGAGGCGAACGCGTTCGTCATGAGCTTCCGCGACGAGCTGGCGCCGATCGGCGAGATCAACGCCATCGGCTATACGCTGCGGAAGAACGTCCCGCGCAGCTTCCGCCGCGGCGTCGAGGCCGAGGGCGCGTGGCAGATCACCCCGGTTCTGGCGATCGACGGCAACGTCGCCGTGACGGGCGCGCGCATCGCCGAGTACCGCGACGAGGCCACCGGCGTGACCTATCGCGACGTCGTGCCACTGCTGACGTCGAAGCTGACCGCGAACCACGGCGTCCGCGTCACCGCGACGCACTGGCTGTCGCTCGACCTCGACGGACGCTACGTCTCGCGGATGATGCTCACCAACACCGGCGACGCGAGCTCCGTCCTGCCGCCCGGCTACGTCGCCGACGCCGCGGTGACGCTCGGGCTCGGAAGGCAGACGGTGACAATCCAGGTGAGGAACGTGCTCGACCGCGACCTTCCAACCTCAGGGTATGCTGATGGTGTCCAATCGTACTACTACCCGCTCGCGCCCCGGAACCTGATGGTCACGGCGCGGGTGCGATTCTGACACCGGCCCCTCTCATGCGACGCATCCTCCTCCTCGCCCTGCTCATTGCGACGACCGCGCTTCCCGCGGCCGCGCAGACGTCCTCCCCCGACACCACCCAGTACGCCGCCGTCCGGCGCGCGGTGCTCGACTACGTCGAGGGCTTCTACGAGGGAGACAGCGCGAAGCTCGTCCGCGCGATCCGTCCCGACTTCTTCAAGTACGGCTACTTCCGTCCTGCCGACTCGACGCGGTACCAGGGGATGCAGATGACGTGGGCGCAGGCGATGGCGTACGCGAACCGCGTCAAGGCTGCCAACCGCCCGGTCGCGCCGAATGCGCCGAAGGAGATCGTCCTCCTCGACGTCCTCGACCAGACCGCGGTCGCGAAGCTCACCGCGCGGTGGGGAACGGACTACCTGCTGCTCGCGAAGGG
>DATAIS010000245.1:0-4459 GCA_036262535.1 Gemmatimonadaceae bacterium | reverse complement strand
TTGGCGCCGGTATGGCGGCCGTCGCGCCAGGTCTCGACG
The DNA here is from genome assembly GCA_036262535.1 of Gemmatimonadaceae bacterium. Lineage (GTDB taxonomy): Bacteria > Gemmatimonadota > Gemmatimonadetes > Gemmatimonadales > Gemmatimonadaceae > JABFXC01. The sequence continues at coordinate 4,420 of DATAIS010000245.1, read as the reverse complement.
CCGTTGACGAACACGTTCCGAACCCCGGCCGCGATCGCGTGCGGACGCACGTACGTCGCGCGGTCGGCGATGGCGACGGGATCGAAAAGCACGAGGTCCGCCATCATGCCTTCCTGAATGAGCCCACGGTTGGGAATTCGGAGGCGCTCGGCGACGGCGGAGGTGGACTTCCTGATCGCTTCTTCCATGGACATCACCCCCTCGTCGCGCGAGAGCTGGCCGATGAGCTGGGGGTAGGTGCCGTAGCCGCGGGGATGGGTCATCGAGCGCGCCGAGTCCGGGTCGATCCCGTCGGCGTCGGTGCCGATGATGATCCACGGCTGGCGCAGCTGCATGCGCAGGTTCTCGTCGCTGGCGAGGAAGAAGAGCGCGCCGAGCCGTGCCCGCTCGCGCAGCGTCAGCTCGATCAGCGCGTCGGCCCAGTCGAGCGACATCGCGCGCGCGATCTCGTCGAGGCGCATCCCCTCGAAGCGCTTGAGCGTCGAGTCACGGAAGCCGACGACCATCACCCCGTTAGGCGTCCCGAGCTCGCAGAGCGACTCGCTGTTGTCCGAGCGTCCCGCGATCATCTCGTCGTGGATGCGCTTCCGCACCGGCGCATCGGCCAGGTTAGCGAGGAGCTTCCCGTCGGCCGACGCCCAGGGAGGGGTGCACGACGCGAGCGACGTCGCGCCGGCGGTGTAGGGATACATCGTCGCCCCGACGTCCTGCCCCGCGCGCCGCGCGCTGTCGATCATCGTCACCAGTGGGCGAGCCTTCGCCCAGTTGCGCTGCCCGGCGACCTTGAGATGGAAGATCTCGACCGGCACGCCGCCCTCGCGTCCGATGCGCAGCGCCTCCGCCGTCGCCTCGAGGAGGCGGTCGCCCTCGGAGCGCATGTGCGTGATGTAGAGGCCACCGTAAGGCGCCATCGCCTTCGCCGTCTCGATCAACTCCTCGGTGGACATGAACGCGCCCGGCGGGTAGATGAGCGCACTGCCGACGCCGAAGGCACCGTCCTCCATCGCGCGGCGCGTCACGGCGCGCATCGAGTCGAGCTCGGCGGCGTTCGCGGCGCCCTGCGACTCCCCCTTCGCGTACATGCGAACCGTCGCCGCGCCCAGGAACGAGCCGACATTGACGGAGATGCCGTGTGCCGCCATCGCATCGAGCCAGTTGCCGAAGCCGTGCTCGCCCGCAAAGCGCCCCGAGATCGCGCGCGCCGCGGTCGTGTCGCTCCAGCCCATCTCGGAGTAGACGATCGGCGTGTGCGGCGCGGGCGTCGTCCCCTCGCCGAGGATCTCCGTCGTCACGCCCTGCGACACCTTGCTCACGAGCCGACCGTCCCCGAAGAGGAGCTGCTCGTACGACTGTCCCTGGACGTCGATGAATCCCGGCGCGAGCGCGAGCCCGGTGGCGTCGATCTTCCGCGGCGCCTGGGCCGACGCGAGCGCCCCCCGCGGCGCGATGCGGACGATGCGATCGCCGCTCACGGCGACGTCGCCGTAGTACCACGGGTTCCCCGCCCCGTCGTAGATCCTCGCGTTCGTTATGACGACGTCATACCGCTGCGGCGCGAGGGGAGTGGAACGCGGGACACAGGCGATCAGGGTGAGCGCTGCGAGCAGAGTGAAGGGACGCATCATCTTCTTCGGGGAACGGGAGCTGGGAGCTGAACAAAGTGCAACGGGGATGCGGGACCGGAAGGGGCCGGTCTGGACAGGGAACGGGAGGTTGGGAAGACTGCTTGCTCGAAACAGCCTTCCCACCTCCCGATTCCGATCCCTCTCGGAGCCTCCCTGTCCAGCTCCCGATTGCAGTTCTCTTCAGTTCCCCGCTCCCAATCCCATTCAGCTCCCAGCTCCCAGCCCCGAGAGCTTGCCGCGCCGCATCTCGATCTCGCGTGACTGCTCCAGGTCGGAAAGGAACATCGCCTCCGCCTCCGCACCCACCGTGCGGTCCTCGATCACGGCGTCGAGCTCGAAGTTGATCGCCACGCCGAGGGGGTTGAAGTCGGTGGAGCCGACGCGGATCCAGCGGCCGTCCATGACGCTCGTCTTGGCGTGCATCATCTCACCCTGCCATTCCCAGATGCGCACGCCGTTGGTGAGCAGGCGTCGATAGGTGCGGCGGGTGAAGTAGGGGATCCACGGATGGTCGGCGCGGCTCGGCACGAGGACGCGGACGTCCACGCCGTCGCGCGCGGCGCCGCAGAGCGCCTCGATCTCGGCGAAGCTCGGCACGAAGTACGCGCTCGCGATCCAGATCGCGCGCTCGGCGGCGACCGCCTGCATCTGGAGTGCGCGTGCGACACGAAGGCGGCCCGGCTCGCCTTCGACGATGCCGACGAGCGCCGGTTCGGCGGTGGCGGGATCGAGGTAGGTGTGCGTGGCGCGACGGCTCACGAAGCGGTAGCCGCCGCGCCGCTCCTTCCCTTCGGCGCGCCGCCACATGTTCTCGAACGCCGACGTCATCGCGTGCGCGGCAGGACCTTCGATGCAGACCGCGGTGTCGCGCCAGCGCGATCGCCGGCGCTTGAGCACACCAGTCGTCCACTCCCGCCCGAGGCCGACGCCGCCGGTGACGCCGACACTGCCGTCGACGACGAGCAGCTTGCGGTGATCGCGCGGCACGAAGCCGAGCCAGCGCCGGAAGCCGGGCGGTGAGAAGACGCGCAACGCGATGCCCGCCGCGCCGAGCCGCTTGAGGAATGCGCGACTCGTCCCGCGGATGCCGATCCAGTCGCAGAGCACCGACACCTTCGCACCGCGCTTCGCCGCGGCAATGAGTGACGCGGCGAACCGCTCGCCGACTTCGTCCGACCGCAGGATGTAGCTCTCGAGCAGCACGCGCTCGCGCGCGGCGTCGATGAGGTCGATCATCGTCTCGAAGGTCGCCGGTCCGTCGCGCAACAGCCTGACGCGGTTCCCCGCCGAGACGTCCGCCGCCGCGATACGCCAGAGACCACGGGCAAACGAGGGTCCGGCGTTCGGCTTCTGCAACTGGTCTTCGTTCATTCCGAGAGGAAACTAGCCACTAAACACGCATCGGCTGGCGCTTCGCTCATCGGGACGAGGGACTAGATGACGAGGGAAGCCTTCGCTGGCGCTCGTCGCTCATCGGACGAGGGATCAGGGGACGAGCGAAGCCTTTGCTGGCGCTCGGCGACGGGAAACGGGAGACGGGGGATACTGCGAAGAGAGACGGGGGACGAGGGAGCGACCTGCCTCAGGTATCCCTCGTCCTCACGTCTCGAGTCACGGAGCCAACCGCGGGCAGAAACAACGAGTGAGCGACTACCTGATGCGGGTCGCTCGCACGTTGCCCGTCGCTCATCGGCTCCTCGCCCGACTCCCGTCCCCCGTCGTCGAGCGAAGCGAAGACTTCGCTCGACTCTAGTCACCCGTCGACGAGTGACCAACGAGAGACCCGTCGACGAGGGACCGACGAGAGAACGGGTTCAGGCGTGCGGCCGCTGGTCGGACTTGCGGCGCGGCGGGTGCTCGGTCCAGCGGCGGACATGCCTCTCGAGATCGGCGAGCTCGAATGGCTTGCCGATGACGGTGCGGCCGAGCGCCTGGACTTCGCTCGCCTGACCGACGGCAGGGATGATGTCGCCGGTGATGAAGACGACGCGATCACGCAGCCTCGGCCGGTGCTCCGCGATCCACGCATAGAGGTCGAAGCCCGTCCCGTCGCCGAGCCAGACGTCGATGAAGGCGCCGATGACGTCGTGCGCCTTGAGCATCTTGCGCGCTTCAGCGAAGGAGGTCGCGGTGACGATGGTGATGCCGCGTCGCTCGAACCAGCGGTGAACGAGTCGACTCAATCCCGGGTCATCGTCCACATAAAGAACGTTCGTCATGGTGCACCTCCACCTTCATTGTGGAGGGATAATCCGTGCCACGGATGAGTCGCCTGTCGCACGTTGTGACTGTGAGGTGCGATACCACTTGCCGCGTTGTCCCCGAGCGTACATATACCGCGCATGCTCAACATCGACCTCACAGGCAGGCGCGCACTCGTCGCCGGCGTCGCGGACGACGCGGGGTTCGGGTTCGCGATCGCGAAGTCGCTCGCCGAGGCGGGGGCGAGCGTCGTCGTCGGCACCTGGCCGCCGGCGCTCAACATCTTCCTCAACCTCATTGAGCGCGGGAAGATGGACGAGTCGCGCCGCCTAACGTCCGGCGGCCTGATGAGCTTCGAGAAGATCTACCCGCTCGACGCCGCCTATGACACGGTCGCCGACGCGCCCGCCGACATCCGCGAGAACAAGCGCTACAAGGACACGGGCGACTTCTCGATCGAGGGGATGGCGAAGCGGCTCGTCGAGGACTTCGGCGAGAAGCCCCTCGACTTCGTCGTCCACGCGCTCGCCAACGGTCCGGAGGTGAAGAAGCCGCTCCTCGACACGAGCCGGAACGGGTATCTCACCGCGGTG
>DATAIS010000244.1:0-12273 GCA_036262535.1 Gemmatimonadaceae bacterium | reverse complement strand
GATCGAGCAGCGGAGCGCGGACGAAGTCCGACGCGGACTCGGCACGCTCACAGCTCCGGACGACGTCGCGGTCTACAATCCCGCGTTCGACGTCACCCCCGCCGCGCTCGTGACGGCGATCATCACCGACAGGGGTATCTTCCGGCCGCCGTACGACTTCAGGCGAGAGGGAACGTCAGGCAGATGACCGCCGTGCTCGCGCTCGATCAGGGAACGACGGGTAGCCGCGCGCTCGTCGTCGCGGCCGACGGCACCGTGCTGGCACGCGCCTATCGCGAGATCCCACAGCACTACCCGCAGCCGGGGTGGGTCGAGCACGACCCGCGCGACCTGTTGGGCCGCACCATCGAGGCGGCTCGCGAGGCGATCGCGGCGTCGCGGGTGAAGCCGGTCGCGGTTGGCATCACCAACCAACGCGAGACGGTGATGATCTGGGACCGGAAGAGCGGGGAGCCGGTCGGGCGGGCCATCGTCTGGCAGGACCGCCGGACCGCCGCGCGGTGTGCGGAGCTGGCGCCGGAGGCGGAGCGGATCGAGCGCGCGACGGGGCTCGTCACCGACCCCTACTTTTCCGCCACCAAGCTCGAATGGCTCATCCGCGAGCATGGTCTCGCCGCGCGCGCGAAACGCGGCGAGCTCGCCGCCGGGACCGTGGACGCGTGGCTCGTCTGGCAGCTCACCGGCGGGAAGGTGCACGCGACCGATCCGACCAACGCCTCGCGGACGATGCTCTACGACATCGAGCGACGGGCGTGGAGCGAGGAGCTCTGCTCGCTCTTCGGCGTGCCGGCCGCGATGCTGCCGGAGGTGCGGCCGTCGAGCGGGGACTTCGGTACCACGGGCGCCGGGACGTTAGGCATCGAGCTGCCCATCCGCGGCATCGCCGGCGACCAGCAGAGCGCGCTCTTCGGTCAGGGGTGCTGGCGTGCCGGCGAAGGAAAGAACACCTACGGCACCGGCGCCTTCGTCCTCCTTCATGCCGGCACCAGGCGGCCGAAGAGCGCGCGCGGGCTGCTGACGACGATCGCCTGCGACGCGCGGGGCGGCGCAGCCTTCGCGCTCGAGGGCGCGATCTTCATCGCCGGCGCGGCGGTGCAGTGGCTTCGTGACGGACTGGGTCTCATCCGCGTAGCGGACGAGACAGAAGCTCTCGCGCGCGGGATCGATTCCACCGGCGGTGTGTATTTCGTTCCGGCGCTGACGGGACTCGGCGCACCGGACTGGGAGCCCGGGGCACGGGGGACCATCGTCGGCATCACCCGCGGGACGACGCGAGCACATCTGGCGCGGGCCGCGCTCGAAGCGATGGCGTTCGCGACGGACGACATTCTATCGCTCATGGCGGCTGGCGTGGGGCATCGATTCGAACGGCTGCGGGTCGATGGCGGCGCGACGGCGAACGACTGGCTGATGCAGTTTCAGGCCGACGTGCTCGGAGTTCCCGTGGAACGACCGGACATCGTGGAGACGACCGCGCTCGGCGCGGCAGGACTGGCGGGGATCGCGGCGGGAGTATGGCGAACGGCGGACGAGTTCATCGAGGGACGGCGGTTCACGCGCTTCGCGCCCGGCAAGGGCGCGGCGCAGGCGCGCGAGGGGAAGGGCGAGTGGCGGCGGGCGGTGGACGCGGCGCTCCACTGGGCACGTCCGAGCCGGTAGCCGCCCCTCACCGCACGCTCGACGAGCTGCGGACCGCGCTCGCCGACTGTCGCCGGTGCGGGCATCCCGAGCCGATCGTCCCGATCGTCTCGCTCGCCGTCCGGCCCAGGGCGATGCTCGTCGGTCAGGCGCCGGGAAAGGTCGAGATCTCGAGCCGGAAGCCGTTCTCCGGGCGGGCGGGGAGGACGCTCTTTCGTTGGCTCGCGCGTGCCGGGCTCGACGAGGAGGAGGCGCGCCGGAAGATCTACATCTCCGCGATGACACGCTGCTTCCCCGGCGCACATCCGAGCGGTCGCGGGGATCGCGTCCCGGGAAAGGCGGAACTCGAGCAATGCCGAAGCTGGCTCGAAAGTGAGCTCATGCTGCTTCGGCCCAAGGTCATCATCCCCGTGGGAAAGCTGGCGATCGAGAACTTTCTGGGACCGGTCGTGCTCTCGGACGTCGTCGGAAAGGCGCACGAGATCGAGAATGTCGGAGGCCGATCCCTTCTCATTCCGCTCCCACACCCGTCCGGCGCGAGCTCCTGGATCCACGCCCCCGGCCACATGGCGCTGGTGGACCAAGCCCTGCGACTGATCGGCGAGCAGTTGCGAAGAGCGAACAGCTAATAGCCGGGGGGGAGGGTCGTGCTCAAAACCCTAGTAGTTGCGGCCTTGCTGCAGGCGGGGGCGGGGGATCGTTGGTTCGGTCCCGACAAGTGGAAGCACTTTCTAATGACCGCCTTCACGCAGAGTCTGGCATACTCGGTGACTCAAGTCACGACGAGAGGCTCCCGGTCGTCCCTACTATTGTCTGCATCATTCGCCAGTGCCGCCGTCGGTATTGGGAAGGAGATGCACGATAGTCGGGCTACCGGACTCTTCAGTGTCCGTGACCTGGCGTGGGACGCTGCGGGCGCGGGCGCCGCGAGTCTGCTGCTGGTGCAGACGAGGCGCTGAGCGTATAACGAGTCGGTTGGCCACGGGCTGGCCGACTCCTATATTGCCGACGTTGGTCCGCCGACGCCGTCCTTCCAACGAACGCGCAGGGAAATGAGCTCACCAACAGAGTCGCAGTCCGCGCCACCGGCGCGGAACAGCGGCGGCAACCGGCGGAACAATCTCGTGCTGCGTGCTCTCATCGACGAAATGCTTGAGCGTGTTCGCGAGCTGAATCGGAGCAATGGCGTCTGGACGTCCGAGGAGCGCGCGCGCGCCGAGGCCGAGCTGGACGCGATCATGGCGAGGGTGCGACGCGTCGCCGCGCAGCGGCACGCGAGCTGACTGAGCGACCGGCCGCCGCCTAACGCGTCGCCGGCGCGGGGATGGCGAACGTGAAGGCTCGGACCAAATTCCTGATCGGAGGCGCGCTCGTCCTCGGCGTGGCTGGCTACCTGATGGCCAGCTCGATCGAGCAGACGGGCGTGTACTATCTCACCCCCTCCGAGCTCGCGACGAAGGTCGGTGGCGACTCGACCTTCCACGACACCGGCATCAAGCTCGGCGCCCGCGTGGTCCCCGGGACGATCGTGCGCGACCCCTCCGGCCGGCACTACGAGTTCCGCGTCACCGACGGCGCGACGACCTATCCGGTCGTCTTCCGCGGCATCGCCCCCGACACCTTCACCGACGGCGTGGATGTCGTCGTCGAGGGGCGACTCGACCGGGCCGGTACCTTCCAGGCGACGACGCTGCTCGCGAAGTGCGCGTCGCGCTATGAGAACGCCCCCGACGGCGGCCCCGGCGGACATCCGGCGAACGTCCCGAAGACCCCGATCCGGTCGTGATCCTCATCGGCGAGCTGTCGCTCTGGGTGGCCCTCGTGATGGCCGCCTGGGCGACGACGGTTTCGTTCGCCGGTGGCCATCTCCGCCGCGCCGAGCTGGTCGCGAGCGGAGAGCGCGCCCTCTACGCGACGTTCGCGCTCGTCCTCCTCGCGTCGATCGGGCTGTGGTCTGCACTGCTGTCGCACGACTTCTCGCTCGACTACGTCGCGACGACGACCTCGCGCAACATGCCGGCGATCTACGTCTTCACCGCCTTCTGGGGCGGACAGGCGGGATCGATGCTCTTCTGGACGCTCGTCCTCGCGATCTACGCCGCGATCGCGGTCTTCGCCAACCGCAATCGCGCGCGTGACCTGATGCCCTGGGTGAGCGGCACGCTCGGCGCGGTCCTGCTCTTCTTCCTGCTCACGACCTGCCTCGGCGCCAACCCGTACACGCGGCTCCCCTTCATGCCCCTCGACGGCACGGGGATGAACCCGCAGCTCCAGAACCCGGGGATGGCGATCCATCCGCCCAACCTGTACCTCGGCTACGTCGCGACGACCGTCCCCTTCGCCTTCGCGATCGGCGCGCTGATGACGCGGCGGCTCGACAACGAGTGGCTCGGCGCCGTCAGGCGGTGGTCGCTCGTGTCATGGCTCTTCCTCACGGTCGGGATCGTGCTCGGGATGTGGTGGGCCTACGTCGAGCTCGGGTGGGGCGGCTACTGGGCGTGGGATCCGGTCGAGAACGCGTCGTTCCTTCCCTGGCTGACGGGGACGGCGTTCCTGCACTCGATCATGATCCAGGAGAAGCGTGGGATGCTCCGGAAGTGGAACGTCGTGCTCGTGATCTCGACGTTCCTCCTCGCGATCCTCGGCACCTTCATCACGCGCAGCGGGATCATCGAGAGCGTCCATGCCTTCGCGCAGTCCCCGGTCGGGAACTGGTTCTTCGGCTTTCTCGTGCTCGGCATCGCGATCAGCGGCTGGCTCGTCGCGACGCGGCTGCGCGACCTCGAGGCGCCGGTGCAGCTCGAGAGCATGATGTCGCGCGAGGCGGCGTTCCTCTACAACAACCTCGTGCTCTGCGGGATCGCGTTCTCGGTGCTGTGGGGAACGCTCTTCCCGATCATCAGCGAGTGGGTGCGCGGCTCGAAGATCACCGTCGGCCCGCCCTTCTTCAACGCGGTGAACGTGCCGTTAGGGCTGCTGCTGCTCTTCCTGACGGGCGTCGGGCCACTCATCGCCTGGCGGCGTACGAGCGCGGCGAACCTCAAGCGGCAGTTCCGCGGCCCGGCGGCTTTCAGCCTCTTCGTCGGCGCGACCCTTCTCGTGCTCGGGATGCGCGAGGCGTATGCGCTCGTCGCCTACGTCATCGCCGCCTTCACGCTGGCGACGATCGCGCAGGAGTTCGCCAAGGGGACGGCGGCGCGGCGCGCGATGCACGGTGAGTCCTGGCCCCTCGCACTGGGGCGGCTCGTCGCACGGAACCGCCGCCGTTATGGCGGCTACGTCGTGCACCTCGGCATCGTCGTGCTCTTCGCCGCGTTCGCGGGGATGGCGTTCAAGGTCGAGCACGAGGTGTCGCTCCAGCCGGGCGAGAAGTTCGAGACGACCGACGCGTGGGGGCACCGCTGGTCGTTCACCAGCCAGGGGGTCTCGCGCTACGAGTCGCTCAACCGGGACATCGAAGGCGTCGCGCTCGTGACGACGCGCGACGGCAAGCCGCAGGGGCTGATCACGAGCGAGCGCCGGCAATACCGCGACAGCCGCGGCAACCCGACCTTCAATCCGACCACCGAGGTCGGGATCCGCTCGACGCTGAAGCAGGACGTCTACGTCGTGCTCGCGGGGATCAGCAGCGGAGAGACCGCGGAGCTGCGCATCGCCTTCAACCCGCTCGTGCCGTGGGTGTGGATCGGCGGCCTGCTGATGACCATCGGAGGGCTGATCGTCATGTGGCCAGCCGCCGAGCGGAAGCGGATGGCGAGCGGCTACCGGGCGAGTCTCGCGCCTGCGCGCGAGCTCGTCGGCGCACCGGAATGAAGCGCCGCGATTTCGTGCGTGCGCTCGGCGGTCTCGCCGCCGGAAGCGTCGCATCGCTCGCCGGCGCGCAGGCCCCGGCGGGGACGACGGACGCTCCCGAGCAGTCGTCGTCCAACCTCTTCCCGATGGACCAGCAGGCGGCGCGCAGCGTGCGCCGCCCGCCGAAGCCCAACGCGAAGCCGTTGCTCGACAACGACGAGCGCGACGCCGTCGAGCGCCAGCTTCGCTGCCAGTGCGGGTGCACGCTCGACATCTTCACCTGCCGCACCACCGACTTCTCCTGCCAGGTGTCGCCCGCGATGCACCGCGACGTCGTCGCCCTCGTCGAGGGCGGCTACTCCGCGGAGGAGATCGTCGCCGCATTCACTGATGGATACGGCGAGAAGGTGCTCATGGCTCCTCCCAAGCGCGGCTTCAACCTCCTCGGCTGGACCATGCCCTTCGCCGTGCTCGCCGTTGGCGGAACGATGCTGGCGGTGCTGCTGCGGCGCTGGCGTCGCCGCGCCGAAGTCGCCGCGACTTCGCCGGGGGCTCAGCAGGTCCCGCGGGTGAGCACGGGCGACGCGACCGCCGACGAGCTGGCGCGGCTCGACGCCGCGGTGCGCGACGGCGCATGATCGCGCTCGCGCTCGGGACGGTCCTCGCCATCGCGGCGATGGCGTTCGTGCTCTGGCCGCTCTTCCGTGATGTCGAGGCGGCGCCAACCGACGGTTATCCCGCGCAGTCAGCGCTCGCGTCGAAGCGCGAGCGCGCGGTGGATGCGCTGCGCGAGATCGAGTTCGACCGCGCGACTGGGAAGCTCTCCGACGCCGACTACGCGTCGCTCAAGACGCGCTACACCGCCGAGGCGGTCGCGGCGATGCGTGCCGAGTCGGGGGGGGAGACTCTCCCGCCGGATTCGGACGTGGAAGCGCTGATCGAGAAGGCGCGCACGCGCGCGGCGCGCTGTCCGGAGCACGGCACGCGCCCGGAGCCCGACGCGACCTACTGCTCCGAGTGCGGCCGGTTCCTCGGCGGCGCCTGCCGGCAGTGCGGCGCCGCCGTGACGGCTCCCGGTGCCCGCTTCTGCGACAGCTGCGGGCACCGGCTCGCCGCCTGACGGTCGTCAGGCGCGCTGGAGCTCCAGCCTCGCGCGCCTCAGGCGCGCTGAAGTTCGAGCCTCGCGCGCGTCAGGCGCGCTGAAGTTCGAGATAGATCACGTTGCGCGGCGCGTCGCGGTAGAGCCGCCGCCCAGCGATCGCCGCGGGGTCGATCAGCGACGCGAAGCGGTCGACGTCCGACTCGTCGCGGTAGATGAGCGGCCAGTCCATGTACGCTTCCATGTACGCGGTCTCGCGCACACCGTAGGCGAAGTTCGCGACGAGGAGTCGCCCGCCGGGGCGTAGCATCGCGAAGAGCGTCGCCGTGAGGCGCGCCGCGACGTCCCGCTCGAGGTAGTCGTAGAGCCCCGCGGCGTAGACGAGGTCGTAATCGGAGAGTGCGACCTTCCCCGCGAGGAGCGCCCGCACCGAGCCCGGGATCGGGCGGAGCCCGCGGGGTGCGTGCTCGCGCTCGACGAGTGCGAGGCTCTCCGCGTCCTGATCCAGCGCGTCGAACGCGGCGAAGCTGCGCGACGCGACCGCCTCGGAGCGTTCGGCTTCGCGGACGTGGCCGCAGGCGATGGAGAGGATTCGCGCGTCGGGCCGCTGGGACGCGACCTCGTCGATCAGCGCGGCGAGGATCTCGCGGCGTGCGCGCACGCTCACCGCGGCGGTCATCTGGAGCTCGTACCCATAGAGTGCGGCGCCGAGCGGCGTGAGGCCGGCCGGGAGCTGTCCCGCGCCGTACACGAGGTCGAGGGTCTCCGCGTCGCCCGGGTACCCGCGCGGCCGCATCGCCGCGCGGCGCGAGATCGGGGCATCGCCGACGACGTCACGGAGCGCGCTGGCGCGGCACTCGTCGATCACCGCCTTCCAGCGCTCGGCGGAAAGGGTGCGGCGCAGCGACGCGAGCTCGTCGCAGAGCAGGTCCATCCCGGTCGCGACCTCGTAGTCGAGGATGCGGCCACGGACGGCGTCGAGGAGGGGGCGGATGGAGTGAGCGGTCCGGTCGTCGGCCCGCGCGAACGCGCGGGGATGGACGAAGTACCCGGATGGTGGGAGCAGCGAGACTGCTCCCGCAATCGTTGTGTGCATTGCGGTGCCCTGGTGGATGGCTCTCCGCCGCGCGGCGACTGAACGTCGCATCGGCGGTCGGCGATAGGCCCAGAGCTACATCGCAACGGTGCTCTACTCGCTCACGGCATGTATACGCCACCGTTGCCTAACGCGCAAGCCTCGTCGTCGATGAGCGTGCTCTCATCGACTGACAGGCGTCAGGCGGCGCGCGTCGTCCCCTGCGGCGCCCTCGAGGCGGGCTCGGCCGTCGCGTCGGCAGTGGTCGCGTCGACGATGAAGTTGCTCGACGAGCGGCGGAGACGGTCGGCGAGGCGCGCCAGCTCCTGCGCCGTTTCGGAGAGCGCGTCGAGCGCAGCCTGCTGCTCCTGGGCGACGCCGGCCGCGCCTCCGGCACGGTGCGCCGCGTCGTCGGCGACGGTGTGGACGTGGTCCATGACCGTCGCGAGCTGCGCCATCGCCGCGCTCTGGACGCGCGAGACGCTGGCCGCTTCCTCCACGACCGCCGAGAGCTTTCGCGATCCCTCGAGGAGCTCGCCCAGCGATCCCGTCGCCTCGCCGGCGACCTCACCGACGCCGAGCACCCTCGACTCGTTCTCTGACATCACCTTCACGGCCGCGGCAGCCTTGGCACGTATCGTCGTCATGGTGTCGGCGATGTCGCGCGCGGCGCGGGCGCTGCCCTCGGCGAGGGTGCGCACCTCCTGCGCGACGACGGCGAACCCGGCGCCGTGCTCCCCGGCGCGCGCGGCCTCGATCGCCGCGTTGAGCGCGAGCAGGTTGGTGTCGCGGGCGATCTTCGTCAGCGTCTCGGCGAACTGTCCGATGCGCGTGGACGCTTCGACGAGCCCCTCGATCGCGGCCGCGGACTCACGCACGCGCGCGCCCACCGCGACGAGCGTCTCCGCGGCGTGGCCGATCGCGTCGCGGCTCACGCCGCCCTTCTCGATCAGTGACCGCGCGTCCTTCTCCATCGCCTCGGCGCGCTCGCGCAGGCGCTCCGCGCTCTCGAGAGCGTCGTCGGTGTGGGTGGTCCCGACCTCGACCTCCTTCTTCTGCGCGTCGAGGTGCTGTGCGAGGTGCAGCGCCATCGCGCCGAACTCGTGGCCCTTCGCGCTGAGCTCCTCCGTCGAGGCGGCGAGCTCCTCGGCGAAGGCCGCGACCTCGTCGGCTTCGCGCTGCACGCTGCGCACGAGCGTTCCGACTTCGCCGAGCGAGGTATTGAGGCTCCGCTCGAGCAGCCCGAGCTCGTCGGTGCGGCTCGACGATGCACGTGCGGTGAGATCGCCACGCTCGACGAGGAGCAGCGTCTCGCGCGTGGCGCGAATGCGATGGCGCAGGTCGCGGGCGATGTGCACGGTGAGGAGCGCCGTGGCGACGAGGACGCCGAGGGCCGCGGCGAGCCAGACGAGGTCCGCGGTGGTGGGCGTCCGTCCATCCCAGATCAGCACCGTGCCCCCGATGACGCCGAGCGTCGCGAGCGCCACGACGTAGGCGGCGAGGGCGTCGCCGCGGTAGAAGGCGTGGGTGGTGATCGGCACCATGTACAGCGGCAGCACCGCGAGCGACCCCGAGACGGCGTAGGCGCCGGTGACGAGCAGGACGTCGGTCGCGGCGACGATGTACTTGTACCACGGCCGGTAGGCCCGCGGCCGGCGCGCGATGAGAAACACCCAGACGTTGAGGGCCAGCGCCCCGAGGATGAGCGTGACGATCTGCCAGACACGCCCGCGCGACACGCCGAAGAGTGGCGGGAGCAGGATCGCGAAGCCGGCGCCGATCGCGGCACCGAGGCGGATGACGCGCCCCGACTGCCACGAGGCGAGGTCGAGGTCGCGCTGGTCGAGCCGCCAGCGCGCCGCCATCGTCGGGTGCTGGTGCACCCGAGGGTCGCGCGCAGAGCTGGTCGATGTCGAGGACACGTCGGGACGCCGGGCGAGAGGACGAGCGTTAGGTACCTCACGAGACTGTTCGTGCCCCCGGAAGGCCACATGAGATTTCTCTCATCCGCCGTTGCCGGTTCGACGTCGACGCGGCCACATTGTGCGACATGATCCGACTCCTCGCCCTCCTCGTCCTCGCCGTCGCACTCCCGGCGCCGCTGGCGGCGCAGAACGCCGCGGCGGTCCAGCGCAACCCCGCCATGCGCGCCGCCCTCGAACGGCTGCGCTCCGACAACGAGTGGACGCTCCAGCAACAGGCGTCGATCTGCGAGATCCCCGCGCCCCCGTTCAAGGAGCAGCGGCGCGCGGAGGAGCTCCGCCGCCGCTTCACGGCGCTCGGACTCCGCGACGTCAGGCTCGACTCGCTCGGCAACGTCGTCGCCCGGCGCCCGGGGACGGGACGCGGTCCGACGGTGATGATCTCCGGGCACCTCGACACGGTCTTCCCCGAGGGCACGGACGTGCGTGTGACTCGCGAGGGATCGGTCATGCGCGGCCCGGGGATCGGCGACGACTGCCGCGGGCTCGCGGTGGTGCTCGCCGTCGCGCGCGCGATGCAGCTCGCGAACGTCAGGACCCGCGGCGACGTCCTATTCGTCGGGACGCTCGGCGAGGAGGGGGAGGGCAATCTCCGCGGAGTGCGCCACATCTTCCGCGACGGCACCGCGCGCCCCGACTACTTCATCTCGGTGGACGGGACGGGATACGGGATCACCAACCGCGCCGTCGGCAGCCGGCGGTTCCGCGTCGAGTTCAGCGGGCCCGGCGGGCACAGTCACGGCGACTTCGGGATGCCGAACCCCATCCACGCGTTAGGCAGGTCGATCGCGGGGATCGCCGAGCTGCAGGTGCCGGCGACACCGAAGACGACCTTCAGCGTCGGCGTCGTCCAGGGTGGGACCTCGGTCAACTCCATCGCGATGCGCGCGACGATGGACCTGGACCTGCGCTCCGAGTCGTCGCTCCAGCTCGACAGCCTCGAGGCGCGCGTCCGGCGCATCATCGACAAGGCGGTGGCCGACGAGAAGGCGCGCTGGCCTGACAGCGACGTGGCCCTCGCGGCGGCGCTCACGTTGCTTGGCGAGCGCCCGGCGGGCGCGCTTCCGGACAACGACCCGATCGTGCTCGCCGCGGTCGACGCGGCGCGGGTGCTCGGCATCTCGACGAAGCTCGGTGCGTCGAGCACCGACGCCAACGTCGGCATCGCGCTCGGCGTCCAGGCGATCACGATCGACGGCGGCGGTGCTGGCGCGGGGGCGCACTCGCTCGGCGAGAGCTACGACGACGGCGGCAGCGGCTGGCGGGGGCCGCAGTGGGCCCTGCTCATCGTGGCCCGCCTCGCCGCACTACCCTAGAGAGTCACGGCGTCTGTTCGGGTCGGGAAGCCGTTACCAATCGCGCCGCTCGCTCAGTCTCTCTCCAAGAGACGTTCACCCCAACGGCGCGCGTGATGGGCGAGATCGACTGGAACACCGAGCTGCGGAAGATCGAGCGCGAGTACAATGGCCTCCCGCCCGAGCCGTCGCCCGCACAGCAGAAGATGAAGCGCGAGCTGGAGAAGGCGGCGGTGGAGCGAAAAGCCCAGCGCCGCGGCCAGCTCGGAGTGTACGTGCGCCTCGTCCCCGTGCTCGCCCTGAGCGCGGCGCTTCTCGTCTGGCCGTACCCATCGCGCTGCGGGACGCCGCTGTTCGGCTTCCTCGGCGCGATCGGAGCGACCGCGGTCGGCGGACTGTGGCTCGTGGCGCTGACCTGGAAGTGGCGCATGCCGGTGACGCACGCACTGGCCATGGCAATCGTCGCCTGGGGTGCGCTGGTCGCGGCGCGCGAGGTCCTGCCGCGGGTCGGCTACGCGAAGGCGGACGCCGCGCGTCCGCTTGGCTTCGGCTGTGTCGCTACAGCAGTCGTGAAGAAATAGCCCGGATCACGATCCGGTCCTGACTGAAGCGCGCCTCCAGCCCGGCGCGCCACCGACGCCACCATTCATCCTCGAGGGCGTCGGTCATCACCTCGTAGATGACGATGTCGTCGCGCGTGGTGCCTTCCCCTTCCTCGCGCCACAGCCCCTCGGCCGGGGCACGCGTGTATGCGGTCATGCCGCCGAAGCGCGCCATGAGCGTGTCGCGCACGTCCCGGAAATGCGACGCGGGGAACGCGGCGCCCTCGTTGTCGTAGAGCGGGAGCAGGATCTGGACGAGGTACACCGCGTGCCTAACGCGTACGCGCCGTGCCGTCGGCCGCGCGTGGGGGCGCGGCGCGGGTGAGCATCGGGTAGGGATTCTGCGCACCGCCTCCCCAGGAGTACACGCCGTAGTGCAGGTGGCAGGGCGTCCCGCGCGCGTTCCCGGTCTGCCCGACGTAGCCGAGCACCGTGCCCGGCTGGACGCGGTCGCCGCGGGTGACGTCGCCGTAGCGGCTGAGGTGCGCGTAGTAGTGCCAGTTCCCTCCCGGGCCGAGCACCCGCACGACCTGGCCGCCGAGCGCGTTCTCGCCGACGGTGAAGACGATCCCCTCGGTGGCGCTCAGCACCGGTGTCCCGCAGGGGGCGAAGATGTCGATCCCCTGGTGACGGCGTCCACCGCTGCGCGGCGCGCCCCACTGGTCGGTGAGCCGCCGCGGGCTGGCGCCCTGCACCGGCATGGGATAGGGGAGCGCCGGTTCGGCGCGGATCAGGTGCGCCGTGTAGGCGAGTCGCGTGAGGACGGGATAGACGTAGTACCCGATCCCGG
>DATAIS010000243.1:0-8232 GCA_036262535.1 Gemmatimonadaceae bacterium | reverse complement strand
CGCGCTCGCCTTCGGCGTCGCGCTCGGCCGCGTCGCCCGCGAACGTGGTGCCGTGGTGCTGCGCTTCTTCGAGGGCGTCAACGACACGATGCTGCTCCTCGTGCGCTGGATCCTCGCCGCGGCGCCGTTAGGCGTCTTCGCGCTGGCGATCCCGATCGTCGCCGTCACGGGGAGCGCCGCCGCGGGCGCGCTCGCCACGTACGTCGCCGTGGTCTCGGCGCTGACGGCGCTCTTCGCGCTGATCGTGCTCTACCCGCTGGCGGTGGTCGGGGGGCGCGTCGGGCTTGGGACCTTTGCTCGCGCCGCCTTTCCTGCGCAGGCCGTCGCCTTCGGCTCGCGCTCGTCGCTCGCCGCGCTGCCGGCGATGATCGAGGGTGCGCGCGACAGGCTCGGACTCCCGCGGGCGGTGACGGGCTTCCTGCTTCCGCTCGGCGCGGCCGCGTTCCGTGCCGGGAGCGCCGTCTTCCAGGCGGTGGCGGTGATCTTCGCGGCCCAGGTCTACGGCGTCGCGCTGTCCCCGACGCAGCTCGCGACGATCGCGCTCACCACCGTCGTCACGACGTTCAGCATTCCCGGCATCCCCGGCGGGTCGGTGCTCGTCATCGTGCCGATCCTCGCCGCCGTCGGCGTCCCCGAAGCGGCGATCGGCCTGCTGCTCGGCATCGACGTCATTCCCGACATGTTCCGCACGACCGCGAACGTGACCGGCACGATGTCGGTGGCGACGGTGCTCGGCCGCGCGCCGGCGCGCACTCCCGCCGCGGTCGTCGCGGACTGATGGCCGAGGTGGGCAGGTTCGCGGGGGGCGTCGCGCTCGCGCTCCCCTGGATCCTCACGCCGCTTTTCGCGTTCTGGCGCGCGCGTCATTCGCGGTCGCTCGACGACGTCTCGCCGCTCGCGCCGAGCGATGCGCCGTCCATCAGCGTGATCCTTCCCGCACGCGACGAGGCGCGCAACATCGAAGGCTGCGTGCGCTCGATCCTCGGGACGACATATCCCGCGGTCGAGGTGATCGTCGTCGACGACCACTCGAGCGACGCCACGGGCGCGATCGCGGCCGCGATCGCCGCCGGCGACGAGCGCGTTCGCGTCGTCTCGCCGCCACCCCTCCCCGCCGGGTGGTTCGGAAAGCCCTGGGCATGCCACACCGGCGCGCGCGTCGCCCGCGGCGAGCTCCTGCTCTTCGTCGACGCCGACACGCGTCACGCACCCGACCTCGTGCCGCGCCTCGTGAACGCGATGCGCGAGCGCGCGCTCGACCTGCTGAGTGTCGCCGGCCGCCAGGAGATGGAGACGTTCTGGGAGCGGCTCCTCCAGGTGCAGGTGTTCGCGATGTTGAGCATCCGGTATGGCGGAACGGAGTCGGTCAACTCGAGCCGCTTCGTCTGGGACAAGATCGCGGCGGGACAGTGCATCGGCGTCACCAGGGCCGCCTATGACCGCGTCGGCGGCCACGCGGCGGTGCGCGACTGCGTCGCCGAGGACCTGATGCTCGCGCAGCGAATGTTTCGCGCCGGACTCCGGCCCGCCCTGATCCTCGGCATCCGCCAGCTCTCGACGCGGATGTACGCGTCGCTCGGCGAGATCGTCGGCGGCTGGCGCAAGAACGTCTTCGCCGGCGGTGTCGACGCGCTGCCACCGTTCGCGCCGCTGCGCTGGCTCTTTCCACTCCTGCTTCTCGTCTTCCCGCTCTTTCAGCTGCTGCCGCTCGTGCTGCTGCTGCTCGACGCGATCGGCGTCGTCGCCGTCGCTGCTCCTGTCGTCATCGGAGCCTGGATCGCGATCGCTGCGACGCTCGCGGGATGGGGCGTGGTCTATCGCCGCGCCGGCGTCGCCGTGCTCCACGCCCTCGCATATCCCCTCGGCGCGCTGGTCCTCCTCTACATCATCGCCGGCGCGCTCGCGCGTGGCCGGCACGTGTCCTGGAAGGGACGGCGCTACGTCGCGCGCGCGAGCTGAAACGACGAAGCGCGGCGCCTGACGGCGCCGCGCTCGCGGGGAAACGGCCGGCTCAGAAGAAGAGCGAGACGCGCACCGGGGTGAATGTCGCCGTGAATCGATGGCCGGTGATGTCCACGTTGCTGTTCGTCGACTCCTGTTTGCCGCTGATCCTGGCATAGGTGACGTCGAACGCCATGCCGACCGCGAGGTTGTTCGTGACGTGGTAGTCCGCGCCGAGCTGGCCGAAGACGCCATAGTGCTTCTCGGTCTGCTTGACCGTCTCGGGTCCGAAGATCCCGGGAATGGTCTGCTCCTCGCTCGCGCGCGCGACCTCGAGTCCCGCGGTCCAGAAGCCAGCGACGCGGTTCGCGAGCGGGCGATAGCTCCGCAATCCGAGGCGCGCGTTGAGGAGGCTGAGCGAATTCTTGTCCGAGTCGCCACCGACGTTTTGGTTCGTCTCTGCCCCGACATCGATGATGCCGACGTCGAGGACGAGCGCCGTGGCTGGGGTCATGAAGCGCATGACGCCCGCCGTCGTGAGATCGCCCGACTGGAACTCCGCGCCCCACTGGCCGGCGCGGAAGGGGAGAGACTGCGCCGCGGCAACGGTCGGGTGGATCGTCGCGGCGGCGAGCACGATGACAAGGCGGGCGAGGCGATTCATTGTCGGGTCTCCATGGGGGTGGTGGCGCGGCGTGCAGGCTTTCGACGGCCGGCGCGTTAGGTTGGTAACCATCGCGGGGCAGCTTCGCGTCACGTTGCGGCGTGCTCTCTCTGCGCGCTGCCGCAACGCTGCTCGCGGCCGAGCCCGGTCGTGCGTCGCTGGCGGCGATCGCGGCGGCGGTGGCGTTCGACGCCGCACCGCTTCCCCTCGACGCATCCGCCCTTGCGGCTCTCGGCCTGACCGAAGGAGTTGCCGGGGCGGCGGTGATCGGCGGCCGCGGGGCGACGCGCGCGCTTCTTCTTCACGCCCGCGCCCCGCTCCGCGACGTCGTTCGCTCCACGGCGTCCGCGCTCGCCCGCCATGCGCCGCAGCTTCTGTGGTTGCTCGTCGCGGAAGACGCTTCGGGCGCGGCGCGCGCGATCGCGACCTGGAACGCCGACCGGGCCACGCCGCGCGTCGCTCTCCTGCTCCTCGACCGCGCACGAGTGATGGACAGCGACGCCGAGACGCTCTGCGCGCTCGCTGCCGCGGTGGACGGATCGGACACGCTAAGGCATGCGCGCTGGCTCGAGGTGCTGGGGCGCGAGGCGCTGACACGTCGGTTCTATCGCACGCTCTCGTCGATCGTGGACGGTGCAGCGGACACGCTGCCGCGCCGCATCGCCGACGACGACCGCCGTACCCTGGCGCTGCTCGCAACGTCGCGGCTCGTCTTCCTCGCCTTCCTCGAGGCGAAGGGATGGCTCGACGGCGACCGCGACTTCCTCGCGAATCGCTTCGCCGACGCGATCGCCAGCGGCGGCGAGATCCATCGCCGGGTGATCGATCCCCTCTTCTTCGGGACGCTGAACACACCGCCGTCGGCGCGCGCTGCTCGCGCGCGAGCGTTTGGCCGCCTGCCCTACCTCAACGGCGGGCTCTTCACGCGTTCGCCGCTCGAGCGCCGCTGGCGGGCGACGCGCTTCCCCGACGAGGCGCTGACGCCTGTCGTCGATGACCTGCTGTCGCGCTACCGCCTCACGACGCGCGAGCAGGCGGTGGGACTCTCCGAGGCAGCCGTCGATCCGGAGATGCTCGGCCGCGCCTTCGAGACACTGATGGCGTCGCGCGAGCGTCGCACCAGCGGCGCCTTCTACACGCCACACCAGATCGTCGCCGAGGCGACGTCGGAGGCACTGGTGTCGTACATCGCGTCGCAGGGAATGCGGGATGAAGCCGCGCGCACGCTCGTCGCGGGCGGCGAGGCCGACGTCGGCGATCGCGCACGCGCTGCATCCGCGCTCAGCGCGCTGCGCCTCGTCGACCCCGCGTGTGGATCTGGAGCGTTCCTCGTCCATGCCCTCGAGCGTGTCGCCGATCTCCGGGCGCGTTGCGGCGCCCCGGGCGATCCCTCGACCCTCCGTCGCGAGACGCTCGCCCGTTCGATCTTCGGCGTGGATAGCAACCCGACCGCGGTCTGGCTCTGCGAGCTGCGGCTCTGGCTCGCGGCTCTGATCGACGAGGAGCGCGACGATCCGCTCGAGGTGCCGCCCCTTCCCAATCTCGACCACAACATCCGCGTCGGCGACTCGCTCTCGGGGATGGGACTGCACGACGCGCCCCGCGGCGACGGCAGGAAGGTCGAGGCGCTCCGCCTCCGCTATGCGCGCGCAACTGGCCGCCGGAAGCAGGTGCTCGGCGCCGAGCTCGATCGCAACCAGCGCTGCGCGTTGCTGCGCGAGCTCGACGCGTCGATCGCGGCGGCGAACCATCAACGTCGCGAGCGCGTCGTCGCCGCGCGCTCGCGCGACCTCTTCGGCGGCCGCGCGGAGACGGCTTCTCCATCCGCGACCGTTCTTCGCGGCAGGGTGCGTGCGCTCCGGGAGCTTCGCGAGGCAGTGCGGCGCGGCGCGGCGATGCCCTTCTCGTGGGGCGCCGCCTTTCCCGACGTCGCGGCGCGCGGCGGTTTCGACGTCGCGATCGGCAACCCACCGTGGGTCCGGCTGCACAACATCCCCGAGCGTTCCCGCGACCGCCTCCGCCGGGACTTCGAGGTTTTTCGCCACGCGTCATGGGAGGCCGGCGCGGAGGGAGCGGGAGTGCGTCGCGGCTTCGCGGCGCAGATCGATCTCGCGGCGCTCTTCGTCGAGCGTGCGACGCAGTTGCTCCGTCCGACGGGCACGCTCGCGCTGCTCCTTCCGGCGAAGCTCTGGCGCTCGCTGGCCGGCGGAGGGGTTCGCCGCCTGCTCGTCCGCCGCGCGCCTCCAAGGCTCATCGACGACTGGTCGGAGTCGGCGGTCGCGTTCGACGCGGCGGTCTACCCGTCGCTCCTCGTCGCTCGCAGCGACGACGGCGGAGGCACCGTGGAGTGCGTGCTTCGCCACCGCCACGAGTCGCTGCGCTGGTCCATCCCCCGTGCGACGCTTCCACTCGACGACACCGACGGGAGCCCGTGGATCGTCGCGCCCGGACCCGTCCGCGGCGGCTTCGACCGGCTGCGGGCGCGCGGAATTCCCCTCGCCGCGACGCCCTTCGGCCGGCCGCGGCTCGGCATCAAGTGCGGATGCAACGAGGCGTTCGTCATCGCTGGAGAAACCACCCACGTCGAGCGAGACGTCCTGCGGCCGATCGTACGTGGAGAGACCCTCACGCCGTGGCGCGTAAGCCCCACGGAGCGGATCGTGTGGACGCACGACGACGAGGGTGCGCCGCTCGAAGGGCTCCCGCAGGGTGCGCTGCGTCATCTCGCACCTCATCGCCGTGCGCTCGCCGCGCGCTCCGATGCGCGAGCTTCCCGCCACTGGTGGTCCCTGTTCCGCGTGGAAGGCGCACTTCCCGGCGCACCGCGCGTCGTCTGGGCCGACGTCGGACGCGTTCCACGTGCGGCGTGCCTCGCGGCCGACGACGCCACCCTCGCCTTGAACAGCTGCTATGTCGCACGCGCGCCGAGCTGTGACGACGCGCTCGCGCTCACCGTGCTTCTCAATTCCCCACTGATCGCGGCATGGCTCGCACTGCTCGCCGAGCCTGCGCGCGGCGGTTACAGGCGCTTCCTCGGTTGGACGATGGCGCTGCTGCCGATCCCTCGCGACTGGGTTCGCGCCCGCGCGCTCCTCGCGCCGCTCGCGATGCGAGCAATGGAGGGAGACGTGCCGCCGCTCGACCTCCTGCTCGACGCATCGGTTCGCGCCTTCCACCTGCGGGCGAGCGACGTCGCTCCACTCGTGGAGTGGACGCATCGCTGAGTCGCGCCGTGCGCTCGGTCCGTGGCGAGGAGGCGCGCGCGGCGATCGCCGCGCTGCTCCTGCCAGACGACGCCGACATGACGCCACTCGGCGACATCACGCTCTGGCCGCGCCAGCGGATCGCGATCGCGCGCATCGTTCGTTCGCTCGAGGACTTCGGTGGTGCGCTGCTCGCCGACGACGTGGGAAGCGGCAAGACCTTCGTCGCGCTCGCGGTCGCGCGACGCCATGCCAGACCCCTCGTCGTCGCGCCGGCGGCGCTGCGCGATGCGTGGCTGCGTGCGATGGCACGGTCCGCGACGCCGCTGCCATTCGTCTCGATCGAATCGCTTTCGCGCTCGGCGTCGATGCCCCCCGATCGCGATGTCGACCTGGTGGTCGTCGACGAGGCGCATCACGTACGCAATCCGGCGACGCGTCGCTACGCTGCTCTCTCGCAGCTCACGGCGAACGCGCGCGTCCTTCTCCTCACGGCGACTCCCATCCACAACGGCTCCGGGGACCTGCTCGCCCTGCTCGCACTCTTCCTCGGCGCGCGTGCCGACGTGCTCGATGACGCCACGCTCTCGCGCTGCGTCGTCCGCACCACTGGCGATCTCACGACGGACGTGCCGCGTATCGACGGTCCCCTGGAACTGCCGCTCGACCATGACGACGGAGAGATTGCCGAGCGGATCGCTGCGCTGCCCCCCGCCGTGCCGCCGTCGGACGGTGGCGTCGCCCACGCATTGATGACGCTCGGACTTCTGAGGCGGTGGAGCTCGAGCGATGGCGCGCTGCGCGCATCGCTCCGTCACCGCATCGCCGACGGGGAGGCGCTGGCTGATGCGCTCTCCGCCGGCAGGCATCTCTCGCGCCGCGACCTCGCCCTCTGGACGCTGAGTGAGGACGCGCAGCAGCTCGCACTGCCAGGCCTGGTGGTCTCGCAGGCGGTGGCGAGCGACGCCTTCCCTGGGCTGCGCGAGCATCTCATTCGGCACGTCGAGGCGGTGCGCGGGCTTCTCCGGCACTCTCGCACGCGACCGTCGCCCGATGCGGCACGGGCCGAAGCGCTCCAGGCGCTTCTGCATGCTCATCCAGGCGAGAAGGTCCTCGCCTTCACTCAGTTCGCCGAGTCGGCGAACGCCTACTGGTCGCTGCTGCGACGCGTCCCCGGGATGGCGATGCTCACCGCGCGCGGCGCCATCGTCGCCGGCGGACGAATCTCCCGGCGCGACGCGTTGCGGCGGTTCGCGCCACGGGCGCTTGGCGCGGGGCCGCCCGCCGCCACCACTCGCATCGACTGCCTGCTGACCACCGACATCCTCAGCGAGGGTCTCGACCTGCAGGACGCGAGCGTGGTCGTGCATCTCGACCAGCCGTGGACACCGGCGCGCCTCGAGCAGCGCGTCGGGCGCGCGGCCCGCCCCGGCTCGCTCCACGAGCGCGTAATCGTCCGCACGATGCCAGCTCCCGCTCGCGCGGAGTCGCTGCTGCGGATGCGGGAGCGTCTCCGCGCCAAGCTCGAAGCGGCGCGGACTCCGCTTGGCGACGTCATGAGCTCGGCGTTAGGCACGGTCGGGTGCGGGCGTCCGGCGGCCGCCCCGGCCGCGGCGGGCGCGACGGCCATGCAGGTCGTCTCCGGTTGGGGGCGGGCTGGCGCGATCGGCGACGATCTCTTCGTGGCGACGGTGTGGGCGCCCGTTCCTGGGTGGCTGGCCGCCGTCGATCGAGCTGGCTCACCCGTTCTCGTCGCGTCCATCGAGGGGACGACCGGCGAGCAGCCCGGGCTAGTCGCGCGCGCCACCGAGCTCGCTGGCGGAATGGACGTGGAGGCAGCGTGCGTGGCTTCTTCCGCGCTCGTCGCGATCCTCGACTGGATCGCCGCCGACGACGCTGCCCGCCTTGCCGGTGCCACCGATGCAGGTATCGCCGCCGGGCGGCGAACCCTCTCCCGCGCCGCCGCGTCGGTCGCGACACTGCCCCGATCGCGGCGCAGCGTCCTCGCCGGCTCTGCCGACGCACTGCGGGCGGCGTCGAGTGGCGGCCTGGGGATCGGGCGCGAGCGCGCGCTCACCCGTGCGGCAGCCGGCGGCCTCGCGGGGCTCCACGCTCTCGCGAGCGATCTCCCGCGAAGGGAGTTCCAGCCCGGCCGGCTCCTCGGGGCGGTGATCTTCGTGACTGGCAGCTAGCTGGCCGCCTTGCCGGCGTCTTCGGGCCCGCGTAGGTCTCCCGAACCCGCTTCAAACCTTCACGCCGGTTCGGGCATCTGACCCTGTGAACGTCAGATTTGGACCGGATGGCGACCCTGGCCCTGCAGCAGACCAATAGCTCCAAGACGAATCCGGCCGTTCTGGTCGATCCCGACGTCGCACTCGCGGCGACGGGCGATCGCGGGGCATTCGAGAGGATCTATCGGGCCAA
>DATAIS010000242.1:0-15782 GCA_036262535.1 Gemmatimonadaceae bacterium | reverse complement strand
ATCCGGATGAACCTTCGTCGTACAGGCCAGCCCGAGCGGCAGTTCGCGCGGTCAGGGATTCTCGCGCAGCGCCCTGATCGCGCGAGCGATGCTGGCGGTGGCGGGGCGGAGGCGGCGGGAGGAGGCGCGGAGGCCGATCGTGGTGTCGTAGTCGCCGGCTTCGGCGACGATGAGGCCGCGGATCGCGCTGCGGCTCGTCGCCCAGGCGAGCGCGCCCCAGAGCGCGCGGTCCTGACTCACCTCGCCGTGCGCGACGGGGAAGGAGCTCGCGGACCACACCCAGTGCTCCTTCGTCGAGCGCGTCGCGCGCATGAAGCGGTCGGCGGCGAACATGTCGGCGTCGAGGCCGCGCGCGCCCTGGTCGGAGGGGGCGATGGCGAAGCCGAGGACGTCGATCGGCGAGCCGGGGGCGGCCGCCCAGGCGAAGAGCGCGCTGTCGAGGGCGTCGTAGCGGGCGGCGGCGTAGCTGACGCGCGTGCGCGGGCTGGCCTGGTGGATCGCCGCGCTCGCGCGCGCGAGATAGTCGGACCAGCCCTCGACGGAGAGCCGGCCGTAGACGCGCGCGGCCGCGCCGTACGGCTCGCCGATCGGGAGCATGTAGTCGGGGCGGAGTCGCCGTGCCACGGCCCGCGCCGCGGCGACGCGGCGGCCGACGTCGAGCGGCGCGCGCTGCCCGGGCGTGAGGCGGCGGCGGTCGGCGCCTAACGTCACGACGAGGAGCGTGCTGTCGCTGCGCGTCGTATCGAGCACGCGCGCGAGCGCCTCGAGCGAGGCACGCGTCGCGCCCTCGGGCTCGATGGTGACGGCGATGACGCCGGCGACGATGGTGTCGACGACGGCGAGATCCTCGCGCACGGCGATCGGCGGCGGCGCGTCGTCGAGGCGCGGGAAGATCTTCACTCCGATCGCGAAGTCGTCACCCGGCCGCTCGCGGAGGCGCGAGGTCGCGTAGCTCTCGTAGCTGTGGACCGCCGCGGCCGCGGGCCAGAGCTTCACGACCATGAAGCCGGCCCACGTCGCGGCGAGCGTGGCGATGGCGAGCCGGATCGTGGGGCTCGCGCGGTAGCGGCCGGGGAACGCGGGGGCGAGCACGGGGACGAAGAAGAGGCCAGCGCTCCGCAGTGCCTCGGGAGACGTGAGGACCGCGAGCGCGCCCGACTGCGCGGCGAGCACCGCCACCAGCGGCTCCGCCGGCTGCAGTCCGAGGAAGACCATGTACTCGACGACCGCCGCGATGGCGATGAGCGTGTCGTAGATCGCGATCGGTACCGCGAGCGCGGCGGGGACGAGTCCGCGCAGCGCCGCCCACCATGCCTGGACGGCGAAGAGCACCAGCGCGAGCGCCCAGAGCCAGGCGACGGTGGAGAGCGCGCGGCCGTAGAGGAGCGACGCGGTCGCGACGGCGACGACCGCGCCCGGCAGGACGAGCAGGCCGGCGAGCCCGGTCAGACCGACGAAATTGCGCGGCGCGGAGCGGGAGCGGCTGATGCGCCCCATCATCCACACATCCCACGCGAGGATGACGGCGGAGACGAGGACGTGAAGGAGGGGGAGCGCGTCGGCGATCATCCGCGCGTGCGCACGTCGCTCCGCACCTCGCGAGCCGCGAGTCGCCGCGTGAAGACGTCGAGCGCCCGCCGCACGTCGTGCTGCGCCGTCGCGAGGATGTCGAGCAGGACGAGGCCGCGCGCGGGAACGCTGTGCGCGATGACGTGACACCCCTGGAGCATGAGCGAGCCGACGACGACGCCGTCAGGCAGCTCGCGCACCACCGGCGCCCCCGCGGGCGCGAGGCCCACGGCGCCGGCCGCCGCGACGACGAGTCCCGAGATCAGCGCCGCGTCGCGGAGCTTCGCGGGATCGACGCCGGTGAAGTCCGCCGTGAGGTGGGTGAACGGAGCGTCGCTCACACCCCGTCAGAACATCGACATCGCGAGGAACGACTTCAGCGAGTCGTTGGTCGAGCGGAGCCGCTGCGAGAGCAGCCGCACCACGGCCCAGAGCACCTTGTACGCGATGTCGCGGTTGAAGTCGAGCAGGATCTCGAAGTCCGAGCGGCTGATGGTGATGACCTTCGTGCCGCCGTGCGAGATCGCGTCGGTGGAGCGCTCGCTGCGGTCGAAGACTGCCATCTCGCCGAAGAGCGCGCCCGGCTTGAGCACCGCCAGCGCCTCCTCGCCGCTCCCCGGTACCTGGCGCGAGATGCGGACCTCCCCCTCGACGATCAGGTAGAGCCGGTTCCCCGCCTCCCCCTCGCGGAAGACGTACTCGCCGGAGGCGAAGGTCTGCTCGCGACAGACTTCCGACACGCGCGCGAGCTCGCCGCTGTCGAGATCGCGAAAGATGGCGACGTTGCGCAGGAGCTCGACGACGTTGGGCATGGGATCGGAAGGTAGGACGCATCCCGCCATGCGGCAATGCAGGGCGACGAGAAACGAGAACTGCCGGGCAACGAGAAACGAGCAGGTAAACGAGCTGCGAGCAACGAGCAAAACGAGCAGGGAGGCAACGTTGGTTTCCTTGCTCGTCTTGCTCGTCGCTTGTTCCTGGTTCACCTGCTCGTTCCTCGTTGCCCGCAGCGTTTCCCTCGCTCGTTGCTTATTTTGGCGGGCATGCAGCGCAGCGATGTCCTTTCCCTCCCGAATGCCCTCTCGCTCTCGCGCCTCCTGCTCGCGATCGCCTTTCCCTTCACGCGCGATCCCAGGGTGCAGGCCTCGCTGATCGTCGCGGCGGGCGCGTCGGATTTCCTCGATGGGTGGATCGCGAGGCACCGGCACACGACGTCGACGTGGGGCGCGCTGCTCGATCCGATCACCGACCGCGTCTTCGTCTTTGTGGCGCTCGTCACGTACCTGCTGCAGGGCGCGCTGACGACCGGCGAGTACTTCATCATGCTCGCGCGCGATCTCGCGACCGCGACCGGATTCCTCGTCGCGCGGGCGATGCCCTCGCTCCAGGCGGTCAAGTTCAAGGCGCGCTGGGCGGGGAAGATCGTGACCACCGTGCAGCTCCTGGTGCTGCTCGCGGCGCCGCTCGCGCCGGCGCTGGTGCGGCCGCTCGTCGTCGCCGTCGGGCTGCTCTCGCTGTGGGCGATCGCGGACTACACCCTGATGCTCTGGCGCGCCCGCGCGCGGGCGCGCGCATGACGGCCGGCCGCATCCTCGCGACCACTGCCGCCGCTCTCCTCCTCGGCGCACCGATCGCGGCCGTCGCGCAGAACCGCCCCCGGCCGGTGATCGTCGCGAGGCTCGACGCGACCTCCGCCGCGGTGCCGCGGCTCGATGCATCGCTCGGCGGGGCGATTCCGCTCGGCACCTACGCACGACTGCACGTCACCGCGGGTGGTGGGGCGGTGCGCGACGCGGGGGAGGTCGAGCCGTCGGCGCGGGGCGACCTCGTCGGGCGCTTCCTCCTCGACCCGTTCCTCCAGTCGAAGCGTGGGGCCTACTTCGGCGGTGGGGTTTCGTGGCTCGCTCACCGCGGGGAGCGAGGACGTGCATGGCTGGCGCTCGTCGCCGGCCTCGAGCTCGCCCAGCGCGGATCGATCGTCCCCGCGATCGAGGTCGGCCTCGGGGGAGGGGCGCGCGTCGGGCTCGTCGTTAGGCGCGCGACGCCCGGCTGGCGCTGAGGCGCCGCAGGGCAACGTCAAATCGAAAAAAAAACCGCCCCGGACCAGAGCTCCGGAGCGGTAAGGCTTCACGCGGTGTCCGTCAGGCAGCCGTGGTCTGCTGCCGGGCCTTCGGGGGCTGCGAGAAGCGCTCGCCGAGCGTCCGGAGCTGGGTCAGCTCCTCCGCGCTCAGCTCGGGATAGCGGTCGCGCAGGTACTGCATCGTCTCGTCGAACCACGACTTCTGGTCGTCCGGGCCGGAGCCGACGACACCGCACTGCATGATGTGCTGGAAGAGCTCGTCGCGGGACTCCTCGAACGGAGTCGGGGTCGCCGGACGCTGGGGACGGTTCTGTCTTGGTTTGGCCATGTACTGTCAGTTGTGGGAATCCCGAAAGCTAACGGTGCCGGGAAGGGGGCTGCCGGCCCCGAGTCCGGCTTGCCTTTCGGTTACGCATTGCTACACCGCGACGCTGTGAATGATCGCGCGAATCGTGCCGTGGCGCGGGCGCGTCATCCACCCTCGACGAACGCGAGCAGGAGCGACAGGAGCTCGTCCGTCGCCTCCTCGGGGATGAGCCGCCCCGCACCGGGGATGCGCTCCAGCCGGGCTTCCGGGATCGTGCCGGCGAGCCGCTCGGCGGTGACCATGTCGAGGAAGCGGTCGCGGTCCCCGGCGACGATCACCGTCGGCGCGCGAATCGCGCGCAGGTCCTCCTCGGACAGGTCGTCGTCGCGGATCGACCGCACGATGGTGAGCAGCTGTTCGAGGCCGTCGCGTCCGACGTATGGCGCGAGGTAGCGGGCGACGAGTCGCTCCGGCATCGCCTCGGGGTTGTCCACGCTCGCCTCGAGGAGCGGGCGCAGGATCGGCGTCGCGCCCATCACTCCGCGCTGCTGGCGGAGGGGGGCGCGGCGGACGGCGCGCTGGACGAGCTTCACGTCGTCGCCGGGGATGTCGTTCGGGTGGTAGGGGCTGATGAGCGCGAGCCGCTCGACGCGCTCCGGGCGCGTCACGGCGAGGCGCATCGCGACCGCGGCGCCGAGGTCGCAGCCGACGAGCGTCGCGCGCGGGATGCGGAGCGCGGTCAGCGCGAGATCCACGTAACCGGCCTGCGCGGCGATGCCGAAGTCCCCGTCGTACGGGCGGTCCGACTCGCCATGGCCGAAGAGGTCGATGGCGAGGGAGGTCAGGTTCGCGGACGCGAGCTCCGGCGCCACCCCGCGCCAGAGGAAGCTCGACGTGCCGAGGCCGTGAATGAGCAGGATGGCGCGTCCGCCGTGACCGTAGCGGGCGACGTGCATCGCGCCAGGGCCCACCGGTACGCGGAGGAGGTCAGCGTCCACGGGGGCGAATGGTCGCCGCGGGCGAGTCGCTGGTCAAGGCGCTAGATTATCGAGCCGCGGGCGCCGCGCGCCTGCCAGCGTCACCCGAGCCGCACAGAAGTGCCGGAAGGCAGCATGTCCGAGAAAGAGCAGACATACGACGACGGACGAGCGCGGAACCTCGAGGCGATGCTCCTCGCGCTGGCGGATCGCATCCGCGAGCTGCAGGCGCAAAGTGCACTCCTCAGGAACGCGCACGAGCTGACGCGGCTCATCGGCGAGGTGCGGAGCGAGCTGTTTCACTACGAAGTGCGCGCGACCTACGATACCCCGGAGATCGCCGAGAACCGGCGCATCGTCTCCGACGCGAAGAAGAACCCGGAAGACACCAAATGGGAGCCGAGCGAGTGGAAGCCCGAAGAGGACGACGACAAGGAGTGGTGAGCCAGACCCGCCGCCCGAAGCGCGGGTTCTGGGCGGCGTTGATCGGCATCGCGGTCGTCGGGCTCGGGCTCCTCGCGTACATCGCGACGAAGCCGAAGCAGGTGCGCGAGGTGGACCTGGTCGGCGATCCGGCGCAGGCGCGCGGCTACCTCCTCGGCGACTCGGCCGCGCCCCTCCAGATCATCGAGTTCGCCGATTTCGAGTGTCCGGCGTGCGCGCAGTTCGCGACGCTGACGGAGCCGGACGTCCGCAAGCGACTCGTCGAGACGGGCCAGGCGAGCTATCGCTTCTACGACTTCCCGCTGCCGATCCACCGCAACACCTGGGCGGCGTCGAACGCCGCGGCCTGTGCCGACGAGCAGGGCCGCTTCTGGGAGATGCACGACCGGCTCTTCGACAGCCAGGACCAGTGGAACGGCGAGGCGACCGGTCGTCCCAAGGGCGTCTTCACACGCCTCGCGCGCGAGGTCGGGCTCGACGAGGCGCGCTTCGAGCAGTGCTACGACGAGAACCGTTACCAGTCGCGGATCGCGGCCAACCGCGCCGAGGCCGACCGGCGGCGGATCGGCTCGACGCCGACGTTCATCATCGGCGTGCGCGGTGCCACGGCGGGGGCGCGTGTCCTCCCCGGCACGATGGGAATCGACGAGTTCATGCGCAACGTGAACGAGATCCGCGCCGCGGCGGGCGGCGGCGCGGCGCCTCACGCGACGCCTCACGCGACGCCTAACGCGACGCCGGCGCGGGGAGTCGGACCGACGCGATGACGAAGCGGATGATGGCGGCGCTCGTCGCGCTCGCCGGACTCTTCATCGCGCTCTACCTCACGCTCTACAAGCTCGGCGTCATCGGGCAGATCACCTGCTCGATCGGCTCCTGCGAGACGGTGCAGACGAGCCGCTGGGCGACCTTCCTCGGCCTCCCCGTCGCCGCGTGGGGAGTGGGCTACTACCTCGCGGTGCTCGCGGTGACGATCGCCGGCAGCACCGACCGCTGGGCCGACTCCCGTGGCGTCTCGCTCGTCCTGCTCGCGCTCACCGGCTGGGGAGCGCTGTTCTCGGCGTGGCTGACGTACCTGGAGCTGTTCGTGATCGACGCGATCTGCCAGTGGTGCGTGGTGTCGGCGCTCCTCTCTCTTGTGCTGCTCGTACTCGCAGTGCTCGACTATCGAGAGCTTCGGCTAGAGGCGGATCCTGTCGGCGGGGAAGCGGCGTAGTGGCGGGACGGGGCTGTTAGCTTTTCGCGTTCAGCAACGGCGTGGAACGGCGCGTTATCCGACCGCGGTTCCTATCGCCGATCGTGCCGCAGTTGCTGGACGCTAACAGCTAACAGCTAAGAGCCGACGTTGCGTACTAGCTTCCCCTTGCGATGCGCAGCGCCGGCCGCACCGGCTCTTCCACGCGTGCATCGTCCCGCGCGCGGCGCCGGTACGGGACCAGGTCCTGGCCCAGTACGACGAGCGTGCGCGTCGCGACGACGCTGGCGAGGGGTTCGGGGATGCCCATCACCCGGATGTACGTGTCGATCGCGCGGTCGAAGCTGAGGTCCTCGGCGAGCGTGTCGACGAACATCAGGGCGTTGTCGACGTGCGCGCGGATCACCGACTCCTCGGCGCGCGCCTGCGCGAGGCGCAGCCGGCGCTCGGCGTTCTCGGAGAGCTTGCGGCCGAAGACCGTCTCGGGAAAGAGCCAACCGAACATGCGGTCAATCTACGCACGGGGCATGCCGGTCGACAGAGCGCCGAGGAGTGGCGCTCACCGTGACTTGCGCAGCCGGGCGTAGGTCGTGTCGATCTTCCGCACGTACCCGAGCGTTTCCCGATAGCGCCAGCGCTCGATCTTCGGCGCGACCTGCTCGACGCTCGCCCACTGGGCGTCGTGCAGGCGCGCGAGGCGCGCCGCGCTGACGGCGCGGATGATCGGCCCTTCGCCCGCGTTGTAGCTGCCGAACATGAAGCGGTGGCGCTCTCCCTCGCCCACCGACTTCTTCTGCCATCGCGTCCAGAGGTAGCGATCGTGCATCAGCCCCGCGGCGATGTTCGACTCCGGGTCGTCGATCTGCTTCAGCTCGGGACGCTTCGTCGCGATCGCGGCGTACGTCGAGGGCATCAGCTGCATGATGCCGCGCGCGCCGACATAGCTGCGCGCGTTCGCATTGAGCTCGCTCTCGGCCAGACCCTGCGCCTTGAAGTACCGCCAGTCGAACTCCGGTCCGAAGAATCGCTTCGTGTACTTCTTGAAGTGCTCGTCGTAGCGGGACTCGTCGCGGCGGCGCTGGCGCTCGCGATCGGCGCGGGCGAGGGTGCGGCGCACCGTGCTCCGCGGCTCGACGAGGGCGGCGGTGTCGGCGAGGGTCCGGTCCGCGGGTGCGACGACCGGCGCCTGCGCGCCGGCGACGGACGCCGTCAGCGCGAGAACGAGCGCGCCCGTCAACCCTCGCGGCGCGCTCAGTTCAGTGCCCCCCCGATGACCATCGCGATGGCGATGAACAGCGCGCCGATGAAGATCGCGACGGCGACGTTCCCGTTCTTCAGCTCGACGCGGAAGTCCACACCGGGCGTGAGCATGTCGATGACGCGATAGCTCGCGTACATCAGCACGACGCCGAGGATCGCGTAGAGGAAGTTGACGGCGATGATGGGCAGTTCCATGGCGGACAGTACGGGTGCGGGTGGGGAAAGTTTCCGTTGCTACTCCAACGAGCGACGAGTACTGCCGGGCAATGCGGCAACGAGCAGGGAACGAGCTACGAGCAACCAGGAAGGCTACCTGCCACGAGCAAGAGCGACGGCGTCTCCTCGTTGTAGGTAGCCTTGCTCGTGGCTCGTTTCTCGTTCACTGCTCGTTGCCTCTTGCCCGGCCGTTCACCCGCTCGTTGCAGTTTCAGGACTCCTGGGCTTCGTACTGCTCCTTGAGCTTCGCGACGACGCCCGGATCAGCGAGCGTGGTCGTGTCGCCTAACGCGCGGCCCTCGGCGATGTCGCGGAGGAGGCGGCGCATGATCTTGCCGGAGCGGGTCTTCGGCAGGTCGGCGCTGAAGAGGATGTCGTCGGGGCGCGCGATGGCGCCGATCTTGTCGGCCACGAACTCGCGCAGCTCGTCGCGGAGGTCGGGGTTGGCGTGACGCCCCTCGCGCAGCGTGACGAAGGCGGCGAGCGCCTGGCCCTTCAGGTCGTGCGCGCGTCCGACCACCGCCGCCTCGGCGACCGCCGGGTGCTCGACGAGCGCAGACTCGACTTCCATGGTGCCGATGCGGTGGCCGGCGACGTTGAGCACGTCGTCGACGCGGCCGAGGATCCAGTAGTAGCCGTCGTCGTCGCGCTTCGCGCCGTCGCCGGGGAAGTAGAGGTCGGGCCGGTCGGGCCACTTCGAGAAGTAGGTCTGCACGTAGCGCGCGTCGTCGCCCCAGATGGTGCGCAGCATCGACGGCCACGGCCTGGTGAGCGCGAGCAGCCCGCCGCCCTTCTCGATCTCATTCCCGGCGGAGTCGAGCAGCGCCGCGGAATAGCCGGGGAGGGGGATCGTCGCGCTGCCTGGCTTCGTCTCGGTGACGCCGGGGAGGGGCGAGATGACGATCGCGCCCGTCTCGGTCTGCCACCACGTATCGACGACGGGGCAGCGGCCGCCACCGATCTGCTCCTGATACCACACCCACGCCTCGGGGTTGATCGGCTCGCCGACGGAGCCGAGGAGGCGGAGCTGCGAGAGATCGTGCTTCGCGGGATACTGGTCGCCCCACTTCATGAACGCGCGGATCGCGGTCGGGGCGGTGTAGAGGATCGTGACCCCGTAGCGCTCGCAGATGTCCCAGAAGCGGTCCTTGTCGGGCCAGTCGGGCGCGCCCTCGTACATGACGCAGGTCGCGCCATTCGCGAGCGGGCCGTAGACGAGATAGGAGTGGCCGGTGACCCAGCCGACGTCCGCGGTGCACCAGAAGACGTCGTCGTCCTTGAGGTCGAAGACGAACTTGGTGGTGGTGGCGACGCCCGTGAGATAGCCGCCGGTGGTGTGGACGATGCCCTTGGGCTTACCGGTCGTGCCCGACGTGTAGAGGATGTAGAGCACGTCCTCCGACTCCATCACCGCCGGCGTGTGGCGGATGGGCGCGCGCTGCATGAGCCGGTGCCACCAGTGGTCGCGTCCCTCCTGGACCTGCGCGAATGCCTCGTCGCCGAGCGAGCCCGGTCGCCGCTGGACGACGATGACGTTCTCGATCGTCGGGCATTCCTCGAGGGCGCGGTCGGCGTTGCGCTTGAGCGGCACGACCTGGCCGCGGCGATAGCCGGCGTCGGCGGTGATGAGGAGCTTCGCCTTCGCGTCGTTGATGCGGTCGCGCAGCGATTCGGGCGAGAAGCCGCCGAAGACGACGGAGTGGATCGCACCGACACGCGCGCACGCGAGCATCGCGATCGCCGCCTCGGGGATGAGCGGGAGGTAGATCGCGACGCGATCCCCCTTCTTCACCCCGAACGACTCGAGCACGTTCGCGAAGCGCGAGACCTCGACGTAGAGGTCCCAGTAGGTGAGGGTTCGCCGGTCACCGGGCTCGCCCTCCCAGATGAGCGCCGCCTTGTTGCGCCGCGCACCGAGTGCGTGACGGTCGACGCAGTTGACGGCGGCGTTGAGCTGTCCGCCGACGAACCACTGCGCGTGCGGCGGCTTCCAGTCGAGGACCGTGTGCCAGGGGCGGATCCAGTCCAGGTCGCGCGCCATCCCGTCCCAGAAGCCGTTGGGGTCGCGCGCGGCGTAGTCGTAGAGCTCGCGGCTGGAGATGTGGGCGTTGCGACGGAAGCCGGCGGGGGGCTGGAACTTCCGGTTCTCGTGCAGGAGGACGTCGATGTCGGCCATCGGTGGTGCGATCTGGGCGGGAGGGATTGCGGATAGTGCGAAAGGACTGGACAGGATTCAACGGATATTGTAGCGTTCGGTCGGAATGGCGGTCTCTTCCTTTAGTGTCGCCTTTCTTGACAGCCGACCATTCTCGCAACGCCACGATTACCGCATTAGACCCCTCCCACGCGCTGTCACGAATCCCTACAGTGAAACGTAAGATGTCCTGTAGTAACGAGTTAGGACGTCAAAACGCTCTGGCACGAGCCTCGCTTTAGGAGGGGGCACAAAGCAGCACAGCAGGGCACAACTGGAGTCCACCGCAAGTCACCCGATAATAGCACACCCGTCGCGAGGCGGGGCCGCAAAGCCAGGAGTCTCTTATGGAGATCGTCCGGTTGCCGAAGGTGAGCCGTCGGCACATCCGATCCGAAGCACAGCAGCATTCGCCGTCCCTCCTGCCCCCGGCTGGTCCGGGACGGATGGCGGGACAGCCCAACCGTGGGCACCTCCGCCTCGTCGCGGGGGGTGAAGAGAAGAAGCAGATCGATGCCTCGCCGGTCGAGGCGACGATCCAGGCGCCGGAGCGGCTCGTCGCCGACACGCGCGCCGCGTTCCGCCGGGACGCGATGAGCTATCTCGATCGCGCCGCCGCGCAGCAGGTGACCGAGTTCGGTCTCGACATGTCGCGCACGGTGGAGATGGACGCAAGCGGGCTCGGGATCCTCGTCGTGGTGCAGAAGAAGGCGAGCGAGCTCGGTAT
Organism: Gemmatimonadaceae bacterium; assembly: GCA_036262535.1. GTDB lineage: Bacteria > Gemmatimonadota > Gemmatimonadetes > Gemmatimonadales > Gemmatimonadaceae > JABFXC01. The sequence goes on along the minus strand of DATAIS010000242.1, from coordinate 4,813 downwards.
CAGGATGAAGATCGTGAAGGCGCCGCAGCAGGTGCGCTACCTGCTCCTCCTCACGAAGCTCGAGCACCTGTTCACGTTCGTCGATTGACGCGAGCTGCCGGCTGCAAGCTGCCGGCGGCCAGATCGATAGGAAACGGCCCGCGACGCTGCGGGCCGTTTCGTTTTTCCCCCGCATCTCCGCGGCACCCGGCCGCTGGTCGCTGGCAGCTGCCCTCGCTAAGCTTGGCGCATGCACGCTCCCCCCGCGCCGTCGTCGGATGCGCTCGTCGAAGCGCGGGGCCTCGTTCGCGCCTTCGGCGGCCGGCGCGTGGTGAGCGGCATCGATCTCGTGATCGCGCCCGGCGAGTGCCTGGCGCTCTTCGGGCCTAACGGCGCCGGGAAGACGACCCTCCTCCGCCTCCTCGGCGGGCTCCTCCGGCCGAGCGACGGATCGGCGGCGATCGCGGGGCATGCGGCCCGCACCCCCGGCGCGCGCGCCCTCGTCGGCGTCATCTCGCATCAGACGATGCTCTATCCCGCGCTGACGGCGCTCGAGAACGTCCGCTTCGCGGCGACCATGCACGGCGTCCCCGATCCGGCCGCGACCGCGTTCCGTGCCCTCGAGCGACTCGCGATCGCCGACCGCGCCGACACGCCGGTGCGGGCGCTCTCTCGCGGGATGCAGCAGCGTGTCACCGCCGCCCGGGCGCTGGTGCACGCGCCGCGCGTCCTGCTGCTCGACGAGCCCTTCACTGGACTCGACGACGCCGGCGCGGCGACGCTCGCCGCCGTCATCGGCGAGCTCGCGCGCGAGGGCGCGGCGGTCCTCCTCGTGACCCACGACGCCCGCGAGGGCCTGGCGCTCGCGACCCACGTCGCGGTCATCCATCGCGGCGCGATCGCGCTCCACGAGCCGCGCATCGCCGTCGGCGAGCCCGACGCCTTCACGGCGCGCTACCGGGCGCTCCTCGCGTCGTGAGCGTACCCCGCCCGGCTCATGCGCCCCCGGGACTGGTTCGCGCCGCGCTCGCGATCGCGGGCAAGGACATCGTCGTCGAGCTGCGCACGCGCACGGCGCTCGTCTCGGCGCTCGCGCTCTCGCTCCTCGCGATCGTCATCTTCAACTTCGCCTGGGACCCGACCGCGGTCGGCGCCGTCGACCTCGCCCCCGGACTGCTCTGGGTCATCTTCACCTTCTCCGGGCTGCTCGGCCTCCACCGCGCCTTCGGCGTCGAGCAGGAGGAGCGCGCCATCGACGGGCTGCTCGGCGCGCCGGTGCGCCGCGAGTCGATCTTCATCGGCAAGGCGTTAGGCAACCTCGCCCTCGTCCTGATCGTCCAGGCGGTGTCGATCCCCGCCGCGCTCCTCGTCTACAACCTCGACGCACGCCACGCGATCCTCCCCCTCTTCGCGATCGCGATCCTCGCCGCGATCGGCCTCGTCGCCGTCGGCACGCTCTTCGGGGCGATGACGGTCAGCGTCCGAGCCTCGGAGCTGCTGCTGCCGGTCCTCGCGCTCCCCTTCTTCGTCCCGATCGTCACCGCCGCCGCCCAGGCCACCGCCCGCCTCCTCTCCGGCCGCCCCGCCCATGACGTCATCGGCTGGATCAAGATGCTCGGGGCATATGACCTGGTGTTCGTCGTGGGGTGCGCGGTGCTGTATGGAGTGGTGGCCGAAGAGTGATCCCCGCCAGGAACGAGCGACGAGACCTACCCTGCAACCAGAGAACGAGCAGGTAAACGAGAAACGAGCAACGAGCGAAACGAGCAAGGAAAGCAACGTTGCCTCCTTGCTCGTCTTGCTCGTTCAGGCTTCCTCGTTCACCTGCTCGTTTCTCGCTGCAGGCAGCGTTTCCCTTGCTCGTTGGAGTGTCCAACGAGCAAGCATTCCCCTAGAATTCTCCCATGCCGCAACGCCGCTCTCCCGACCTCCTGCTCACCGCCGGCATCCTCGCCGTCGCCGGGGTGATGGTGCGGGCGATCTGGTTCACGCCGGTGGAGCTCCGGCAGGGGCTGGCGCAGAAGATCTTCTACGTGCATGTGCCCTCCGCGTTCATCGCGCTCTACGTCGGCTTCGGCCTCCTCGCCGTCGCGTCGGGCCTCTACCTGTGGCTGCGCGATCCGCGGCTCGACCGCCTGGCGGAGAGCGCGGCCGAAGTCGGTCTCGTCTTCATGACGGCGGTGCTCGTCACGGGGCCGATCTGGGGGAAGCCCATCTGGGGGACGTGGTGGACCTGGGACGCGCGCCTCACGTCCACGCTCTTCCTCTGGTTCATCGTCCTCGGCTACCTGCTGCTGCGCGGCGCGATCGAGGATCCCGGCACGCGTGCCACCTACTCGGCGGTGCTCGGCATCCTCTCGCTGCTGCTCGTCCCCTTCATCCACCTCAGCGTCTATCTCTACCGCACGTTGCATCCGATGCCGATCGTGCTGAAGCCGAGCGCGCCCTCGCTCCCCGGCGCGATGCTCGTGACGCTGCTCGCCTCGCTTGGCGCGTTCCTGCTGCTCTTCCTCGGCCTGCTGCGCGCGCGCTATCGCTATGCGCTGGAGCGCGACCTCGTGCGCGCCGCCGAGTCGCTCGCCGAGGTGTCGAGATGATGCCGGACAATGGCAGCTACGCCGTCGCCGCCTACGTCGCGGCGGTCGTCATCTACGGCGGATACACGATCTGGCTGCTGATGCGCCGTCGCGGGCTCTCGCGGCGCGGCGGACGCTTCACGCCGCCGGTCGAGCCGGCGCCGCTGCGCCCCGAGCCCGACGCGGCGGCGTGAGGCGCGCGGCCGGCACCGTCTATCTCGTCGGCGCGGGGCCCGGGGATCCGGGGCTGATCACCGTCCGCGGGCAGGAGCTGCTCGGGTCATGCGACGCCGTCGTCTTCGACGCGCTCGCGAATCCCGCGCTCCTTCCCGTGCCCGACGCATCGGGACGCCCGGAGCTGCACGACGTCGGCAAGCGCGGCGGCGACACCGAGTCGTCGCGTCAGCAGGAGATCAACGCGCTCCTCGTGCGGCTCGCCAACGAGGGCAAGCAGGTCGTGCGGCTCAAGGGAGGAGACCCGTTCGTCTTCGGGCGCGGCGGCGAGGAAGCGGAAGCGCTGCGCGCCGCGGGCGTCGCGTTCGAGATCGTCCCCGGCGTCACCGCGGGAATCGCGGCGCCCGCGTATGCGGGCATCCCCGTCACGCACCGCGGGCTCGCCACGTCGGTGACGTTCGTGACCGGCCACGAGGATCCGACTCAGCCCGCGGGGCGCACCGACTGGAGCGCCCTCGCGCGCGCCGGCGGCACGATCGTGCTCTACATGGGAATGAAGTCGCTGCCGCGAGTCACCGCTTCGCTCACAGAGGCGGGGATGTCGCCCGACGTTCCTGCCGCGGTGGTCGAGTGGGGCACCCACACCCGCCAGCGCACGGTCGTCGCGACGCTCGGCAGCATCGCAGCGCGCGCGGCGGCGGAGAAGATCGGTGCGCCGGCGATCACGATCATCGGCAACGTCGCCGAGCTGCGCGAGCGCATCGCGTGGGTCGAGTCGCGGCCGCTCTTCGGCGCGCGTGTCGTCGTCACCCGCGCCACGGCGCGGGTCGGACGGCTCGCCGCGCTCCTTCGCGCCGCGGGGGCGATGGTGATCGAAGCGCCCGCGACGCGCATCGAGCCGCTCGACCAGGCGCCGCTCGTCGAGGTGATGAATCGTGTGCGCGACTACGACTGGATCGCGTTCACCAGCCAGATGGCGGTGGAGCTGGTGTGGGCGGCGCTGCGCTCGACGGGCCAGGACGCGCGCGCGCTCGCCGGCGTGAAGCTGTGCGCCGTCGGGCCCGCGACCGCCGAATCGCTCGCCGCGCACGGCCTCCATCCTGACCTCGTCCCCGAGCGCTTCGTCGCCGAGGCGCTTGTCGAAGCGCTCGGAAAGCGTTATGACATGCGCGGTGCCAGGGTCCTCTACGTGGCCGCCGAGGGCGCGCGCGATGCGCTCGTCGACGGCCTGGAGTCCCTCGGCGCCGACGTCGCGCCGTTGCGTGCCTACCGGTCGGTGCCCAATCCCGAGGGCGCGGCCGCGGCGCGCGAGGCGCTCGAGCGCGGAGAGGTCGATTACGTGACGTACGCGAGCGCCGGTGCGGTGCGCGCATTCGTGGAAGCGGTCGGCGACGCGGCCCGCCGCGCGCCGGCGGCGTGCATCGGCCCGATCACCGCCGCCGCCGCGCGCGACGCGGGGATCGACATTGCAGTGCAGTGCGCCGACAGCACCATCCCCGAGCTCGTCGCCGCGGTGGAAGAGGCGTGGCGAACGCGCCGATCGCCGGAGAGCGCGTGAATCGGCGGCGCCGTGGGCCGGGGGATCCGGTACGCATCGCCACCCGCGGCTCCGACCTCGCGCTCCGTCAGGCACGCATCGTCCAGAACGCGCTCGCGGCGCGCGGCTTCGCCGTGGAGCTGCAGACCTTCACCACGACCGGCGACAAGCGCCTCGACGAGCCGCTCGCCTCGATTGGCGGCAAGGGACTCTTCACGCGCGAGCTCGAGGAGGCGCTGCTGCGCGGGAGCGTGGACTGTGCCGTCCACTCGCTGAAGGACCTGCCAACCGCGGATCCGGAGGGCCTCGCGGTGCTCGCGGTGCTGGAACGCGAGGATCCGCGCGACGCGCTCGTCCTCAACGCGAACATCTTCGCCGAGACGCTGGGCGACATCCCGCGCGGCTCGCGCATCGGCACATCGAGCCTCCGGCGGCGGGCGCAGCTCCTCGCGCTGCGTCCCGACCTCGAGGTCGTCGAGCTGCGTGGCAACGTGCCGACGCGCGTTCGCAAGGTCGATGACGGCCAGGTCCACGGGGCGATCCTCGC
>DATAIS010000241.1:0-6038 GCA_036262535.1 Gemmatimonadaceae bacterium | reverse complement strand
GGCGCGATCGCGACGCCTAACGCCGACTCGCTCCGCGCCGACTCGATCGCCAACGCCGAGCGGATGCGGCAGGATTCGATCAACGCCGCGAACGCCGCGGCCGAGCGTGCCCGCCAGGATTCGATCGCCGCGGTCGCGGCTGCCGCGGAGCGCGCCCGTCAGGACTCGATCGCGGCCGCTGAAGCTCGCGCGCGCGCGATCCAGGACTCCATCGCCCGCGCCGATTCGCTCGCGCGCTGGCGCCGGATGATGGTCGGTCGTGGCATGTACGTCTCGATCGGCGCCGGAGCGAGCGTGCCGACGAGCGACATCAAGACCTACTACGACCCGGGCTTCAACGTGACGGGCTCGCTCGGCTGGATGCCGCTCGAGTCGCCGATCGGCGTCCGCTTCGACGTCGCGTACGACCGCTGGAACGCGCGGCGCGCCGGCGCGGATGATCCGTCGATCTGGAGCGGAACCGGCGAGGTCACGCTCGGCCTGCCGTTCTTCTCGGCCGTCTCGCCGTACCTCGTCGCCGGCGGCGGCGTCGCGCGCTTCTCGGGCTACGGGAACGGCAGCACGACCACGCCCGCCGGGCCCTACGGTACGACGACGGGTAATTCCTTCACGAAGGGTGTATGGAACGCGGGCGGCGGAATAAGCTTCGGCATCGGCATGACGAGGCTCTTCCTCGAGTCGCGCTACACCAGCATCGGGACCCCCGGCACCACCTCGAAGTACTTCCCGATCGTTCTCGGACTGACGTTCTGACTTGATGAATCGCAGCACCGTTGTTCGCACGGCCCTGTTCGTCGCCGCCGCCGGCTTGCCGGTGGCGGTGTACGGGCAGGGCCGTGTCACGCGCGGCCCGGAGGAGATGCCGCTCGTGCTCGAGCTCTCGAACACCCGCGACACGCTTCCGACCTGGCGCGCACGCACCGACAGCATCGCGTCGCTGCGTGCGTCGCGGGCCGCGCTCCGCGATGCGGCCCTCCGCATCCTCGTCGACGTGAAGGCGAAGCAGCTTCACGTCGTGAAGGGACGCGACACGCTCTACGCCGCGCCGGTCGCGGTCGGCATGGGCCGGCTCCTCGAGTACGGCGGTCATCGCTGGACCTTCGCGACGCCGAAGGGGATCCGCACGGTCGTCGGCAAGACCGCCGAGCCGAAGTGGCGCCCGCCCGACTGGCACTACGCCGAGACGGCGCGGGAGCACGGGCTGAAGCTGGTGCGGATGTCGACCGGCAAGGCGATCACGCTCAGCGACGGCCGGAAGCTCGTCGTGCGCGACGACATGGCCGGCCTCCTCCTCGACGACGGCTTCGCGCCGCTGCCGGTGGACGAGCACATCGTCTTCGACTCGACGCTGTTCATCCCGCCGTTAGGCACGATCAACCGCCGCATCGACGGCGAGCTCGGCGCCTACCAGCTCGACATGGGCAGCGGCTACCTCCTCCACGGCACCCCGCGCGACGAATCGATCGGCACCGCGACCACCCACGGGTGCGTGCGGCTGCGCGAGGACGACATCGCCTGGCTCTACGAGCGGATTCCCGTCGGAACGCGCGTCTACATCTACTGAGCCGTTTTGCCGCGCCTCCTCAGGAAGGGAAGCGGGGAGCTGAAGGAAACTGCAATCAGGAGCTGGACAGGGAGGCTCCGATCGGGATCGGAATCGGGAGGTGGGAAGCCGGTATCGCGCATGCGACCCTCCCACCTCCCGCTTCATTCCACTCAGAACCGCGCCCGCAGTAACACACCGGGCCGCGTGTCCTCACGGCTCATGACGACAAGAGTCGGCGCAATGTAGAGTCGCTGCGCGACGCGCGAGGTTGGCGCCGGACGCATGATCGAGATGACACTGGCGAGAGCGGAGACACCGCCAAGCGTGATCGTGGCCGTCGACACCTTCTTCGCGCCGGGGCCCTCATCGAGGTGTGCGGCACCGACGCCGATCGATGCGGCACCTGCGGCCAGGCCGAGGACCTGGCTCCAGCGGCGTGGGGCGACGACGTTGATGGCGGTCGAGGCCAGGGACGTTCCTCCAAGCGCGATCGCGCCGATGGCGAGTCCGGCGCTGACGCGCTCCTCGCGCTCCGCGGAAGAGATGGGGAATCGATCGTCGCCGTACGCAGGCTGGATGCGCGCAGCTTCCGCCACGGTGAGCCCGACGCTATCCAGCCAGACGACCAGTCGCCTGTCATCCACGAGCTCACGGATGTACGCGTTGTTCCGGTCCCGCGCCACGTCGTCTACGATGTCCCTCCGACCGCTTCGCGCGATGAGATAGCCCATCGCGCAGAGTGCACCGTGCTCGTCACGGAAGAAGGGCGTCGGGACGGCGAAGTAGTCGTTGCGTGGAAATGCGCCGGCATCGCGGTAGTCGCGGAGCCAGTCAATCAGCCGCGCCCGGTTGGCACGCTGCGCCGCGGCGAGCGTTGATACGTCGCGTGCGCGTAGTTCCGTATCTACGGAGTCGAAATGCGCGCGAAGCCGCGCGACCTCTGCCACCCTCGCATCGCCGGGGGTTTCACTGGCGTTCAACCTCGATGCCGTCAGGCCACCCGTGGTCGACATTGTGGTCAGAAACATCGCGAAGAGAGCCCGCTGCATGGAAACCTCCGGAAGAGTGGCGACACCGACATCTTCGCAACCCGACTACCTCTCACGCCGTCACCCTGCGCCGGCTGTCGTCACTTCCTGACGGTTGCCTGACGAGACCGTTGAAGTCATGCACCGGCATGACCATCGAAGATCCCATCACCGCCGAGATTATTGCGGCCGCAATCGCAGTCCACCGCGAGCTTGGTGTGGAAGTGAAGGCGATGCCGCGCCTCAATCCCATGACTGATGCTCAGGTGCTGACGTACCTGCGCTTCCTTGGGCTCAGTCGGGGGCTGGTGCTGAACTTCGACGTTCCGCTGCTGCGGGATGGGCTCAGGCGGTACGTCATGTGAAAAGAAAAAGCTTCACACGGAGGTGAACGGCGAGGGCACGGGGGACACGGAGGGGGCACACCCATCCATGAACTACCGGCGTGTGCAGTGCCCAAGGCCTTCAAAGCTCCGAGCGTTTTTGGGGGCAAGCATAGCGAGATCATCTCGCCTGGTCCTCCGTGAACTCCGTGCAACTCGCCGTTCACCTCCGTGTAAGCTTTTTTCAAGCTGCCCCGGCGGCGATGCCAGTCAGCGGCGATCAGCTCACCCCCCGAGAGTCGCCAACGCCTGCTCCAGATCGACGATCAGGTCCTCAGTCGCCTCGAGCCCGATGTTGAGCCTGACCAGTGATCCGCGGCGAACGGAGGGAGTGTCGCGGCGCGGCGCGAAGTGGGGGATGACGAGGCTCGTCACGCCGCCCCAGGAGTAGCCGATCTCGAACAGCTGCAGCGAGTCGATGAAGGCGAGCAGCTGCTCGCGCGTGTAGCTCGGTTGGAAGAGGATCGAGAACACGCTCGTCGAGCCGGTGAAGTCGCGCTTCCAGAGCTCGTGGCCGGGGCACGAGGGGAGCGCGGGATGGAGCACCGTCTCGACCTCGGGACGCTCGGCGAGCCAGCGGGCGACGCGCAGCGTCGACGCCTCGAGGGCGCGGAGCCTGACGGCGAGCGTCTTCATGCCGCGCAGCGCGAGCGAGCAGTCGTCGGGCGATACCACCGAGCCGAGGAGCTGCAACGTGTCGCCGAGCCGTTGGAAGATCGACTCGTCGCGGACGGTGATCGAGCCGAGCAGGAGGTCGCTGTGGCCGCCGATGTACTTCGTCAGCGCCTGCATGCTCACGTCGACGCCACGCGCGAAGGCGTCGAAGAAGACGCCCGCCGACCAGGTGTTGTCGAGGGCGACGACGGCGCCGTGCGCGTGTGCCGCGGCGGCGATGGCGGGGACGTCCTGCACCTCGAAGGTGACCGAGCCCGGGCTCTCGCACCACACCAGCGCGGTGTTGTCGCGCAGCTGGCCCTCGATCGCGGCGCCGATCGTCGGCGCGTAGAACTCGGCCTCGACGCCGAAGCGCGCGAGTAGCTCCGTCGCCAGCACGCGGTGCGGGTGGTAGATGTTGTCGGGGATCAGCACGTGATCGCCCGTCTTCGTGAGCGCGAGGTTCACGAGCGAGAGGGCGGCCTGGCCGCCGGGGGCGAGCAGCGTGTGGCCGCCGCCCTCGAGCTCGGCGATGCGCGCCGCGAGCTCCTGCGTCGTCGGCGTCCCGAACTGGCCGTACGTGTAGCCGGAGCGGTCGACGCGCCAGTCCTCCCGAGCCGCGGCGGCGCGATCGAACAGCGTCGTCGAGCCGCGGTGCACGGGTGTGGCGAGCGAACGGAAGTCCTGCCGGACTTCCGTCTCGCTGTGAATGAGGCGCGTCTCCCAACCCGGCTTCGTCATCTATCGTCCTCGACCGAGAAGCTCACCTTCACGTCTGCGACCGCGACCGCGATCGTGCCATAGAGCGGTCAACGCCGCTTGAAGCCTTCGACGAGCGCGGCGGCGCGCGGGCCGTCCGCGCCGGTGATCGCGATGTCGAGCGCGACGCTCGAGAAGATCGTGACGTCGCTGCGCGGCTGGTTGCCGCGGTCCACCATGCCGCGTGCGCGCACGGCGACGCGCGTCACCGGGATGCCTTCGTCGCGCGCGATGACCTGGATCAGCTCCGCGCCGCAACAGGCGACGCCGCCGAGGAAGATCTCCGGCGGCGTCGGTGCCTCGCCCGGGCAGCCATTCTGCACCGGCCCGTCGACGACGAAGTGCTGGTCGCGCGCACTGGCGAGGATGCGGCCGAAGGTCGCCGTCGTCTCGGCGCTGACCTCGTAGCTGCGAACGGAAGGAGGCGGGTTCGTCATGGACGGAATGCTACATCGCGATCTCCGTTCCCGTCGGACCCTGGCACCCCGGGCGCTGGCCGACGAAGGGTTCGATCGGGAAGGTGGCGGCATTCGCCGCGGCGAGGCGCGCCGGGTCGGAGAAGTCCCAGGCGTAGACGCTGGCCGGTGGCAGGATCGACGTCGATGGCGCGGTCATGCCCTCGCCGCGCACGCCGATCGCCGCTATGTAGCGCTCGACGCTGCGACTGGCTGGAAGGTAGACCACCGGCCGCGAGATCACGATCCACACCCGACGCTGTCCACGAAACTGGTCGACATCGGCGAGGTAGGTGCGGACGCTGTCGGGGTCGCAGTCGCCGAGCACGAAGTCCTCGCGACGGATGCCGAAGCGCTTTCCATAGTACCCGGCGCCCGCGCCCGCCGGCCGAAAGATGTAGATCGGCTCACCTGGCCGCCGGTGCGAGGCGAGCCAGCGATAGATCGACCGGTGCGTGTCGACGACGATGGGGGGCGGAAGCTTCGCCGATGCGACGACCGGCAGCACGAGCACGAGCGCGAGCACTGCGTTGCGGATCGCCGGCCGGCCTCGCGCGATGGCCGCCGCGATCCAGTCCGCCCCGGCCACGACGAGCAGCAGCATCGTCGGCAGGACGAAGAGGATCAGCCGCCGCGCGAACGGGAACTGCCCCGCGGCCGCCGCCACGAAGGCGATGCCTAACGGCGCGAGCACGACGAGCATCAGCCATGAGGAGCGTCGCCGCAGGGCGACGATGCCGACCGCGAGAAGGACGACGAAGAGCAGTGGCCATTGCCAGCGCAGCATCTGCACGTGCGCGAAGACGTGCTCGAGCCGCTCGAGCACCCACGCCGCAGAGCCACCGGGCGACGCAGGCTTCGGCGGAAAGCCCTCCGCCCAGAAGCCGTACATGAACTCGCGCGTCCCCGGCGTCATGCTGCGCTGCGCGTAGAGCAGCGCCGCCAGCGATGCCGCGGTCCAGATCGGGACCGTCACGAATGCTGGCCGAGTCGCCGCCGGCGCGCGCGTCACGAGTGCACGGATCACGAGCACGCCGCCGATCCCGGCCATCAGCAGCACCGAGGCCTGCGACACGAGCACCAGCGCGACGCCGACGACTCCGGCGAGGACGCACTCGCGCCGCGTCGGCTCGCGCTCGAGGAGCCGCACCGCGACGAGGAGGAGCGCGATGCAGGCGAGGAGGTCGAACCCGTACTGCTTCGCCTCGGCGGC
>DATAIS010000240.1:0-4990 GCA_036262535.1 Gemmatimonadaceae bacterium | reverse complement strand
GGCGAGGCGCGCATCCCCATCTTCTGCTCGCGCTTCCCGACCTTGAAGCCGGGAAGGTCGGGGGTGACGATGAAGGCGCCGATGCCGTTCGCACCGTGCCGGGCGCCGGGCGCGTCGGTGCGTGCCATGACGATGATGACGTCGGCCGCGTCGCCGTGCGAGACCCACGCCTTGGTGCCGCTGATGATCCAGTCCTTGCCATCGCGCACCGCCTGGGTGCTCAGCGACGCCGCGTCCGACCCGGACTCGGGCTCGCTGAGGGCGAAGGCGCCGAGCAACTCGCCGCGCGCCATCGGGCGCAGGAAACGCTGCTTCTGATCCTCGCTCCCCCACTTGAGGATCATCTGCGTCGGCAGCGAGTTGTGCACGCCCATCAGGATCGCGACCGCCGCGTCGACGGTCGCGATCTCCTCGAGCGCCACGAGGTACGTCGCCGTGTCGAGCCCGAGCCCGTCATATTGCTCCGGAATGAGCATGCCGAGGAAGCCGAGCTCTCCGAACCTCGGCACGAGCGAGCGCTCGAAGTGCCCGTCGCGATCCCACTGCTTCGAGTACGGCGCGATCTCGCGGTGCGCGAAGTCGCGCGCGACGCGCTGGATCTCGCGCTGCTCGTCGGTGAGGTGAAGGAGAAGCCGCGGCTCCACGACGACCGTCAGGCAGCGTAGCTGTAGAAGCCGCGTCCCGACTTGCGGCCGAGCCAGCCCGCGGCGACGTACTTCCGGAGCAGCGGGCAGGGACGGTACTTGGGATCCCCGAGCCCGGTCTGGAGCACCTCGAGGATCGCGAGGCATGTGTCGAGGCCGATCAGGTCCGCCAGCGCGAGGGGACCCATCGGATGGTTCATCCCCAGCTTCATCACCGTATCGATCGCCTCGGGGGTTCCGACGCCCTCCATGAGGCAGTAAACCGCCTCGTTGATCATCGGCATCAGAATCCGGTTGGCGACGAAACCGGGATAGTCGTTCACCTCGACCGGCGTCTTCCCCACCGACTTCGCGAGCTCGATGGTGCGCTTCGTCGTCTCGTCCGAGGTCGCGAGACCGCGGATCACCTCGACGAGCTGCATCACCGGCACGGGATTCATGAAGTGCATCCCGATCACCTGCTCCGGACGCTTCGTGCGCGCGGCGATCTCGGTGATCGAGATCGAGCTCGTGTTGCTGGCGAGGATGGCCCCCGGCGCCTCGCGATCGAGGTCGCCGAAGATGCGGAACTTGAGATCCCGATTCTCCGTCGCCGCTTCGACGACGAGCGCGGCTTCGCTCGCCGCGCCGAGGTCGGTGTTCGTCGCGACGCGTCCGAGCGCGGCGTCCTTCGCCGCCGCGTCGAGCGTTCCCTTCTTCACCTGCCGGTCGAGATTCTTCTCGATGGTGGCCTTGCCGCGCGCGAGGGCGTCGGCCGACACGTCGATCATCGTCACCGGGAAGCCGGACTGCGCGAAGACGTGCGCGATGCCGTTCCCCATCTGTCCCGCACCCACGACCGCCACCCGGTCGTTCATCCGTTCGGCTCCCCGCGCTCCTGCGCGATCGTGACGTTCGCCGGCGCGCTGCCACGGCGCCGGAATAAGTACCATGTTGCTACCAATAAGACACCGGCGGCCGGCGCTCCCCCCTCCGGCCCCCACGGCCCGCCAGTCGCCCAGTCCGGCCCGGTGTCGGTGACGCTCCAGCCCCCGGGCGCCGCGATCGACGTCCCGCTCACGGCGGTATGCAGGAGGAGCGCCATCACCATGTTCCAGGCGGCGTGCGCGGCCCACGCCGCATAGAGGCTCCCCGTCGCGAGGCGAACCGCCGCGAGGAAGATACCCGCGACGACGACCACCGTCACCGAAAGCGCTTCCACTCCCGGATTCTGGAGGTGCAGCAGCCCGAACACGATCGAGGTCAGCAGCACCGCCGCCACCGTGCCGATCCCCTCACGCAGCACGGAGAGGAGATACCCGCGCATCAGCAGCTCCTCGAAGAGCGCCGCCGCGAGGAACATGATCGCGAGCCCGCCGGCGTTTCCCAGTGCCGACCCCGGCACCCGCACGATGCTCAGCCACCCGAGCGCGATGAGCGCGAGCGAGACGAGCGCGATCGGGATTCCGCCGAGGAGAAGTCCCCGGCCGATGATGGCCGGCGCAGCCTGCGCGCGCGCGAGGCCGACGTACCCCCAGTCGAAACGCTCGAAGAACGCGAGGACCGCGACGTGCGCGGCGAAAAGCCCGACCGTGAGCCCGATCCAGCGCACCGCGAGCGTGTAAGCTCCCGGCAGCGGCGCGAGGCCGGTGAGCAGGAGCTCCGCCGCAGCGCCTCCCAGCCCGATCGTGATGACGGCGACGACGACGAAGATCGCCGCCCGCCATCCCGAGCGAAGGCGGCCCTGCGCGCCGAGAAACAGGGCCCCCGCGACGCTCAAACGCGCTCGACCGAAAGCGCGACCGCGTCGCCACCGCCGAGGCAGAGCGTCGCGAGTCCGCTCGATGCCCCGCGGTCCTTCATCGCGTAGAGCAAGGTCGTGAGGACGCGTGCGCCACTCGCCCCGATCGGGTGTCCGAGCGCGATCGCGCCGCCGTTCACGTTGACACGGTCCCACGCCCAACCCAACTCGTTCCCGTCGGCGAGCGCCTGCGACGCGAACGCTTCGTTCGCCTCGATGAGATCGTAGTCGCCGATCTGCTTGCGGTCCTTCTTCATCAGGTTGCCGACGGCCCGCACCGGCGCGAAGAAGAGATCCTGCGGGTTCACAGCGCCCGTCGCGTAGTTCGTGATCCGCGCGAGCACGGTGAGGCCGTTTGCGCGCGCGAACTCCTCGCTCGTCACGACGATCGCCGACGCGCCGTCGTTGAGCGACGACGCGTTCCCCGCCGTCACGCTCAGCTCCTCGTTGCGATCCTTCCCCGGGAAGGCGGGCTTGAGCTTGCCGAGCGACTCGAGGCTCGAGTCAGCGCGCGGGCCCTCGTCGTTCTCGACGGTCGTCGGACCCTTCTTCCCCGGGATCGACACCGGGACGATCTCTTCCCTGAACCTTCCGGCCTGCTGCGCCTTCACCGCCTTCTGGTGCGACTCGGCGGCGAAGCGGTCCTGCTCCTCGCGCGACACACCCGCCTTGCGCGCCGTGTACTCGGCGTGACCGCCCATGTGGACGTTGCAGCTCGAGCACCAGAGCCCGTCCTTGATCACGCCATCGACCATCTGCTGGTCGCCGAGCTTCACGCCGTTGCGCATCCCGTAGACGTAGTAGGGCGCGTTCGACATCGACTCCTGGCCGCCGGCGACGATCGCCTTCGCGTCGCCCGCCTTGATCGCCTGCGCGGCGAGCATCACCGCCTTGAGACCCGAGCCGCAGACCTTGTTGATGGTGACGGCGGAGACCGACGATGGGACCCCGCCGCCGAGTGCCGCCTGGCGCGCCGGCGCCTGACCCGTGCCTCCCTGCACCACCTGGCCGAAGATGACTTCGTCGATCTCTTCGCCGCGGATGTCCGCGCGCTCGATGGCGGCGCGGATCGCGATCGCGCCGAGCTCCGGCGCCTTGAGGGTGGAGAGACCACCGAGGAACTTGCCGATCGGCGTACGAACCGCCGAGACGATGACCGGGGTGCGGCTGAGATCCGCCATATCATGAGCGCGCCGGGCGCGCGGAGTCGGTGTCGAGGAGCGGCGCCGGCGGCGCCGCCAACGCTCGAAAGCTAAGCGGCGGAGGCGAAGCGCAACAACGGCGCGGAAAGCGAGACGCCGCCGGTCGAAACGACCGGCGGCGTCCGCAGATCCAGCTGCAGTGAGGAACGCCCGATCAGCGGCCGGGGTTCCAGGAGAGCTTCGTGTAGTAATAGCCGCCGTTGAAGCCCCAGGGCGAGACCAGTGGGTAGTGGAGCACGCCGCGGTTGCTGAAGACCGGGAGCACCTGATCGGGATAGACGTCGGTCAGGTTGTTCGCGCCCACCGTGAGCTGGAAGCCATTCAGGAACTTGTAACCGAGGCTCGCGTCCGTGATCCACTTCCCCGTGTACTTCTGCTCGACATAGACCCCGGTAGTGGTGTTCAGCGACGCCGCCGTGACATCGCCGAAGTATGCCTCGTGCGCGGCGATCACCCAGTTTCCAATCGACCAGTCTCCATTCAGGTGGATCGTGCGGCGCGGCTGGCCGCGCTCGATTCGGGTACGCTCGACACGCCCGAAGAGCACCTCGTCAAGGCCGGAGAGCTGCGGCGGCGTGGCCGAGGTGCGAGTCGCCTCGGTCTTGGTCCAGTTCGCGCTGCCGGTGAGCCGAAGCGTTCCCGCGCGACCAAATTCGAAACCGTAGCGCGTGACGACGTCGAGGCCACGCGTCTTGGTATCGATCGCATTGGTGAAGAACCGTCCACCACCCACCGACGGGAAGCCCGCCGAGGACAGAATCGCGCGAATCGGCGCCCCGGTGAAGTTCTCCGAGAAGACGATGCGATCCGAGATGTCGATCCAGTAGCCGTCGACGGTAACCGACAGGTTGCGCATCGGTTCAGCCGTCATCCCGAGGCTGATGTTCGTGGACTTCTCTGCTCTCAGATCGCTCGCACCGAGGGCCTTCGCGGCAGGGCTCGTGGGCGTGAGGGTCTTGATCTCGAACGGCACGCCGCCGATGAAGTTCGTCGCGGTGGAAGAGAAGAACTGCTGTTGCAGCGACGGTGCACGGAAGCCGTTGCCGATCGCTCCGCGGAGCGCGAAGCCGGGAACGAATTCGAATCGGGCAGCGGCCTTTCCGGTGATCGCGCTGCCAAAGTCGGAATAGCGCTCGGCGCGGCCGGCGAGACCGAGGGTGACCGGATTACCGAGCTTCCCCTCGAGATCGAGGTACGCCGCCTCGTTGTTGCGGATCTCATCCGCGGCGTCGCCCGGCTGAAAGCCCGGGAACCCCTGTGAGCCCGCAAGCGCGATCCCTCCGGCCGTCGGCCACGTCTGAATGCGAACGCCGCCGTTCACCCACGACTCGCGGTCGCCCGGCCAGATCTTGTAACGGTCGAAG
>DATAIS010000239.1:0-1820 GCA_036262535.1 Gemmatimonadaceae bacterium | reverse complement strand
TTCGAGCGCCAGCAGCACGCCGTCCGCCCCAGCTCGTCGCTCGTACCGGCGGACGACCCGACGCTGCTCTTCACCAACGCCGGAATGGTGCAGTTCAAGCGCGTCTTCCTCGGCATGCAGGAGCCGCCCGAGGGAAAGCGGCGGGCGACGACCGCGCAGAAGTGCGTGCGCGCCGGCGGCAAGCACAACGATCTCGAGCAGGTGGGGCACACCTACCGGCACCACACCTTCTTCGAGATGCTCGGCAATTTCTCCTTCGGCGACTACTTCAAGCGCGACGCGATCCGCTTCGCCTGGGAGTTCGTGACCGAGGAGCTCGGGATCGATCCGGCGATCCTGCGCGTCACGGTGCATCACACCGACGACGAGGCACGCCAGCTCTGGCGCGAGATCGCCAGGCTACCTGATTCGCGCATCTACGGCCTCGGCGACAAGGACAACTTCTGGCAGATGGCCGACACGGGGCCCTGCGGCCCGTGCACGGAGATCTACGTCGATCTGAGCAAGGTCGCGTCCGACTGGCGATTCCCCGAAGGGGCAACCGGCGAGTGGACCCACCGCGACCTGACGGATTTCTCGCGTGAGGCATTCATCGAGGGCGCAGAGGCGGGACGCTTCCTCGAGATCTGGAACCTCGTGTTCATGCAGTACGACCGGCAGGCGGACGGGACGCTCGTCCCGCTGCCGAAGCCGAGCGTGGACACGGGCGCTGGACTCGAGCGCATCGCGGCGGTGCTCCAGGGCGTCACCAACAACTTCCACACCGACGTCTTCACGTCGCTGATCCGCGAGGCGGAACGGCTCGTCGGGATCCCGTATCGCGGGCGGCGGAGCGACGACCTGCACGATCACCGTCTCGCGTCGGGTCGGACGATCACCGTCGATCCGGCGTCGTTCCGCGTCCTCGCCGATCACGCGCGCGCGGTCGCGTTCCTGCTCGCCGATGGCGTCTTTCCGTCGAACGAGGGACGGGGCTACGTACTGCGCCGCATCCTGCGCCGGGGCGTTCGCCACGCCTGGCTCCTCGGCCGCGCCGAGCCGACGCTGGTCGAGCTGGTGACGACGGTCGTGGACGAGATGGGCGACGTGTATCCCGAGCTTCGCCAGCGCGCGAAGCACATCGTCGAGACGACGCGCGCCGAGGAAGAGCGCTTCCTCGCCACCATCGGCGGCGGGATGGCGCGCTTCGAGGAGCTCGCGCCGCCGCAGACGACGCAGGAGCGCACGATCAGCGGCGAGGATGCATTCCGCCTCTACGACACCTTCGGCTTCCCGATCGACCTCACGGAGCTGATGGCGCGGGAGCGTGGCTACGTCGTGGACATCCCCGGCTTCGAGCGCGCGCTCGACCAGCAGCGGACCCAGAGCAAGGAAGAGCGCAAATCGCGGAAGCTCGGCGTCGGCGCCGACGCGTTAGGCGACCTGAGCCAGTGGGAGCGCGACGAGGCGGCGGCGGACGACGTGCACTTCGTCGGCTACGACACCGTCACGATCGAGACGCAGGTGACCGCGATCCGCCGCCTCGACGACGGGCGCGTCGCGGTCATGCTCCGCGAGACGCCCTTCTACGCCGAGTCGGGCGGGCAGGTGTCCGATCGCGGCGAAGTCGTCGGCGACGGGTGGCGCGTGGACGTCGACGACGTGAAGAAGATCGACGGCCGCAACGCGGCGGTCGGCAAGCTGTCGGGCACGATCCGTCTCGGACGCGCCGCGGCGACCGTGCCCAACGCGCAGCGCCGCGACACGGAGCGCAACCACACCGCGACGCACCTGCTCCATGCCGCGCTGCGCAAGGTGCTCGGCGAGCACGTACACCAGGC
>DATAIS010000238.1:0-9675 GCA_036262535.1 Gemmatimonadaceae bacterium | reverse complement strand
GAATCGGGAAGGTGGGTAACAGGCAGCGACACTCCGACGTCCGCCAGCGTGTTCAGGATGACCCAGCCGCGCGTGAAGGGGCTGTCGAAGTGATAGGCAGGGCCGCTCTTCACGAGCACGTCGCGGGAGACGAGCGTCGTCGCAGCCTTCGTCGCGGGGCCGGTGTCGCCGAGCCCGAACCGCGTCCGGGTCGCCCGGGTCGTCAGTCCGGTGGACCGGGTCGCCACTGCTCGCAGCACGTTCTGCTGCAGGGGCGAGAATCTCTCCCATAAGGCGCGCGTCGGCGCATCCTCGCCGAGGACGACCTGGAGGAACGCGTCGGCAATCGTCGCTTCCGTCGCGGCCCGAGCGCTGCGTCCCAGCTCGAAGGTGGCCCGCGCGAGCTGCACCACATCGCGGGTGCGTGGGCCCGCCAGCGCGATGATCAGCTCGCCGACCCCACGGGCGCGGACCCCGGTCGCCGTCAGGCGATCGTCGATCCACGTCGCGAGGTGCGCCGAATCGATCGGCCCGAACGGCATCGGCTCGAGCAGCTTGTAGAGGGGCCGCCTCGCGCCGGTCATTGCGCGGATCAGTCGCGCATCCGAGCCGGCCAGCACGTAGCTCGCATGGCGGTGATCCTGGATCGTGGAGCGGAGGTGCGCCTCGGCGACCTCTCCCCCGAAACGGTGGATCTCCTGGAACTCGTCGAGGATGACGCCGACGTGCGCGCCCTTCGTGGCGGCGAGGCCCTCGATCGCGTCGAGGGCCTCGCCGAAGGCTGCGCGCTGCGTCTCGAGACCAGAGTCGCGGAGCGAAACGTCGACGCTCGGCAGCAGCATGCCACTGGCAGCATCCGGCTCGAGTCCGACCCTGACCTTCAGGCGCTGGACGAGCGCGGTCGCGGTATCCTTCCAGCGCCTGCCGAGGCTCCGCGTCGCGGCCTGGAGCAGCCGGTTGGTCGCGTCGGAAAGGGTACTGGCCGTGGAGAGGTCCGCCATCACGACGCGCTTTCCCCGCGCCGCGAGGTCGTCGGCGACGACGCGCAGCGTCGAGGTCTTTCCCATTCGCCGTGGGCCGAACAGGAGCAGATGGTTTTGCGGCTGCGTCAGCGCCGCCGCGATGCGCCGTCGTTCAGGAGCGCGATTGGTGAAGTAGTCACCGCTGACGGTGCCGCCGATGACGAAGGGGTTGTCTGGCATGTCGCCGGGATGCGATCGGGCAGTCGGAGCACCAGCGGTCCGTCGGGGGCGAATACTATCCAAAAGGATAGTACCAATAAGGATACTATCCGGCAACCCCTGGCATACCATGGCGAAAGGGAAGGACGCTCCGGCTCCCTCCACCCGGGCGATGCGGGCACCGGATAGACAGTACACCGTGCCATGTCGCGGCCTTCAATCCGCGTGAGACCGCAGTGACCGGGGGCAGCCGAAGCTCGTCGTGATCGGAGCGTCCGCCGCGGGGCGCCATTCTGCCCACACAAGAGCCCACCCCCCGATGCCGAGATCAACCCTCGTCATTTGTCGCGTTGCCGGTGTCGTCGCCCTCGTGACGGCGGCCGCGCCGCTCGCCGGCCAGGTCCCATCCGGCGCCCTCGCAACGAGCTGGAGATTCCGCCCCTCGTTCGCCAGCGAGGCGGAATTCGACAACAACGTCTTCCTCCTCCCCGACAAGAAGAAAGCGAGCGTCGTCGGCGGAGCAGAGGCCGGATCGCGCTTTGCGCAGATGGAGAGCGCGAGTGACGTCGTCACGACCACGCGCGCCGTGCTCGCGTTCGCCGGGCCGGGGATCGGCGGGAGGCGCCTGTCGCTCGTTCCGGAGATCGGCTACGAGCTCTACGCGCAGAACGCGGCGCGCCGCGGCCTGACGTATGGCATCGGGATCACGCAGAAGACGCGGCGCGGCGAGGCGCTCCGCCTGACCGCCGACATCCGGCCGGCGCGCTTCTTCAAGAACTACCTTGTGGATGCCGTCGATCGTGACGCCGATGGCACGATCACGCCGGACGAGCGGCTCTACGGATCGGCGGATCAGGCCGAGACGACGCTCGATGCCGATTACACGTTCGCCCTCAGGAGCCTCGGCACCGCGCTGCGCCTCGGGGGCGGCTGGTACAGCCGGGCCTATCAGCAACAGTTCAGGGCGCGCGACCTGAAGGGTCCCACCGCTCGCGCGCAGCTTCTCCTCGAGCTTGGACGCGACGTCCGGCTCGATTTCGGTTACTCGCGGGCCGGGCTGACGGCGCCACGGACGCTCGCCGTCGTGCTCGTCGACGAGCCCGCGTTCGGCCGCGACTTCAACGGCAACGGCACCACCACCGACCTCAACGCGCGCGCCGTGGCGATGGTGGATCACTCGCGCACCGAGCAGGAGCTCAGCGCGTCGTTCGAGAGCGGCTTCGGGCTCGCGAACCTCGAGCTCGAGTTTGCCCGGCGCACGCGGAGCTATCACTCGGCGGAGCCGTACGACGTGGGCAACAACGGCCGCCGCGACGCCCGCAACGAGCTTGGCGGCGGGATGCGCTTCGACCTCGGCTCGGCGGTCCGCCTT
The DNA here is from genome assembly GCA_036262535.1 of Gemmatimonadaceae bacterium. Taxonomy (GTDB): domain Bacteria; phylum Gemmatimonadota; class Gemmatimonadetes; order Gemmatimonadales; family Gemmatimonadaceae; genus JABFXC01. Next base: position 7,143 of record DATAIS010000238.1, on the reverse strand, counting down.
CGCCTTCGTGCGCAGCACAGCGCGCAGACGGTGAATCGCGTGAACGAAGCCGCACCGACGGGTGACGTCGCCGACTACGCGCGCACCCGCGTATCGATGGGACTCGAATACCGCTTCTAGGCCGATCCTCCCCGATACGTAGACCCCGACCAGGACACCGATGCTGACTCTCCTGCTGATCCTCTCGCTCGGCGCGTCCGCGCCGAGCGCCGCTCATCCGTCGATGGGCGACCCCCGCACGCTCCAGTGCACGGCGAAGAACACCGTCGACGGCAAGGACCGCAAGTGCCACGTCAAGCTTCCGCGTGGCACGAAGATCCGCGTCTGCACCGCAGCCGACCAGGGGCTGGGGCACTGCGCGCTCGACGCGCGCCTCGTCGCCTGGACCGCGAGCGGGAACGGCGCGCACTGCGTGCTGTCGAAGAAGAAGACCGACTGGAAGAAGCGCGTCACGGTGAAGGTCGCAAAGGACACCAGACCGGGCGCGGGATCCTGTACGCTGTTCGTGAGCGTGCAATGAAGACAGCCGGCGCGGCGCGGAAGCGCATCCTCTTCTCGGGATACGCGCCCGTACACTTCGTCTGCTTCCAGCCCCTGTACGAGCGCCTCCGGCGCCGGCCCGACATCGATGTCGTGCTCTCGGGAGGACGCGATGCGTCCCCCGAGGGCGGGCCGGCGCTGTCGGCCAGGCAGCTCTACGCGCCATTCCGGGTGCGGCCGGGGAGTGTGAAGCCGCTCGAGAGGGTGAAGCGCGAGCGCTTCGACATGGTGTTCTGCGCGCACGTCTCGGGATACTTCCCGCGCGAAGACAATGACCGCGTACAGCTCTTCCACGGCGTCTCCTTTCGCAACATGGCCGTCCGGCGTGACGTGCTGGTCTACGATCATCTCTTCGTCGTCGGACCGTACATGCGGCGGCTCTTCACAGAGAATCAGCTCCTCCGCGACACCGACCCACGCCTCGTCTCCATCGGCTTCCCCAAGCTGGATCGGCTGACGAACGGCGCGCTCGACCGGCGCCGTGTCCTCGACCGGCTCAAGCTGAGCGGCCGGCGGCCGGTGGTGCTCTACGCGCCGACCGGGCAGATGAACAACTCGCTCGACATCGGTGTCGGCGAGGCGATGATCGAGCGCCTTCGGCGCACCAGGAAGTACGACATCCTCATCAAGCTCCACGACCATCCGCGCGACCGGCTCACCGACTGGCCGAAGCGACTCAAGCCGCTCCTCGACTCGCACACGAAACTCGTCAACGACTACGACGTCGTGCCGTACCTGTTCGTGGCCGATCTGCTCGTCACCGACGCATCGTCAGTGTCGAACGAGTACTCGCTCATGGACCGGCCGATGGTCTTTCTCGACGTGCCGCAGATGCTGGCCGCCATGGAGAAGAAAGGGGTCGCGCTCGACCTCGACACATGGGGCCGCAAGGGGGGCACGACGGTGCGGTGGCCGGACGAGGCCGCGGAAGCAATCGCGTGGTCGGTCGCGCATCCGAGGCAGGGTAGTGCGCTGCGGCGTGCGATGGCGAAGGATCTGTTCTTCAATCCGGGCCGGGCGACCGACGCAGCGGAGGCGTGGCTGCTCGAGCGGCTCGGGCTGCCGGCGCGCCGGGGCGTGGCCTGAGGCGAGTGGCGGGCCGCACGCCGCAGCTTCGCGGGATCGCTCGCCTGCTCCGCCCATACATGGTCGGCGAGCGGCGATCGTTGGCCGCCGCCGCGCTCGTGGGAGTGGCGATGGTGCTGCTGCACGTCGCCCGCCCCTGGCCGCTCAAGTGGCTGCTCGACCTCCTCACGTCGCGCCATCAGGACGCCCCGATGGTGGCATGGGCGGCGGGCAAAGGGTGGGTCGGTCTCGTCGCTCTGAGCGCGGCGTTCGTCACGCTGTCGCTCCTGTACGCTTTCGCCGAGTACGCGCAGCGTCTCATCGCGACCAGCGTGGGCAATCGGGCGGTCTACCGGCTGCGCACCGCGCTCTTCGAGCGGCTCCTCGTGCGGCCGCTGTCCTTCCACGAGTCACGGGAGTCGGGGGAACTGCTGACGCGCGTCATGTACGACACGGCGCGACTCCGGCGCGGCGTCGCCGGGATCCTCACGCATCTCTTCCAGACGCTTTTCCTCTTCGTCGCCACGCTCGCGGTGCTGCTCCGCGTCGCGCCGCTCCTCGCCGCCAGTGTGACGATCGGCGGCGTCGCGGCTCTCGGGCTGATGCACCGGCGCGGGTCGCGGATCGCGACGCTGGCGCGGCGACAGCGGCGGAAGGAGGGGCGGATCGCCGCGCTTGCATCCGACGAGCTGCAGGACATCCGCGAGGTGCAAGCGTTCGGCGACGGGGCAAGCGCGGCCAGCGCCGCGTTCCGGCGCAAGAGCACGAGGGCCCTCGGTAGCGAGCAGCAGGTGGGCCGCCTGACGGCGGCGCTCAGCATGCACGTCGAGATCATCTTTGCCGCGACCCTCGCTGCGACCCTCGCGATCGGCGCATACCTCGTGAGCATCGGGACGCTCTCGCCCGGTGATCTGGTGCTGTTCGTGTCGTACGCGCTCGCGCTCCGCGACCCGTTCAATCAGTTCGGGCGGCAGACGTCGCGCCTCGGCCGTACTGCGGCGAGCGCCGAGCGCCTCGACCGCCTGCTCGCGACCGAGGACGGGCCGCGGCCAACCGCCGCGACGACCCCGCCGCTGCGCGGCGCGCTCCACTTCGAGCGGGTGTCGATCCGGACGCCGAAGAAGACACGCTCCGCTCGCAAGCTGGCCCTGGACGACGTCACCCTCGCGGTCGCGCCGGGTGAGCGCGTCGGGGTCACCGGCCGCAACGGCGCCGGCAAGTCGATGCTGCTCCGGCTGGCGCTGGGTCTCGTGGCCCCGGACGAGGGCCGTGTCACGGTCGACGGCGTGGACGTCAGGGAGCTGGAGCCGACGTCGTTCCGCGTGCAGATCAGTATCCTGTTCCAGGACAGCACGCTCTTCGGGCCGACGATCCGCGACAATGTGATCGTCGGGCGCCCCGACGCGAGCGAGAGGGACCTCGTGGCCGCGGCGGACGCGGCGCAGTGCTCGCGGTTCATCGCCGCCCTCCCCGCCGGCTGGGACACGCTCGTCCGTCGGCGCGGCGCGCTGCTCTCGACCGGCGAGCGCCAGCGGATCGCGCTCGCGAGAGCGGTGCTTCGCGATGGCCGCGTCTGGCTGCTCGATGAGCCGACGGCCGGTCTCGATCACGACAGCGCGGCCGCGATTACGGCCATGCTACTCGAGCGCACGCGCGGCCGGACGACAGTCTGGATAACGCACGACCCCGCAGTGCTGCCGTCGCTCGACCGCGTCGTCGCGCTCCGCAAGGGGCGAGTGGCATTCGACGGCCCGCCGGCGGAATACCGCCGCTGGGCGAACGCCGATGCCGTCGCTTCCGTGACGCCGTCGGCGGAACACCCCTCAGGAGGGATGACATGCAAGCCGTGATTCTCGCCGCCGGTGTCGGGAGCCGGCTTCGCACGCTGAGCGGTGGAAAGCCGAAATGCCTGATCGAGGTTGGCGGCCGCCCCCTCATCCTGCATCAGCTCCAGGCGCTCGCCGACCACGGCGTCGGGCCGGTGACCTGCGTACTCGGTTATCAGGCCGACGAGGTGCGGAAGGTGATCGGCGACCGTGCCGACATCGTCATCAACGAGCGCTACGAGGAGACGAACAGTCTCTACTCGCTCTGGCTCGCCCGCGAGCGCGTGAAGGGCCCGTTCGTTCTCCTCAACTGCGACCTCGTGTTCGACCCGGACATCCTCGAGCAGCTGCTCGAGGAGGAAGGCAACGTGCTCGCCTACGACTCGACGTCATCGCGCGGACGCGAGCAGACGAAAGTCGCGATCAGGAAGCGGAAGGTCGTCGATCTCGGCAAGGACCTGCCCGCCGAATCGGCTCGCGGCGAGAGCCTCGGCATGCTCAAGTTCGACGCCGACGGGGCAACGGCGATGATGCAGATGGCCGACTACCTGATCCGCGACGGTCACGAGACGGCCTGGGTCATCGAGGCAACGCGGGCTGTATGCCAGGCGACGCCGATCTTCGGCGTGAACGTCGCCGGGAAAGCGTGGACGGAGATCGATTTCCCCTACGACCTCGACGTCGCGCGGCGCGAGGTCTGGCCCGCGATCCACAAGGGGCGCTGGCGCCAGTACACGCGGTGGCGTCGCACCCGCTGGGGAGTGCTCACGGGTGCGCTGGCGGCGTTCGCGCTCTCGGGATGGCTCGCGAACACGCGAATGGGCCCGGCGAGCGTGGAGTGGGACACCACCCCGATCGCGGGCGGCGAGGTCGTTCCGGTGACGAAGAACGGTCGCGACCAGCGCTGGTGGCGCATGCCGGTCAAGACGTCGTCGGCGGCGCTCGTGACGAGCGGTGACGCGCGCATCGAGACACGCGTCATGCTCGACCCCGCCCAGCGCACGGACACCGCGCGCTATTCGCTGATGGTGACGCTCGACGGCACTCCCGTGGCCGCCTGGACGATCGCAGGCGTGCGGGACTCGACCGCCGTCTCGGCCGGCAAACCGGTGACGACGCGCGAGCGGAACGTGCTCACGATCGCGCCCGGGCGCCACGTGCTCGGCTTCGAGTTCACCGGGACGAATGCCGGTGATCTGATCATCCGCGTCCGCCAGGCGGACACCGCCGAGCGTTAGGCGTCCGCCCGTCAGACCGGGAAGAGCATCTCGCGGTACTTCGGCAGCGGCCACCTGGTGTCGGCGGTCGCGAGCTCGAGAGCGTCGGCGGACTTCCGCGTCTCGAGCATCGCGTCGGCGACGTCGCCTGTGAGGAGCTTTGCCTGCTTCTCGAGGTCGTCGTGCATGTGCTCCGCCTTCTCGACGAGCGCGACGAGCCTGGCGCGCGACGACTGGAGCCCCTCGACGAGATCGACGACGCGCCCGGCCTCCGTCGCGAGCGGTCCCGACTTCACTCCCGCGGTCTTGGCCTGGGCGACCGCCGAGCAGAGCTCGCCCGCGTGGGCGATGGCGGCCGGCAGCACCATCGTGTCCACCATCTGCACGAGGGTGTGGGCCTCGATGAGCATGTCCTTGATGTAGCGCTCGAGGCGGACGTGATAGCGGCTCTCGAGCTCCTGCTTGGTGAGGATGCCGAGGCTGGTGAAGAGCTCGCGCGCCTGCTTCGTCACGAGCTGCGCGAGCGCCTCGGGGGTGCGGCGCAGGTTGAGGAGGCCGCGCTTCTCGGCGTCCTTCACCCATTCGTCCGAGTAGTTGTTGCCCTCGAAGCGGATCGCCGACGACGCGGCGAACTCCTTCTTCACGACCTCGAGCACCGCGTCGTCCACCGACTTCGTCTTCTCGAGCTGCTTGCGCAGCGTCGTGGTGATCTCGCCGAGCGCCTCGGCGACGGCGGCGTTGAGGATCATGACGGGGAACGCGGGCGAGGCCGACGAGCCGACGGCGCGGAACTCGAACTTCGCACCCGTGAAGGCGAAGGGCGACGTGCGGTTGCGGTCGGTGTTGTCCTGCGCGATCTCGGGGAGCTTGTCGACGCCGAGCTTGAGGCGCTCGCCGCCGGGAAGGCTCGCGATCGTCTTGCCGGCGACGATGTCGTCGATGAGGCGAGTCAGCATGTCGCCCATGAAGACGGAGATGATCGCCGGAGGCGCCTCGTTGGCGCCGAGGCGGTGCTCGTTCCCCGAGCTGGCGACGCCGGCGCGGAGGAGTCCCTGGTGCTTGTGGACCGCGCGCAGCACCGCAGCGAGGAAGACGAGGAAGCGGATATTCTGGTGCGGCGTCTTCCCCGGCTTGAGGAGGTTGAAGCCGTCGAGCTCCGGGTTGTCGGCGCGGATCGAGATCGACCAGTTGCAGTGCTTGCCCGAGCCGTTGATGCCGGCGAAGGGCTTCTCGTGCAGCAGCGCCTGCATGTTGTGGCGAAGCGCGACGCGGCGCAGCGTCGCCATCACGAGCTGGTTGTGGTCGACGCCGATGTCGGAGTCCTCGAAGTGCGGCGCCATCTCGAACTGCGAGGGCGCGACCTCGTTGTGACGCGTCGCGATCGGGACGCCGAGCTTGTAGAGCTCGTGCTCGACCTCGGAGATGAGCGCCTGGACGCGCTCGGGGATGCCGCCGAAGTAGTGATCCTCGAGCTGCTGACCGCGCGGCGGCGCGGCGCCGACGAGGGTGCGGCCAGCCATCACGAGGTCGGGGCGGAGCGCGAAGAGCCGTCGGTCGATGAGGAAGTACTCCTGCTCGATGCCTAACGTCGTGAAGACGCGGCTGACGCCCCGGTCGCCGAGGAGCTCGAGGAGCTCGATCGCGCGCTGGGAGAGGACGTCGGTGCTGCGGAGGAGCGGCGTCATCTCGTCGAGCGCTTCACCGTTGTAGCCGATGAAGACGGACGGGATGAAGAGGGTGCGCGTGCCCCCGGTCTCGACGATGAAGACGGGCGAGGCGGGGTTCCACGCCGTGTAGCCGCGCGCTTCCCATGTGGCGCGAAGGCCTCCCGAGGGGAAGCTCGAGGCGTCAGGCTCGGACTGGATGAGCTGCGCGGCGCTGAAGGCCTCGATCGGCAGGCCGTCCTCGAAGGCGAGGAAGGCGTCGTGCTTCTCGGCGGTGAGCCCTGTCTGCGGCTGGAACCAGTGCGTGAAGTGGGTGACGCCGCGGGAGGTCGCCCATTCCTTTATGACCTGGGCGACGGTCGGGGCGATCTCGAGGTCGAGCTTTTTCCCCATCCGGATCGAGGCGACGAGCTTCCCATAGACGTCGCGTGGGAGCCGGTCGCGCATCTGCCTGACGCCGAAGGTATTGATCCCGAAGTACTGGGAGGTGGGAATCGGAGCGTGGTGTCCGTTGGAGGCGGCGGGGTCGTTGCGGACGACCTTGCCGAGCTCGCGAAGGACGGCGTGGCGCGGGGAGGCGGTGGTCTCGGGCATTCGGCGGGCGGCTCCGGTCAGCTGTGGCGATCGGCGAGGCGTGCAGATCGAGCAATTCTAGGACGTCATTTCGCAAAAATCCAGCCCAAAACTGACGCTGATGAAGGTTAAGAGAGCAAATGATGCACGTAATCGATTGCAGCGCAGCAACGGCCGCTCGGGCTGGCCGTTACGACGAAAGGTTCAGCGGGATGAGGCGGATGTAGCGGATCCTGCGGATTCGCTCCTCAGCGCTCG
>DATAIS010000237.1:0-4850 GCA_036262535.1 Gemmatimonadaceae bacterium | reverse complement strand
CGCTGCTCGAGGCGATCCGCACCGGACGCACCTACGTCAACGTCCACACCAACGACGGCGTCGCCCCGCCCAACACCGGCCCCGGCGACTTCCCGGGCGGGGAGATCCGCGGCCAGATCGACGACGAGAACCGCTAGCTCGCCGCGGTTTCGCTAGCGCGGAGAGGACGTCGGGGTTGAGGCGAGAGAGACCGTCGTTATAGCCCGGTCTCTCTCTCGCCTCTAGCTCTTCGGCGCAGGGAAGTTCATCCGCGCGAGGAGCTCGTCGAACCGAGGGTCGGTCCGGAGGGGATCCCAGACCGGCCAGGTCATGAGCTGCATCATCTCCACATCGCGCTCGCGTTCGGCACGCTCGAGCCACCGGACCGCCTCGCTGGTGTCGCCGAGCCCCGCCTGCAGCAACGCCGTGGCGGTGCCCGACGGAGCGACGCTTCTCTCGCGCCCGCGCATGAGAGAGGCGAGTATCGACCGAGCCTCCGCCCGACGTCCGCCACGGGCAAGCATGTAGCCGAGCGCGCCCTTCAGCCTCTGGTCGCCAGGGGCCAATGCCACGGCCCTCGCCATCATCTCGATCGCCTCGGCGTCCTTCCGCTGTGCGGACAACGCGAAGGCCAGTCGTTCGTACGCGAGGAAGTGCGTCGAATCGAGCGCGATGGCGTGACGCGCCTTCGCGACTGCCTCATCGTAGCGTCGCGCGAGGTATAGCACGCGAGCCTCGTTCGCGATCACGAATGGAAGAACGGGATTGCGTTCTGCGCCCTCCCGGGCTTGGGCAATTGCTTCCTCATGACGGCCGAGGCACGCCAGCAGGTACGCATAGTCGGTCCGGGCGTAATACGACGCCTCGTCCAGTGTGATCGCGCGTTTCAGCAATCGCTCGGCCTCTACCCAGTCGCGATCTCGTGCCGCTGCAGTCCAGGCTTTCACGATGTGTGCGCCCGGATGGCCAGGATCGAGCGCGATCGCGCGCCGTGCAGCCTCTGCGGCGAGATCGAGGGATGCCGCCGACGACAGCGGCCCGTGGGCGGCGCCGTTGAGATGACACGCTGCTTTCACTCCATACGCCGAGGCGAAGTTGGGATCGACGTTGATCGCCTCATCCGCGTACCTGACGCAGGCTTCCAGATCGGCCGCCGTCCGCCGTTCGAGGTGCTGGCGCGCCTTTAACCAGGCGTCGTACGCGCCCGGAGCGACCGCGTGGGACGAGCGGGTCGGGCGAGCGAGAAGGATCGAAGCAGACACGACGCCGACCACCGTCACTGCGCCCAGCCACGCTGCGATGCGAGCCGTGCTGCGTCGTACCACCGCCTCTCGACGCGGGGGTTCCGCGCGAGGCGGAGTCCTCCTTCGCTCTGGCAGAGCTGGCTTGCGATCCGACACATCCGTTGGTGCGCCCCTGTCAGACCCCATTTGCGACTCGATCGCCCGCTCGAGGTCTTGTACGAGTGCCGTAATCCGGGGGTCGACTTGGACTGCGAAGTCCTCCCTTAGAACTCTGGCGTGCAACGAGGCAACCTGGAGCGCGCCAGCCCGATTCCCTGACTCGGCGAGCGTCTGCATCAACCGAAGTGCGATGCGTCCGTCAGCAGGGGTGCAGGCGAGTCGTCTCTCCCAGATCCTTATGCTTTCACCGTAGTCACCCTGTCGGGCTGCGCCCTCCGCGAGACGTTCAAGCACCGAGTGATAGCTCCGCTCGAGACGAGCCACTTCACGCTCCTGCCAGTGGTCGAACTCGACGCTGTCGGGGATGACGAGCCCTTCGCAGAAAGTGCCGCCGTAGATGGACGCAGCTGATCGATCGTCGCCATTTGCGATCAGCCGCTCGAACTCGACGACATCAACCGCCAAGAGCTCGCGATCGAGCCGCAGCGCGTCGCCTTCGCTGAGCAGTGTCCGCTCGCCCAACGCCGTCCGGATGCTGTGAACCGCGACGTTGAGCAGGTGGCGCGCCTTCTCCGAAGTTGTCTCCGGCCAGAGCAGGCCAATGAGCCGATCGCGCGACATGACGCTGTGGGGCGCCGTCGCGAGCAGTGCGAGAAGCGCGAGTCGATGACGCTGCGCGACAGGCCCGGCGAGAACACCGGAAAGTCCTTCGACCCGCGGTGCACCGAGCAGCCGCAGCGTACAAATCGACGAGTTGATCACGGGATGACCCGTCATTGACGGCCCGTTGAGCGCGCCCTCCGAAGATGGTCGCCGCATCCGCGGACGGGAAGAGATAGACCTGCCCGCGAACGGCACTCTGACTCGAGGGGACGCCCATGATCACTGCTGACGATCTCTGCACCGACTCCGCGTTCGTCTGCCCCGAACGGGACCTCCTGCACGCGCGCTGGGGCAGAGCGATTGCAATCGGCCTCGCCGCGGGCGCCCTTGCCTGCGCTGCAGCTCAGGCGACCAGCCGACGCGAGGGTCACGCCCGCCCTGAGACGCAGGTCATCGACGCGTCGGAGATTCGACCGCATCATGCCACCGCCTATGATGTCGTAGCAGGTAGACGACCGGACTTCCTGCGGTCCAGGGGGGCGACCGTCGCTCTCAGCGCGGGCGACGCCGAATCGACAGAGAGGGTGCGCGTCCTCGGTCCGCTCGTCTACCTCGACGGCGTTCGCCTCGGCGGGCCGGAACATCTCCGGTGGATCCGCGCGAGCGAGGTTCTGGAGATCCGCCACCTCGGTGCAATCGAGGCTGCAGTGCACCTCGGACCGGGGCACGAGAGTGGCGCAATCATGGTGATCACTCGCCGCCGCTGACGGCGCTGCTCCCCCGGCGGACGCTCGCAGACGCTAGCGACGCCGCGTGCGACGCCACGATCGTGACGAACACGTCGAGCGCGTCCTGGGCGCGCAGCCAGATCTCGATCTCGTCGTTCGTCAGCTCCGCGACGAGGCGCCGGCTCGGCACGATCGAGCGGCGAGAAGGGCGGCGGGGCTCGACCATGCACCTACGATGTGCCGGACGCGGCCGCACGTCCAGAGCCGGCTCCGGGACGCCCGGGAACCATCCCTGTGCCATGCAGTGTCGAAGGGGTGCTTCCCACCGGAGGAATGAATGCGAACGCTGCGCGTTGCCACGCCCCTCGTTGCCCTGCTCTTCATCGCCGCCGCACCGACGCGTGACGTGCGCAAGGAGCACGTCCGGCTCCAGCTTACGACGGAGTCGGGGGCGGATGCGCGAGCGCGCATCGTCACGCGCGGGCTGGTGATCATCGCGCCGACGCCGACGACCTCCGGGCGGCAGCCGTGGCAGGTCGTACGAACGATGGACGTGCCGGGAGAGCTCCTCCTCGGCGGGATCGGCGAGGCCGACGTGCGGCTCGTCGATTCCACGGCGACGCTCGTCGCGAACGTCGTCCAGATCCGGCGCGATCCGCCGCCGGCGCAGCACCTGGTGGGCCGGGGCTTCCGCGTCAGCCGCAGCGCCTACACCGAGCCGTTCACGATCACGCCGCTCGACGACGCGCGCGTCAGCGACCGACGTTAGGCCTGGGCGCGGTGCCGGCTATCTCGAGTAGACGACGCTCCGCGTCGTGATCTGGACGAAGCTCCGCCCGAACCTCTCGGACGGGAGCTCGTGGAAGGTGCGCGCGGCGAAGGTCTCGGCGACGAAGCTCGCCGGTGCGCTCATCGGGCTGGCGCCTTCGCCGCGTTGACGGGCGTCGCACGCGTCGAGTCGGAGAAGCCGAAGAAGCGGTCGATGAGCCAGCGTCCGTCGGGCTGACGCGCGGTGACCTGCACGTAGCGGCCGTATTCGGTGTTGCGCCCGCCGCTCGAGTCGCGCCAGCTCTGCTCGAAGGCGCCGAACTCGGTCGCGTGCTCATCGCCGAAGCGGCGCGAGGCGACGGTGAGACGGAGGTCCATGTCGGTGAGCGACGCCCAGTTGCCCCGCGCCATCGCCACCATCCCGGCGCGTCCGCGCACGCTGTTGAACGCGGGCCACTCGAAGATCGCGCTGTCGGTGTAGAGCGCCCCGTACGCGGCCGGATCGTGATCTCGATACGCCTGCACGACGCGCGCGTTGAGGGAGTCGAGCGCGGCATTCGTCGCGCTCGGGGAGCCGGTGTCGTAGCGCGCGCACGCCGCGACTGCGAGGAGGAGGAGAAAGGCGGTCCGCGTCATCGCCGTCGCCTCATCTCAGTGGATGCGGCGCCGCGTCTCGGCGAGCTTCCAGAACTGGCGCTCGCCGATGACGGTGACCCTGATGCCCTGCGCGGCGAGCCGTCTCACCTCGATCAGCTTCGAGCCGCCGTCGCGCCCCGCGATCTGGAGCGCGTTCGGCCGCCCGCGCACGAGGAGGTCGGTCGTCCGTCCGGGCTTCGACTGGACGATGGCGCCGGCCTTCCGCGCGGCGACGATCGCGTCGGCGCGCGGGCGCACGAGGAAGCCGGTGAAGGAGACGCGCTTTCCCTTGAGGCTGTCGACGCGGCCGAGCCGCGGTTCCTGGCGCCGTTCGCGCAGCGCGTCGATGAGCTCACTCGCCGTCTCATAACGCTTGCCGCGCGAGCCGAGACAGCGGTGGATCACTTCCTTGAGCCGGTCGCTGCAGGGAAGCTTGCGGACGTCCCGGCTCGCCATCGCGCTCGCGACGTCACCGCGGAGGAGCATCGCCGCGAGGAGGCCGACCTGATAGACGTCGTCGCGCTTCTGCCAGCGACGCACCCTCCCCCACGCGATCTCGTTGGGGACGTGGAAGAGATTGAAGGCGTCGGCCGTGACGCCGCGGGAGTTCGCCTGGTGCCTGGCGATCCCGAAGTCGCCGAGCTTGAGCTGCTCGCCCTCGCAGACGAAGACGTTGAAGGGCGTGAGGTCGCGGTGCAGCGCGTGGCCGCGATGGAGGACGTCGAGCGTCGAG
>DATAIS010000236.1:0-2542 GCA_036262535.1 Gemmatimonadaceae bacterium | reverse complement strand
CACCCGATCGCTGTCCGCGATACGGGTTGGGTACTTCAAGAGCGTCTTCGACCTCCCGGAGAACGACGCCAACAACCGGCCGCAGCACACGACGAAGAAGTGGGACGATGCCGCGCTCGCCGTCTTCGACAAGCTCGGCGTGAAGCTGATCCCGGTCGATGTCCCCGACTCCGCGTACAACGCGATGCGCCTCGTGCTCGACGCCGAGTGCTCGGCGGCGTTCGACGAGCTGACGCGAACCGGACGCGACGCGGAGATGACGCGCCAGACGCCTGACGCGTGGCCCAACGCCTTCCGCGCCGCGCGCTTCATCCCCGCGACCGACTACGTGAACGCGAACCGCGTCCGGACCCTCGCGATGCAGGCGTGGAAGAAGCTCTTCGACCAGGTGGACGTGATCGTGACGCCGACCGGCGGGTCATCGCAGCTCGTCGCGACCAACCTCACCGGCCATCCGGCGGTGATCCTCCCCAACGGCTTCCGCGAGAACGGAACGCCGGTGTCGCTCACTTTCCTCGGCAGACTCTTCGATGAGGCGACGCTGTGCCGGGTCGCGATGGCGTACCAGAACGCGACCGACTTCCACCTCAAGCATCCGACGATCGCGGTGTGAGGCGGGCGCGAGCGGCGAGTCGGCGACGATGGTACGAAAAGGTACGCCCGTTGCATATGCTCGCGCGCACGACCGAAGCGGAGAAAGAAGCACCTTTGACGTGCGCGGAGCGGGACGCCGCGGCCACGCGCGAACGAAACGGCTGAGTGACGGTCGTGCGAGCGGAACAACAAGCAAAGCCCGGAGTGCGGCCGCACTCCGGGCTTTGCTTTTGCCTCCCTCGTCGACGAGGGACTAGAGTCGAGCGAAGTCATCGCCTTCGGCTCGACGACGGGGGACGGGAGACGGGGGAGGAGCCGATGAGGGACGGGTGACGTGAAAGCGACCGGCATCAGGTATCGCTCGTCATCGGCGCTCTTCCCGCCGTTGGCTCCGTGACGAGGGAGGCGGCAACGAGGGATACCTGAGGCAGGTCGCTCCCTCGTCCCCCGTTCCTCTTCGCGGTATCACCCGTCTCCCGTCCCCCGTTGCCGAGCGCCAGCAAAGGCTTCTCTCGTCTCTAGTTCCTCAAGCGGCCAGCGCCGACCGGAGCGAGGGGCGTTGGTGTCAGGCTCGTTGAAATCTGGTACCATCGAATTTCAACAAGCCTGACACCGAACCCCCGGGAAAGGCTCCGATGAGCGACGGGGAACGTGAAAGCGACCCGCATCAGGTAGTCGCTCCCTCGTTGTCCCTACCCGCGGTTGGCTCCGTGACTTGGCATTCGACGACGAAGGACACCTGATGCTGGACCGCTTTCCCGTCTCCCGTCCCTCTTCGCAGTCTCCCCCGACTCTCGTCTCCCGTCGCCGAGCGCCAGCGAAGGCCTCTCTCATCCTCTAGTCCCTCGTCCCTCAAGTGGATCCGAGTGCGGATCGGAGCGCCTGCTCGATGCTGGGGTGTTCGAAGGTGAAGCCGTAGTCGAGGAGCTTCTGCGGGAGGACGCGCTGGCTGGCGAGGAGGGTCGCCTCGCCCATCTCGCCGAAAGCGAGCCTGACGCCCGCCTCGGGGATCGGGATCAGCGTCGGCCTGCCGAGCGCGTGGCCTAACGCGCGGGTGAAGTCGGCGTTGGAGACCGGGTTCGACGCGACGAGGTTCACCGGACCCGACACCTGTCCGTGGCCGAGCAGGAACTCGACGGCGCGGACCCAGTCGCGGAGCGAGATCCAGCTCATGATCTGCTCGCCGCTGCCGATGCGCCCGCCGAGTCCCATGCGGAAGGGCGTCAGCATCTTCTGCAGCGCGCCGCCCGTCTGGTCGAGGACGAGGCCCGTGCGCAGGAAGACGATGCGGACGTCGCCGCGCTGCGCTGGCTCCGTGGCGCGCTCCCACGCGCGCACGACGTCGGGGAGGAAGCCGCTGCCCGCGGGCGAGCTCTCGTCGAGTGCCGCGGCGCCGCGGTCGCCGTAGATGCCGATCGCCGACGCGTTGAGCAGCATCCGCGGCGGCCGCTCCATCGCGGCGATGGTGCGGGCGAGAAGTCCCGTGGCGCGCTCGCGACTCTCGAGAATCCGGCGCTTCGCGTCGTCGGTCCAGCGCTGCGCGATATTCTCGCCAGCGAGGTTGACGACGGCGTCGAACCCGTCGAGTGCGCGCGGGTGGAGCTCGTCGCGCGCCGGATCCCAGTGGATGGCGTCCTTGCCCGCGCCCTCGATGCGCCGCGTGAGCGGAACCGCATCGTGGCCCTCAGCCGTGAGGTGGTCGCGGAGCGCGCTGCCGAGGAAGCCCGTCGCGCCGGCGATGGCGACGCGAAGCGGGGCCCGCGCGGGCGGCATGCCTAACGTGCGGGCGGCTCGTCGCCGAGCCGAAGGACGCCGAAGGCAGGTGAGGGGCGCCGCTTCACCGGGTCGGCGCGGTCACAGAGCTCGCAGAGCCGGTGGTCGTCGAGCGAGTGCCAGGCGTCGGGAAAGGGGCAGAGCCGCCGCTTCTCCTCGCCATCGACCCGCTCGA
>DATAIS010000235.1:0-1872 GCA_036262535.1 Gemmatimonadaceae bacterium | reverse complement strand
TGATGGTCCGGGTCCGTATCCGGCGGCGGCGCGAGGATCTCGCTCGGGAACCAGAGCACCCGCTTCGCCTCGTGGGCCGTCATCAGCTCGGCGACCACGGGCTCGAGGTCGGCGAGGACTTCGACCTTCGCGAGCGTGTCGGCCTGGGGCACGGTCATCGGCACTCGGTGGCTGGAGTGAGCTGCATGGGCAGTGGATCCGCCCGCTGTCATTATCTTCCGGCATCGCCTTCAGGCCGGCAACCTGGCTGCGACGCGAACGTCCCTGCCAGAAACATTCCGCAAACGCCGGAGCAGATCAACGATGGCGAGAAAGCCCAACTACGACTTCCAGAAGCGACAGAAGGAGCTCGCGCGCAAGGAGAAGCAGGAGGCGAAGCGGCAGCGCCGCCGCGAGCAGCAGTCCGACGCCGATCAGGACGCGGAGTCGCCCACCTCACCGGCGGCGCCGGCCGAAGAGCTCCCCGGGCAGTAGCGCACGCGTCCCGAACGACGAACGGCCCCGATCGGGGCCGTTCGTGTCATCTGACTCAGCCCGCCGAGCCGGCGATCGGCGGAGCCGCTTGAGCGGCGCCGGGACGCTGGCCCCAGCGCGGGTGCACCATCCGCGGACGAGCGCGATCGGCGAGCAGCTTCTCGTAGAAGCCGAGGACGCGTGGCCGGAGGGACGCGACGGTGTCGCTCGTCTCGGCGCGGAAGGCAGCGTAGCGCTGCGCCTCGCCGGAGATGCTCACCCACCACCAGAGCGTGCCTGGAGTCGCTGGAGACGACGCGGACTTGCAGGTGAAGGTGCGCTCGCCATCGCTGAACTGCATTGCATCCATGCGGCAACCTTGAAAGGGGTGCCTGAAAGATAACCTGTGGACCGCGCGCCGTCCGTGACGGACGACCAGTCGCTAGTCGCCCCGGGGGCGATAGTACTCGTCGATGCAGAGCGTGATGACGCGTGTCAGGACGCCGTCGCATTCGAGCCGCGAGAGGTTTCCCCCCTTCGGCAGCTCGAACCACACCGATTTCAGCATCACCAGCAGCTGCTCGGCGTAGAGACCGCGCCCCTGCGCTTCGCGGCATGCCTCGACGAGGAGCGGCCGCACGCCGCGCATCGTCGCCGCGGGTGTGGAATCAGCGAGGAGCGCGCGGCGCAGCGCCGCGCCGCAGAGCGACCGCAGCCGCGTCGAATCCGACGTCGGCCGACGCAGCGGCTCGCCACCCGTGGGGGTGAGCGAGGGCCCCGAGGTCTCCTGCCTCATCGTCGCCTCCGCGTTAGGCGTCATCCGGCTCGGGGAAGGAGGCGGGCGTAGTGGGCGCGGACGGTCGCATAGCACTCGCACGAGGCCGCCTCGAGCCCGCCGCGGTTCACGATCGTGACCCATCCGCGGCCGTACCGCACCAGCCCGGCGTCCTGGAGAGCCTGCATCGCCACCGTCACCCCCGCCCGCCTCACGCCGAGCATGAAGGCGAGGAACTCGTGGGTGAGGGGGAAGGTGTCCCCATCGACGCGATCGCGCGTCGCGAGGAGCCAGCGAGCGCAGCGCTCCTCGACGAGATGCGCGGCGTTGCATGCCGCCGTCTGCGCCACCTGCGTCAGGAACGCCTGGGTGTACCGAAGGAGCAGCACGTGCAGCCGCCCTACGGCCGTCGCGCGAGCGAAGTATTCGGCGTCGACGCGCAGCGCGGCGCCGGGGATCTGCACGATCGCACGCATCGGCGACTCGTTGTCAGCGAGGAAGACCGGGAGCCCCGCCATTCCCTCGCAACCGACCGTTCCCACTTCCACCGCGCCGCCGTGGTGGAGCGTGCTGATGAGCGAGACGACGCACGTCTCCGGAAAGTAGACGTGCGTGATCGGCGGCTGATTGGCGTCGAAGAGCAC
>DATAIS010000234.1:0-20591 GCA_036262535.1 Gemmatimonadaceae bacterium | reverse complement strand
CGATCCCGACACGCCCTTCTCGACGGCGATGCGACCGCGGACGTCGCGCGTCGTCGTGCTGGGCGACACGCTCCGCGACTCGAGCGGCGTCGCCGCACCGCTGCGCGCGATCGCCTTCAACCTCGACGGCGACTCGATCGCTGGGGCGACGATCAGGTACTTCGTGGCCTCGGGTGACAGCGTGCCGGTGACGGTGGACCCGACGACCGGCTACGTGATCGCGAAGAGCGAGCGCGGCTTCGCCGGACGGCGTGCGATCCTCGTCGCGAACGTCGGCTCGCTGCAGACGCCGGCGGAGACGATCCGCGTCACGCTGCGGCCCGACGCGCTGGTGCCGCTCGACCAGGTCGTCGACACCGTGAACGTGGGGCGCGACACGACGCGCAACGACTTCCAGGTGCGGGTACGCCACACCGGCGGCACCGGCGATCTCCCGAGCGACACCGTCGTCGCGGGCTACGAGGTGCGGTATTCGATCATCGCGAAGCCGCCGATCGCGTCGGCATCGGACACGATCCGTTTCCACTGGCCGAGCGTCAGGCGTGCAGGCACCCTCGTCGCCACGACCGACACCAACGGCGTCGCCAGCGCGTCGCTGCGCATCCACACCAGCCCCCTGCTCGCCCGCCAGCCGCGTCCGTATTTCGACACGGTGACCGTGAGAGTCCGCGTCATCGGCTGCCGAGCCGGCGTGACCCAGTGCACCCGGGTGATCGACAGCGTCGACTTCGTTCGCGTGCTGAGCGTTCCCCCCTCGTAGCCGTAATGATCGTCGCCAGCGGCGGCCCGCGTCCGGACCAGCCGGGCACGCTCTGCCAACTCTTCTTCGAGGCCGTCGAGCAGCACGACCGGCCCGACGCGCTGCGGCATCGCGTGAACGGCGACTGGCGCGACATCTCGCACCGCGAGCTCCTCGCGCGCGTTCGACGCACCGGCCGCGGCCTGCAATCGCTCGGGGTGCGCCCCGGCGATCGCGTCGCAATCCTCTCCGAGAACCGGCCGGAGTGGGCGATCGCCGACTTCGCCTGCCTGACGTCGCACGTCGTCGACGTGCCGATCTATCCCCAGCTGCCGGCCGACCAGGTCGCGTACATCCTGCGCGACTCGGGTGCGATCGCGGCGTTCGTCTCGGACGCGGCGCAGGCGGCGAAGATCGTCGCGAAACGCGCCGAGCTGCCCGCGCTGCGCCACGTCGTCGTCTTCGACGCCGGGGGCGCGCCCGGCGCCGACCTCACCCTCGATGCACTCGAGGAGCGCGGCGGCGCGGACGACGAACGCGCCGCCGCCGAGTACCGCGGGAATGCCCTGACGGTCCGGCCCGACGACGTCGCGACGCTGATCTACACATCGGGAACGACCGGAGCGCCGAAGGGCGTCATGCTCACGCACGACAACTTCTGGTCGAACGTGAACGCGTGCATCACGCGCGTGCCCGACGCCTTCGCCGATGGGGAGCACAACGTCGCGCTCTCGTTTCTTCCGCTCTCACACGTGTTCGAGCGGATGGCGGGACACTACGAGGCGTTCCGCACGGGGACGACGATCGCGTACGCCGAATCGATCGACACCGTCGCGCGCGACCTCGAGGAGGTGCGGCCGACGATCGCCTGCTCCGTGCCCCGGCTCTACGAGAAGATGTATGCGCGCGTGCTCGAGAACGCGCTCGCCGCTGGGACCATCAGGAAGCGCGTCTTCTTCTGGGCGCGACACGCCGCGACGCGCTGGGCCGACGCGACGCTCGCCGGCCGCGACCCGGGCGCGCTGCTCGGCCTTCAGTACCGCATCGCACGGCGGCTCGTGTTCTCGAAGCTGCACGCACGCACCGGCGGACGACTGCGCTACTTCGTGTCCGGGGGCGCGCCGCTCGCGCCCGCGATCAACCAGTTCTTCTACGCGGCCGGCTTGCAGATCCTCGAGGGCTACGGGCTGACGGAGACGTCGCCGGTGATCGCGTTCAACACGCCGACGGAGTTCCGCATCGGCACCGTCGGTCGCGCGATCCCCGGCGTCGAGGTCCGCATCGCGCACGACGGCGAGATCCTGACCCGCGGGCCACACGTGATGCGCGGCTACTTCGAGAACCCGGAGGCCACGCGCGAAGCGATCGACGATGACGGCTGGTTCCACACTGGCGACATCGGCGAGCTGCGCGACGGCTTTCTCGCCATCACCGATCGCAAGAAGGACATCATCGTCACCGCCGGCGGGAAGAACATCGCGCCGCAGCCGATCGAGAACCTGGTGAAGGCCAACAAGTACGTCAGCCAGGCGGTGATGCTCGGCGACGGGAGGAAGTTTCCCGTGATGGTCGTGGTGCCGAACTTCGAGCAGCTCGAGCGATGGGCGCGATTCAAGAACCTGCTCTGGACCGACCGGCCGCAGCTCGTCGCCCTGCCGCTCGTGCAGGCGAAGATGGAGAAGGAGATCTTCGGACGCGTCACGTCGCTGGCCAGCTTCGAGCGGCCGAAGAAGATCGCGCTGCTGCCGCACGAGCTCACGATCGAGGGGGGCGAGCTGACGCCCACACTCAAGGTGAAGCGGAAGGTCGTGACCGAGCGCTACGCGGCCCTCATCGACGCCCTGTATCGCGAGTAGCGGGCACTGATCCTGCATTTCCGCGCCCTCGTCCCCGCACGACAGGAGAGGACAATGCGCAGGTTTGCGGTTCTGCTCGCTATGACGGCTCTGGCCGCATGCGGCGGCTTCAAGAAGACTTTCGGGATCAAGGACGCGCCCCCGGCCCATCGCGAGCCGCGGTCGACGAGCATCTACGGCGACTGGGTCCTGACCAATCCCGATTCGACGGCGTTCGCGGGCGCGAAGCTGGTGGAGCTGTCGCTCCAGCCGACGACGTTCACGATCCGGGCGTCGTACCCGACGTCGAGCGACGTCGCCACGGTCACCGGAACGGCTGCCTACGGTGATGGCCTTCTGACCCTCACGCCGTCGGGCACGATCAACGGTGCGACGCGTCCAGGCTTCGCGGCGTTCGTCGTCGGCCGTCCGATCGCGGTGCTCGCGAGCGCGGCAGGCGGGTCACTGGTGTTCGCGCCGCCGCCGAGCAATGACGGGGGTGCCATCGTGCCGAGCTCCATCTGGCACAAGAAGGAGCAGGCGAAGCAGGCCGGGGCAGTCCCTTCGACGCAGGACTGAGCGCCGAGGGTCAGCGCGGCGCGCGGACGAGCTTCAGCACGGGTTGGCCGCCGGTGCGCGTGCCGACCCGGTGAAGCTCGTCCGCCGCTACGGGCTCCACTCCCTCCAGCGGCGGATCCGCGGCCAAGCCGACGACGCGGCCGTCGGCGCGCGTCGCCGCGACCGCCGAGCGCACGAACGCCGCCCGGGCCGCGTCGTCCGCGAGACCGAAGCCGTCGTCCACCGCCACGCCGCGCGCGGAGCCTCCGGCGAGCGGGATCCTGTCGGCGGTCACGATACCCGACACGCCGCCGCCCATCGACACGTCGGGCGGACCGTTGACGACCACGACCTGCACGGGGACGAGCTCGCGCAGCGAATGCGCGAGGCGTCCCCACGAGCCGCAGAGCACGACGTAGCCGCTCGCGTCGGTGAGGTCGAGCATGGCGGCGAGCTTCATCACCAGCGCGTCGTCCGCGGCCGTCGCGGCGGCCGGCGGCTCGAGCGCGAGCGGCAGGCGCGTCCCGCCGGTGAAGTCGCCGATCCCGTCCTCGATCGGATACTGGGCGCGGCACGCCGGGCAGCCGAGAACGCCGCGCACGATGTGACGGTCGTCGGTGACGTCGGCAGCGGCGACGAGCCAGCTCTCGGCGTGGACGTTGAGGCAGCGCAGCTGGTCCACGAGCTCGGAGTACATCGTCAGGCGCGCGAGAGGCGCAGCTCGTCGATGTTGACCTCCGGCGGCCGCGTGACGGCGAAGAGCACCGCCTCGGCGACCGCTTCCGCGCGGAGCATTCGCGCGCGCGGGGTGAAGCCCTCGCGCTCGTCGGGACGCACCTCGTCCCAGAGCGCGGTGTCGACCGGGCCGGGGGAGACGAGGGCGCAGCGCACGCCGCTTCCACGCAGCTCCTCGCGCAGCACCTGGTGCACGGCCCGCGCGCCGAACTTGCTCGCGGCGTAGGCGGCGTTCTCGGGGAAGGTCGCGCGGTCGGCGATCGAGCCGATGGTGACGACGTCGCCGCGGGCCGCCTCGCGCATCGCCGGCAGCGCCGCGCGGACGAGAAGGAAGGGTGCGACGAGGTTGATCTCGAGCGTCTCGCGCAGCGACTCGGGGGTCGTCGCCTCGACGCGTGACAGCCTGAAGATCCCGGCGTTGTTGACGACGATCGACGGCACGCCAAGCTCGGCGCGGACGCGGCGGAGCGCCCCCTCCACCGCCACGGAATCGCCGACGTCGCAGGCGATGGGGAGCGCGCCGAGCGGCTCGGCTTCGCGGCGCAGGACGTCGGCTCCCCGGGCGAGCATGACGACGCGCGCGCCGGCGCAGGCGAAGGCACGCGCGACGGCGCGCCCGATCCCCCGCGAGGCGCCGGTGACGATGGCGACGCGATCGAGGAGGGGGCGCCCCTCGCTCACCGCAGCGGCCCCGAGCCGTTGTGGGCGAGGCGGAGGAATTCCTCGCGCGTGCGCGCGTCGGAGCGGAAGAGTCCGCGCACCGCCGAGGTGATGGTCTTCGAGTTCTGCTTCTCGACGCCGCGCATCATCATGCAGAGGTGGTACGCTTCGACGACGACCCCGACGCCCCTCGGCTTCAGGACGTCGTCGATGGCGCACGCGATCTGCTCGGTGAGCCGCTCCTGGACCTGGAGACGGCGCGCGTACACTTCGACGATCCGCGGCAGCTTGGACAGTCCGACGATGTGCTTGTCGGGGATGTAGGCGACGTGCGCCTTGCCGAAGAAGGGCAGCATGTGGTGCTCGCAAAGCGAGTAGAGCTCGATGTCGCGCACCATGACCATGTTCTCGCTCTCGGTCTCGAAGACGGCGCCGCCGACGACCTGCTCGGCTTCGACCTCGTAGCCGCGCGTGAGCCAGCGCATCGCGCGTGCGACGCGCACCGGCGTGCGGGCGAGCCCCTCTCGTTCGGGGTTCTCGCCGAGCAGCGCGAGCTGGGCCTCGACGAGGCGCGCGTACTGCGGATCGTACTCGGCGTCGGACGAGCCGGTGCGGTCTGCCTGCGTCTCGATGGCGCGCTTCGAGCGCGCGCGGTCAGCGGCCTTCGTATTCGACATGGTTGTTCTCGGTCTCCCAGAGCCGGAGGCGCGACAGGCGCGCCGGGGCGATCGCGCCCTCGAGCACGCGCCAGCAGGCGACGACGAGGTTCTCGGTGGTGGGAATGACGCCGCGCATGAAGTCGACCTCGAGGTTCAGGTTGCGGTGGTCGACCTTGTCCACCACGTGCTCCTGGACGATGCGCTTCACGACGCCGAGATCGACCACGTACCCGGTGCGCGCGTCGATCGGCCCCGTGACGGAGACCTCGAGCACGTAGTTGTGGCCGTGCCAGTTCGGGTTGTTGCACTTCCCGAAGAGGCGCTGGTTCTCGGCCTCGCTCAGCGCCGGGTTGTGGACGCGATGGGCGGCGTTGAAGGTGAGCCGCCGCGTGACGGTGACCTCGGGCATGACGAGAAGTTACCGGAAAGAGGCGAGCCCCGCACAGGGTGCGGGGCTCACAGGGTGGAACGAAGGGGTTTTTTGAAGCCCAGTCGAATGTATGAGGTCCTCACCACACCTACCGCCTTCCCCCGCACTGGGGGCGTGGCGTCAGTATAGATTATCGAACCCACCCGGTGGACTTGTTGGCTCAAAAAAGTGAGCCCTCCGTCCCTCGTCATGCGCGTAGCTTAAAGGCAAGCTACGGACCACACCAATTCGCGTCAATGCGAAGATTCCTGGCTGTGACCGCCATTCCTCTCGCCCTGATCATCATCGTGATCTGGGGCGTGGGGACGTTCTACTTCGAGCCGCCGGGATGGTTTCACGGACTGCTGACCGGCGGACTTTTTCTGCTCTTCTGGGGCATCGTCGTGCGGCGGCGCGAAGCGCCGCGTACCCCAGCGAAATGACGCTCCGCTAGCCGCGAGAGTAACGTCGCGCCGGCCCGGGGCTGTTGGCTTTTCGCGTTGAGCAACTGCGGTGAACAGCGCGTCATCCGGAGACGGTTTGCTCCGCAGTTGCTGAACGCTGATAGCTAATAGCTAACAGCCGCCGTTCAGATCTCCCAATTGGAGAGCAGGAGCCCCCGCGCCGGCGCCCGCTCCTGGTGCCCGGCGAGGGACATCCGCAGGTCGCTCCAGCGGACGCGGGCGCCTAACGCCACGAGCCGGCGGTAGGCGGTCTCGTACTCGCCCTGCATGCGGATGGCGATGCGGCGCGTGCCGCTGCGGCGGGCGTGGTCGCAGAGGGCGCGGACCATCTCCTCGAGGTCCTCGTCGCGCTCGAGTGCGAGCTTGAGGATGCGCAGCTCCTCGCGCGCGCGTCCCTCGACGAGCGGTACCGAATGGCAGATCGCGAAGCCTGCAACCCTGCCGCCGCGCCTGAGCAGCGTCGTGTCGCCGAGGGCGAGGCGGTCGGTGAGGTCGATCTCGCGCGTGTAGTCGTAGCCGGGCGCGAGGGACGCGAGCAGCGCGGCGCACTCCTCGCGCGCGGCACGCTTCTCCGAATCACGGAGCCGCCCGTAGAGCGGCGCGGCCGTCGTCGCCGATGCGGCGTCGAGGGTCAGCGTGAGCGTGAGGCGACCGGGGACGAATCCGAGCGCGGAGTAGAAGCCGATGTTGTCGAGCGTGCGCGGCATCGTCTCGAGGCCGACCACCGTCGCGCCGCGGCGGCGCACGAAGTCGATCCCCGCCTGCACGACGCGCTTGCCGAGGCCGATCCCCTGCGAATCGGGACGCACCGCGAGCGGTCCCATCCAGCCCTCGGCGCCGCTGACGTGCGCGAGGTTGAAGGCGGCGATCGCGCCGCGCTCGTCGCGCCAGAGCATCGCCCCGCCGTCGGCGTCGTCGATCGCATAGCGCCACACCGCGGGATTGAGCATCGGCACGCGCACGCCGACGAGGCCGTCGCGGCGATAGCGGTCGGTGAACGCGTCGCTGAACACCTCGTTCAGCGCACGGATGTCGTCCATCGTCACCGGATGCGGTCCGGTGACGTCCTGCCCGCGCCGCCAGCTCCTTGCCGTCGCCATCGTCGTGCTCCGTCAGCTCGCCGCGCCGGCGAGGTCCGCGTCGGGGGCGCCGATCCGGCCGACGACGCTCGGATCGCCCGCGCCGCCTTCCGTCTGGGTGACGCGCGACGTCCCGCTCTCCTCATCGTAGCGCACCTCGATCACGCGGTCGAGCCCCTCGCGAACCGAATCGATGTGCGTGATGACGATGACCTGCTCGAAGCGGTCGCGCAGCCGGCGCAGGAGGTCGACGACGTTCTGCCGCCGCGACTCGTCGAGCGAGCCGAAGACCTCATCGAGGATGAGCAGCGACAGCTCCTGCCCCGCCCGCTCGGCGATCATCTGGGAGATCGCGAGGCGGAAGACGAGCGCCGCGAGGTCCTCCTCGCCGCCCGAGATGACGTGCTTCGGGATCCCGTCCTCGAGCACCGTCAGGCGGTACTGGTCGTCGAGCTCGACTTCGGAGTAGCGGGCGTCGGTGAGCTCGGTGAGGAAGGCGCTCGCGAGCTCGGAGATCTCGGGCCGGAGCTGGATGTTGAGATCGGTGCGGATGTCCGAGTAGGCGCGATCGAGCTCGTCGTGCAGCCGCTTGTGACGGAGGATGTCGTCGAGCTTGGTGCGCGTCTTCCGCAGCTCGGCGTCGGCCTTCTCGGCGGCGCCACGCATCGCTTCTGCGCCCTGGACGTCGCCCTGGGCCGCCACCGCCGCGAGCTCGGCGGAACGCAGCTCGACCTGCGCCTCGTCGACGTCGCGACGCAGCGCGTCGAAGCGCTCGGGCGCGAACTCCACGGTCGCGGCGCGGGCGCGCAGCGTCTCGAGCTTCGACGCGAGCGTGCTGCGCTGCTTCATCACGCGCTCCTGCTCGCGTCGGAGCTGGGGCTCGCGCGCGATCTGCGCGTCGAGGCGCGCAGCCCGCGCGTCGAGGGGGGCGAGCCGCTCGACCTCCGCGCGCAGGAAATCGTGCCGCGCCTCGTCGTACCCGGCCGGGATCGCGGCGAGGTCGCGTCGCAGCGCGGCGAGACGCTGGTCCTTGGTCGCGATCTCCTTCGTCACGGACGACAGCTCCTGCACCGCGAGCTGCACCCGCGCCAGCCGACGCTCGAGCGCGCCGACCTCCTGCGTCAGGACGCGACGCCGCTCGTCCTCGGCCTTCACCGCGTCGGGCATCTCCTGGAGCTGCTCGATGCGCGTCCGGAACCAGTTGCCGTCGACGCGCAGCGTCTCGATCTGCTCGTCGAGGTCCTCGAGCACCTTGCGGTAGCTGCCGCCTAACGGGCGGTTGCAGGTCGGGCAGGCGCCCTCCTCGCCGACCTTCACCAGCCGCTCGCGCTGCTCCTTCGCCTCGTTGTACTGGCCGCGAAGCGCCTGGAGCTTGGTCTCGGCTTCCTGACGGTCGCGCACCCATTCGGTACGCACGGCCTCGAGCCTGCCGAGCGCCTCTTCGAGCTCGCGACGCTTCTTCTCGAGGTCGAGCGTGACCTCCTCCTCCAGCACCGGCGCCTGCTCGAGTCGCACGCGGCGCTCGTTGAGCCGCGCCAGCTCGTCGACGAGGACGCGCTCGGTGTCCTGGAGCGCGAGGCGCCGGCCCTGCTCGCGCGCGAGCGAGTCGAGGAGCTGGAGCTCCGCGTGGAGCGCGGCGAGCGGAACGAGCTCCTGTTGCACGAGCGTGAAGTCGCCGCGCGCGCTCTCGATCTCGGCGAGCTCGCGGCCGAGGCGCTCGGCATCGCGTTCCGCGGTCGAGCTCTCGAGCTCCGCGATGCGCAGCTCCTCACGGACGCGCTGCTGCTGCTCGCGCTCCTGCTGCGCGCGCTCCCAGAGGGGCAGCAGCTCGCCGACGCGCCCCTGCGCCGCGCGGCGGCGGCGGTCGGCCGCGCGGAGCTGCTGGGTCGCGGCCTCGAGCCGGTCCGCCGCCTCGATCAGCGTGCGCGCGACGGTGTCGGCGTCGGGCATTCCCGCGCGGAGACCCGTCGCCTCGGCGACGATGCGCGCCCTGCGCTCGCGCACGAGGTCCTGCGCCTGACGCAGCTTCTCGTAGCCGAGCACCTGGGAGAGGAACTTGGCGCGCTCGGCGGGCTGCATCGCCGCCATCACGCTGAGCTCCTTCTGCCCGGTGAAGTACGTGTTGAAGAACTCGCGCTGGCTCATGCCGAGCCGGCGCTGGAGCAGCTCGCTGACGCCGGTGAGCGAGTTCGCGATCGGGACCGCGGCGCCGTCGAGATAGAGCTCGGCGCTCGTCAGCCCGCGGACGACGCGATAGCGATGGCCGCCGAGCTCGAAGTCGAGGTCGACGCGGACCTGCGAGCGCGGCTGGGCGCGCGCGAAGCGGATCGACTCACGCGTCCCGCGCGCGGCGCTCTGGCCGTAGAGCGCCCAGGCGATCGCCTCGAGGATGGTGGACTTGCCGGAGCCGTTCGCGCCGATGATCCCGGTGAGGCCGAGATCGAAATCGATGTGCGTGTCGGCATGCTGCCGGAAGTTCGTGAGCTTGAGGGCGTTCAGCCTCACGGGCGCACCTCGCCCCCGCCCACGGGCACCTCGGTCCGCTCGACCTCGTCGAGGTAGGACAGGCCGAGCGAGACGAGCGAGTCGCGCGAGAGCTCGGCGTCGATGATGCGCCCGCGCAGCTTGTCGCGCACGACGTCGCGCAGGGAGGGTCGCCGCCCAGGGGACCCGTGCCCGTGGATGCGGACGACCTCGGGTCGCCGCGTGTCGAGATGGAAGTGCAGCGCCCGGCGGCGATACTCGCGCAGTGCCCGCTGGTCGAGCTCGCGCGCGATGTGCCGCGGCACGTCACGGGCGAGGAGGCGCACGACCGCGTCCTCGATGCCGCCCTCGCAGCCGTCGACGCACTCGCGGATCGCGGCGTCGAGCTCCGCGGCGGACTTCCCGCGCGCGCTCACGACCGGGAGGTCGATCCAGCGCCGGACGACCGGGAGCGCGTGGAAGCGATGCTCGCCGGTCGCGAGGTCGTGCTCGATGATGCCCTTCCCCCGGATCCCCGCTTCCCGCTCCTCGATCAGCTCGCCCCACGCGTTCGCGCTCGTGTAGTCGAGCGACCCCGAGTAGTAGGCGTTAGGCGCGACCTCGCGGTAGACGTGGTAGTGCCCGAGCGCGACGTAGTGCCAGCGCGAGGCGCCGAGCTCCTGGTGGCTGATGGCGACGGTCGCGCGATCGGTGGCCTTGGCGTGCTCCGGCAGCATGCCCTCGACCTCGCCGTGGAGGAGGAGGACGTTGTAGCGGAAGGACGCGTTCGGCGTCAGCGAGGGGCGCCGTGCGCCGGAGTCGGGGACCGCGAGGACGGCGAGGTCGAGGTCGCGGTACTCGAGACGGCGCCCCTCGTCGTGGACGACGTCGATCTGGAGCGGCTCGAAGAGCCGGAGGATGCACCCGGTCTCGGTGGCGCGCGGGACGTCGTGGTTGCCGGCGACCATCGCGATCTTCGCCTTCGGCAGCGCGGTGCGGAGCCGCGAGAGCTGGCGGAAGGCGTCGAGGATGGCCGGATTGGTCGGGCGGACGTTGTGGAAGACGTCGCCGGCGATGACGACCACCTCGGGGGCGAGCTCGATGACCTTCTCGATCGCGTTCCTGAAGGCGCGCGACACGTCGGCCTCGCGCTGGTTGAAGCCAGCGGAGGTCAGGCGCTGATACTGCCGATAGCCGAGATGGAGATCGCTGAGATGGACGAGCCGCACGCTGGAGCCTGCTGGTTCACTACGGGCGCACGAGCCGCCGCTCCGGGTGTTTGTGCATTCCCGGGGCCAGGGTCAGAAGTGTGACGCCTGCGCCTGTAACTCGCTGAAACATAACGACCTAGACCTCCGGGCGCCATCCTGGTCCCGCGCGCTCCGTCAGTCGTGCCCCGAGGCGCTCATGTGCTGGAACATGCGCACCGTCACCCGCATCGGCGAATCGGGGGCGCCGGGGGTCGGCACCACGGAGCGGACGGTCATGTCGGTGACGCTGTCCACCACCCAGCCGCGCTTGCGGTCGAGCTTCAGCGCGCCCGACATGGTACCGTTGAGCGAGCCGCTGCGAGTCGTGTTCGGGGCCGCGGCGTTCGAGTCGCGGCGCATCGTCCCCCGCATCGAAATCCACGCGTAACGGCCGTTGGCGCTGAGCGAGTCGAGGCGAAAAGTGGCGCGCACCTGCCCCGACCCGACGGCGCGGCCATCGGCGTTCGGGATGGGCATCGTACGCGTCCACCGTGACCCGACGGCGACCGGCTCGCGGGGAAGCGTACCCGGCATGACGGCGAGCCACGCCGCGCGCGGCGTCCCGCTCCCGTCTTCCACCGGCTCCGCGGTGCCGTCGGGGAGGATCCGCACGCGCGTGACCGCGCCGCGAAGGGCGCGCCGCGCATCCTCCTTCATCGAGCCGTCGCCGTCGTTGCTGCTCTCGAGCGCGACCGAATCGGTGTGCGTGGCGACGATCGCGTAGGCAGGGCTGACGCTCTCGACGACCGTGCGGCCGAGCGTCAGCATCGACGAGGCGACGCGCGTGACGGAGTCGCGGCCGCCGATGCGGCGCGTACCCGTCATCTCGACTCGATGCTCGAGCCGGACTGCGACGGTGTCGCCGGCACGCGGACGCAGCTCGAGGACCACGTCCTGTGCCCCGCCGGACATCGCCATGGCGCCCAGCGTCAGCAGGCACCAGAGGGACCGGCCGGTCATTGCCCGTCGCCGTAGGGGTCGTCGAAGGGCGTGAGCCGCAGCGCCGGAGCTGGCTGGCGCGGCGGAACGGCGACGGATGGCGCCCGCTTCGGCAGCGCGTTACGGAAGAACTCGCGGACGTTCCCGGGACGCGCGCGGATGGTCGCGTTGCGCGCCCGCACGACCTCGTGCTCCTCGTGGATCCCGGCGACGTCCTGCACCCATTGCAGCGTGATCGCCGGGTCGAGCACGCGCAGGCTGCGCAGGATCGCCTGGTCGAAGGGCACGCCCTGCGCCTGCGGGAATCGCTCGGCGCCATCGCGGCCACGCATGACGGCGGGGCGCGGAAAGCGCACGAACACCGGCTGCGTGAAGTGCGGATGGCGCACCATCAGCTGCCCCTTCTCGAGCGTCGCGAGCTTGGTGCGCGTCGCGGGACTCAGCACGGCGTACCCCGGAGTCGCGAGCTCGTCGCCGTCCATCCGCCCGTAGAGCGCCGAGCCGGCGTTGCCGACGACGCGGCGGTGCACCTGCGAGCGGAACTGCTGCGCCCCGAAGAGCACGAGGCCCAGATACCGGCCACGCTCGGAGATGTCGAGCAGCATCTTCCGGACGTAGGTGTCCTGCCCGTCGTTCGGCGCGTACTTGTTGAGCTCATCCACGAAGACGATGACGTGATCGACGCCGAGCTGACGCTTCTCGAGGAGCTCGCGGAGCTTGGTCACGACGCGCGCGAAGATCAGATCCTGCGCGTCTTCCTCGGACCCGGCGACGTCGATGACATACACCGTCCGGTCCTCGAAGGTGCCGAACGGAAGGTCGCTCACCGCGCCGTCGTCGGTGACGAGACCGGCGCAGCGGGTCGAGATGTTCGACAGCCGGTTGCGAACCTTCCGGATCGTCGCGACGTGATGCGTGCGCCAGCTCTCCTGATTCTTCGCCTCGACCCCGCGCAGCACGTCTCGGAACCACTGCTCCAGATCGGCGAAGCTCTGGACCCGGTGTGGGCGGGAGAGCAATGGATCGGTGAAGTCCTGGTCCACGACGCGCTCGCGGATGAAGTCGATGAGCGCGTCGGCCTTCGCGTCCACGTCGTCCTTGTTGAGCAGCACCTCGGCGTACTGGAGCACCTCGCGAAGACCCCACGTCAGCGGGTGCACGTTGTGCGCGAGCGCGTCGTGGGAGCGCAGCGTCTTGATGGTGATGCCGTCCGAATCATAGGGCGCGAAATACTCGACGCGATCGAAGGGCTTCGCGGGGACGCCGAGCTTCTCGTAGATGGCCCGGTCGCTCGCCTCGAGCTCGCCCGGCTGGTCGAGGAAGCAGAGGTCGGGGCCCTTCACGTTGAAGCAGACGGCGGCGATCGTTCCCTTCCGCTCGGGGAAGTGGGTGAAGATCGACTGCAGCAGCCATTCGACGGCGCTGGTCTTCGTCGCGAGCCCCGAGACGCCGGTGATGTTGAGGTGCGCCGCCTCGGGACCGAGCAGGAAGTCGGCATCGAGGTAGATCGGCGCGTCGGTGCCGCCGGCACGGTAGATCCCGATCGGGATCCCGGTGCGCGCACCCTCCTTCAGGTACCCGTCCATCCGCAGCGCGACGGCGACGTCGTCGTCGGTGGCGAGGAAGACGCGCCCGATCGGCACCGGCTGGAGTGGCTCCTCCGGGATCTGGCGCAGCACGGCCGCCGTGTAGAGCCGGATCTCGGCACGCTCCGTCGGCGCGAGCGAGGCGCTTTCCGGCGACCCGTCGTGGCCGAGGACGTCGTGCAGCGGGGACTGTAGGTCGGTGTAGCCGAACCCCTCGACGACGATCCCGTAGACCTGGGGCAGCTTCCCCTCGACGGGGTGCGTCCCCTCGACGCGGACGATGGTGCCGATGCCGACCGGGCAGTCGAGCGCGGTCCAGAAGTGGAACTCGTGGGGCGTGTTGGGCCGTCGCTCGGTCGCGACGACCCGGCCCAGGGGACTCGTCATCTCAGACATTCTATCCGGCGGAACGGCGCGGGGCGACTCAGGTGATGGCGCGGAGGAATTCCTCGCTGTCGCGGACGCCGTACACCATGCGATCCCACCGTGCGTCCGGCAGCGCGAGCGGCGCGGTCTCGGCGAGGAGCCAGCGCGACACCTCGTCCGCCCGGGCGCCGATGTCCTGCACGGGATCGCGCGCGACCTCGACGCGGACGAGCGCGAACATGGGATCGCGGCCGGCCGGCTCGCGGAGGCGGAGGTACCAGCTCGCGACCGGCGTGCGCCGGGGCGGCTCGATGAGGAAGACCGAGGTGCGCTCGCCGCGCGCGAGGCGCAGCACGACCTCGATCTGCTCGTCCACCGCGTAGAGCGTGCGGTGGCTCTTCACGACGCCGATCGCGCAGGGCGCGCGCGCGACGCGCTCGCTGCCACTGATGCCGCCGTCCACGAGCAGCGGGCGCGACTCCCGCTCGCACCAGTCCTGGGCGAGGCGCTGCTCGAGCGCCTCGCGGTGGCGCTGCGCGAGGTCCACCGCCCGCTCGAGGGCGCCTAACGGGTGCCGCGTCGTCAGGCGCTCGTCGTCATCCGGCAGCGAGCTGTCGGCCGGATCGAGGTGCGCGAGACGCGCCCAGACGTCGGGTGGGACGTGGCGCCGCGGCGCATAGATCCGGTTCTCGACCTGATGCTTCCAGGTATGGAGGCGGCGCTCGCGGCGCTCGCGGATGACCGCCGCGACGGTCGCGTGAACGATCGGTGCGCCGTTGGCGTAGTCGAGAATGCGGCTCTGCTGGACGCCGTCGAGGAAGGCGGCGAACACGGGCTCGGGGCGGCCGCGAACGGGACGCGCGGCAAAGCTCGTCCCTTCCAGCGGGCGGACTCGAGCGGTACGTGCCGGCTCGGAGGGGCGCTGGAGTTGCTCCAGCGACGCGGACGCGTCCTCTATTCGGGCCCCGGCCCCCAGCGCCGCGCGTACTTCTCGCACGGCGGCACGGTAGCTTGCGTCCGAGGTGAGAGTGGAAGACTGGGGCACGATCGACGGGTCCGGGGCTCGCGCGAAGGGCGCGGCGTCCGCGGGCTCGCCTTTACTCGTCGAGCGCGCATGAGGCGACGCTGCCTACTCGCGACCACACTAATTCTAGGGCTCGGGTGCGACAAGGCGCGCGAGCTGGTCCCGGGAAATGGCGCCAAGGCGCAGGCCGCCGAGGTGCCCGCCGCGGCGCAGCTCGACCTGAGCACGCGCCCCGCGATCCTCTTCCAGATCTACGGGGAGCGTGACGATCCGCGCATGATCCCCGTTGGGGTCCTGCGCAACGGCACCATCGAGGCGATCGTGCTCGGGGCCGCCGGCTGGCGTCAGTTCGACGCCTTCTACGGCAAGGCCGGGACGCAGTACACGGTCTACGACGGCGGCCGCGCGATCGGCCGCGCGACCGTTCGCCAGGGAATGTGGGAGGAGGGACGCGACCAGCTCTACACCCTCCCCGCCTGCAACCTCCTCATCCCGCAGTCGGCGATGACGCTCGGCGCGGGAATCGGCTCCAACTACACGGTCACGCTCTTCGCCGCCTCGAAGCCGCTCCGCGATGCCTCACGCGCGTCGATGAGCGGCGCCGAGGCCGAGGTGATCGCTCGCGCGATCGGCGCGAAGCTCGCGGCCCAGGCGGGCGTCGGCGCCGGCGAGGTCGCCGCACTCGACGTGCGCGCCGTCGCGCTCAACACCGGCGCCACCGGCAATCCGACGGTCGTCGCGACGTTCATGGACAAGCGCGCCGACGAGCAGAGCGCGGCGGGTGAGCAGACGCTGCACATGTTCGTCGTCGCGGATCGCCCCTCCGGTGCGGCCGGCTATCAGGTGACGTTCAGCCACATCGGGCGCGGCGAGGCTTCGGACGTGGACTTCCGCCGCCTCGTCGACCAGATCGACGTCAACGACGACGGCGTGACGGAGCTCGCCCTGGAGGGCTGGAAGTTCGGCGGCGACACGTACGCGCTCTTCCTCCAGTACCGGAATGGCGCCTGGAACGAGGTGTTCCGCAGCCGGCCGAGCTGGTGCCTCGACGCCGGGACGTAGGAGCGCGAGACTGAGCCCGGCTCAGTCGACGCCCATGTCCCACGCCTGCTCGAGATCCTTTCTCGAGTAGGCGCGGAAGGCGGTCAGTGTCTGGGTCCTGACCAGCCCGGGAATCGTCGGGAAGACCTCCGTCACGACACGCGCGATCTGCTCGTACTCCGCTACGCGGACGATCGCGACCAGATCCCACTCGCCGGACACCGAGTAGACCTCCGACACGCCATCGCAGCCGGCGAGCTTCATCGCGGCCTGGGGAATGAGCCGCGGCTCCACGCTGACGAGAACGATGGTCGTGATCACTGGTCGAGGGGAAATGGCGGGACGTCGAGCAACCAGAGTCCGACGACCTTCCCCGTCGACGGCTCGACGTCGAGGAGCAGGCCGTCGGCGAGGCGTACCGAACGCGGCGTGCCCTGGCCGCCGAAGCGGAAGTGGAAGGTGCGCTCCGGCGCGTCGACCTCCGCCGACACCGCGCTGTCGACCTCGACCACCGGCGGCACTGCGGCGCCGCGCGAAAGCGTCGCCCGCCCGTACTCGCCGACGGGCGGAAGGAGCGACGGGAGCTTGCGCACGTCGGGCCATACCGCGACCTCGACACCGCGGATGCGGCCGCCCCGAAGGTCGAGGATGACCCAGGAGCCGTCGCGGCCCTGCACCTCGACGATCCCGGCCGGTCCCTCTGCGGCGTCGCTGGCGAGCGATGCGGTGAGGATGTCGGTGTCTGCATCCCAGCGATACTCGAGATGCGGCGGCGGTCCCGCCACGGGCTCGATCTGAACGTTCAGGCTCATCTCGCCCTCTCGAAAGCGTGCGCGAAGATCGTGGATGGACGGGGTGCCTCGCCACCGGGAGCGCGCGAATGTGCGCATTCGAACGCTCCGGGCGCGGTGGAGAGGCGAAGGCGCCGCGGCTATCTTCCTCTTGTCGCGGATACGGTAGCACGCGAACTGAGTGGCCACAACGCCGGACGGAACGTGGAACAGGAAGCGAAGGACACCAGCGGCATCACGCGCAGCCAGCAGGTCGTGCACATTCTCCCGCACGGCCGCGCGGCCGTGGCGCAGGCGCTCGGCGCACCGCTGCAGCGGACGAACGCGAGTGTCGCGGAGCCGCAGCTGCTCGTGCTCACCGCCGATGCCGACACCACCGCGCTCGCGACCGAGGTCGCGCTCGAGATCGCCCCGGCGGAGATCGAGGTGTTGCCGGTGAGCGGTGGACGCCGCGCGGCGCGCCGCCTGCGCGAGCGCGCGCCGCAGGTCGTGATCGGCACTCCCGACGACATCCTGCCGCTCATCCAGTCCACGGCGCTCAAGCTCGCGGGCGTCCGCCATGTCGTGCTCGCCTGGATCGACGAGGCGTCCGCGGACGCGAAGACCCCGGCGCTCGACGCCATCATGGCCGAGCTGCCGAAGGATGCCGCTCGCGCCATGATCGCGGCGCGGCTCGGCGACGAGGCGCGCGAGATCGCCGAGCGGCACGTGCGGCGCGGCCTGCGCGGCGTGGACGTCGCTCCCGCCGACGACAGCTTCGCGCTCGCGGTTCAGCACCTGTCGGTCGCGGCGACGAGCCGCCCGACCGCGTTGCGCCGTCTCCTCGACGAGCTCGATCCGGTGGGCGCGGTGGTCTGGGTGCGCTCCGAGGACTCCGAGCGCGACGCGCAGCGCGCGATCGCCACGCTCGGTTACCGCGGCGCGAGCGCCCCGGTGCGCGTCGTTCGCGATGCCCCGGCCGGCGACGCCCCGCTGGTCGTCCTCTACGACGTCCCGGCCTCGCGCGCCGAGCTGCAGTCGGTTCTCGCCGGCGGCGCGGCAGTCCCGCAGGTCGTGGTCCTCGCGCAGCCCCGCCAGCTCGGCATCGTGCGCGCGCTCGCCGGCGCCGGCGCCGTGACGCCGCTGACGTTAGGCGGGGCGGGCGACGACGCGCGCCGTCGCGAGGAGCGTCTGCGTGACGAGCTCCGCGCCGAGCTCGAAGCGGGGGTCGTTGCACGCGAGCTGACCGCGATCGAGCCCCTGCTGGAGCGGTATGACGGCGTCGAGGTCGCGGCGGTCGCGCTGCGCCTGCTCGATCGCGCGCGGGCGAGCGCGACCCGCGCCGCGCCGCAGGAGCGCGCGGCCGGCGCATCTGCGCCGGCTGCCGGGCGCCGCGCCGACGCCGCGGGCGGGACGCGGATCTTCCTCACCGTCGGCGAGCGCGACGGCGTGCGTCCGGGAGATCTCGTCGGCGCCATCGCCGGCACCGCCGGCATCACCGGCGAGAACATCGGCCGGATCGAGCTGCGCGACACGCACTCCCTGGTCGAGATCGTCGGCGCAGATGCGGAGAAGGTCGCCGAGCGCATCACCGGCTCGTCGATCAAGGGACGCCGCGTGGTGGCGCGGCTCGAGCGCGAGCGTCCGCCACGCGAGGGCGGCACGCGCGGCTTCGGTGGACGGGGCGACCGTCCGCCACGAGGCGACCGTCCGCCGCGCGGTGAGCGGCCGATGCGCCCACGCGGCGAACGGCCAGAGCGGCCCGAGCGCCGTGAGCGCCCACGCCGGCCTCCGCGCGAGGGCCAAGGGGAGGCGTGAGCGACGTCTACTTCACCGGCGCAGGTGGGTGGATCGAGGTCATCTGCGGCGTGATGTTCAGCGGCAAGAGCGAGGAGCTCATTCGCCGGGTACGGCGCGCGATCATCGCCCGCAAACGGGTCCAGGTCTTCAAGTCGCACCTCGACGAGCGGTACGCGGGCGTGTACTCGGTGTCGAGCCACGACGGCCGCAACGTCGAGGCGATCCCCGTCGACAACGCGGCCGACATCATGACCAAGCTCGACCCGACGGCGCACGTCGTCGCGATCGACGAGGCGCAGTTTCTCGACGCCGGCATCGTGGAAGTCGCGACGGCGCTGGCGGGGCGCGGGCGGCGCGTCATCGTCGCCGGGATCGACACCGATTTTCGCGGCGAGCCCTTCGGCCCGATGCCCGCGCTGATGGCGGTCGCCGAGGTCGTGGACAAGCTCCACGCGATCTGCGTCATCTGTGGCAGCCCGGCGAGCCGCAACCAGAGGCTCATCGAGGGGAAGCCGGCGCGCTGGGACTCGCCGACGATCATGGTCGGCGCGAGCGACTCCTATCAGGCGCGCTGCCGGCACTGTCATTCGGTGCCGCGCGCCGACGAGGATCAGGTCACGCTGCTGTAGCTCGCGAAAGCCGCGTCAGGAGCGGTTCTTCCGCTTCGCGCGGGTGCGAAGCCGTTCCTCCTCGGCGGCCGTGACCGGGGCGTACCAGAGCTGGCTCGCGAAGAACAGGTGCACCGCGATGAGCGCGGTGAAGATCCCCGCGAACGCCATCAGCGTGAGCCAGAAGTGGTCGCCGTCCATGCCGCCGCGCGGGAAGGGGCGTAGCACCAACGCGAGGAGGGCGAGGAGCAGCAGCATCCCGCCACAGGCGCCGACCGCGCCGAGCGCGGCCAGCTTGCGCGGAGGAAGCGTTCGAGGATCGAGCATTGCTCAACGGGTTCAGGTGGCGGGATGCGTGCTTCGGCGAGAAGCTTGCACGACCCGCGCCCGCGCTCAAGTACCCGCCGTGCTTCGCGTTGACGCTCTCCGGAGCGCTCTCTACCTTTTCGTCATGCTGCTCGTCGGGCTGACCGGTAACATCGCTTCGGGAAAATCGGCCGTGGCCGCGATGCTCGTGGCCAAGGGCGCGACGCTCATCGACGCCGACGTCCTCGCGCGCCGCGCTGTTCGCGTCGGCACGCCGGGCTACGACGCGATCGTGAAACGCTGGGGATCCGAGATCCTCTCTCCCGACGGTGTCCTCGACCGCGCCGCGCTCCGCCGTCGCGTCTTCGACAACCCCGACGAGCTCGCGCAGCTCAATGCGATCGTCCACCCCGAGGTGGGACGGATGCGGGACGAGATGGTCGCCGAAGCGACCGAGCGCGGCGATCGGATCGTGGTCGCGGACATCCCGCTGCTCTTCGAGAACAACCTCATCGACGACTTCGACCGCATCGTCCTCGTCGACGCGCCGCGGCCGCTGCGGCTGGAACGGCTGGTGCGCGACCGCCAGCTGCGCGAGACGGAGGCCATGGCGATGATCGCTCGGCAGATGCCGGCGGAGCTCAAGCGCGCGCGCGCCGATTTCGTGATCGACAACGACGGCACGCACGAGCAGCTGAGGGCGCGCGTCGAGGAGGTGTGGCGTGCGCTCGATGAGGAAGCGAGCTCGCGCGATACCGAGGCGGCCGCGATTCCTTGACTCTCCTGCGCGCGCGGATAAGACTTCGCGCCGCTCACCCACCATTCACTTCGAGGCGCTGCGTGGCCGAGATCCCGAACGACCTGCTCTACACCGAGGACCACGAGTACGTGAAGAAGACCGGCGACGCCGACGTCGTCACGGTCGGTATCACGGACTACGCGCAGGGCGAGCTCGGCGACGTCGTGTATGTCGAGCTGCCCAAGGTCGGCACGAGGCTCGGCGCGCACGACGTCTTCGGCACGGTCGAGGCGGTGAAGGCGGTCTCGGAGCTCTTCTCGCCGGTTGGTGGCGAGGTGGTCGCGATCAACGACCGGCTCGACAAGGAGCCGGCGCTCGTCAACAGCGACCCTTACGGCGACGGCTGGATGGTGCGGATCCGGCTGAAGGACGCCGGCGACACGGAGTCGCTCCTCGGGCCCGACGAGTACAAGAAGCAGATCGGTCAGTAGCTCGGTGCGCTACGAGCCGAACGGCTGTTGAACCACAGAGCTCGCAGAGAACACCGAGTCTTTCTGGGGG
>DATAIS010000233.1:0-2016 GCA_036262535.1 Gemmatimonadaceae bacterium | reverse complement strand
GACGTTCTGGCTGCTCCGTTCGAGCCCGCTCTCGATGCACGACCTGCTCTGGTCGAAGTTCTGGGTCGGGACTCTGCCCCTCCTCGCCCTCGCGTTAGGCATCGTCGGCGCGACGAACTACCTGCTGAAGACCAGCGAGTTCATCATGTGGGTGTCCCTCTTCTCGATCGTGCTGCTGACCTTCGCGATCGCCGGGATGGCGATCGGGTTCGGCACCCTCTACCCGCAGTTCGAGACCGAGAACGCGGCGCAGATCCCGACGTCGTTCGGTGGGCTCGTCTTCATGATGAGCGCCGTCGGCATCATCGGCGGCACGATCATCCTCGAGGCACGCCCGGTCTACGCATTCCTCTCCGCACGGATGTACCGCACCGAGGTCGCGATGACCGAGGTCGTGGTCGGCTTCTCGCTCGCGGCGTTGCTCTGCATCTCCGCGACGGTCATCCCGATCCGCATCGCGCTGCGACGGATGGAGGCGACGGAGCGGGGCTGATCAGGCTCTTGAGCTGCTCGCTGTGGAACTACTTCACCACAGAGGGCCACAGAGCGCACAGAGAAGTACGACACAGAGAACTACAATTGCTCTTGGGGGGCGTAGGGCGAGATCATCTCACCCTGCGCCCCCCCAAAGCGGTTCTCTGTGTGCAGTCTCTCTGCGGCCCTCTGCGGCCCTCGGTGGTGAAAGTAGTTCCGCTCCTGCCGACGTTTGCGCTGGCGCGCCGGTTCCGGCTTCCAGATTCGTGCGTGGCACACGTCTCGCACCCCATAGCGGTCGACTCCGGGAATCACCGCCATGCGCCGCTTCGCCCTCACGACCACACTGCTCGCACTGACCGCGCTCGCCGCATGCTCCTACGTGCGGCATGAGCGCGCCGAGCGTACCGCTGCTCACAAAGTCTTCACGATCGAAGGGCTCTACGGTCCCGAGTCGGCGAAGTACGATGCCGCGCAGGACGCGTGGTTCATCTCGAACATGGTCGGCGAAGGCTCGGCGAAGGACGGACAGGGCTACATCCTGAAGGTTTCGGCGAGCAATCGCCACGACGCCGAGGTGCTCGTGAACGGTGGCGAGCGCGGCGCAACGCTGAACGCGCCGAAGGGGATGGCGATCCATGGCGACACGCTCTGGGTCGCCGACATCGACGTCCTGCGCGCCTTCTCGCGCCTCGACGGCACCCCGCTCGACACCATCGGCCTCGCGATGCACGGGGCCGTGCTGCTCAACGACGTGCTCGTCCTCCCCGACGGGTCGCTGCGTGTCACCGATACCGGGATCATGATGACCGACAAGGGCGTCCTGCATCCCGGCGGCGACAAGATCTTCGCCATCGGACCGAACCGCGCAATCACGGTCGTCGCCGAAGGCGATTCGCTGCGGAGGCCTAACGGCCTCGCCTGGGACGATCATACGAAGCGCTGGGTGGTCGTCGCCTTCGATCCCTTCAACAGCGAGGTCTACTCGCTGTCGGGGATGGACTCGACGCGCCGGATCATCGCGCACGGCAAGGGGAAGTTCGACGGCGTCGAGCCGACGGCCGACGGCGGGCTGCTCGTGACCTCCTGGTCCGACTCGAGCGTGCACCTCTTCGACAAGGGCACCGACCGGCAGATCATCCGCAACCTCTACTTCCCCGCGGACCTCGGTGCCGACACGCGGCGCAACCAGCTCGCGATCCCGCTGCCGATGCACGGACGCGTCGAGATCTGGCAGCTGCCGGAAGCGATCCAGGTGGCCGGATCGCCCGCCGAACGGTAGGGGCGCCCTCGTGATCACGGGCGCGGGCCGCCCCAAGCCGACGACGCCGCTGCTGGAGTCGGTGCGGCGGCGCCGGTGGCGACGATGGCTCAGCAGCCTGTTCTCGCTCGCGATCCTCTCCGGGATCGGGTACTACGTCTATCCCGTCCTCACGCGACTCGCCTACACGGCGCACCTGATCCGCGCCGAACCGGCGCTCCCCTATCCCATGCCGGTGCAGGGCGCCAGCCCGCGGCGGCTCACCGACCAGTGGGGCGCGC
>DATAIS010000232.1:0-3242 GCA_036262535.1 Gemmatimonadaceae bacterium | reverse complement strand
GGCCGGTACTCCCAGCGCAGCACCGCGTTCGTGTTCAGCGCCTTGTAGTTGAAGTTGTTGCCGGTCACCGAGTAGTTCGCGTACTCCGAGGCATCGGTCGGGTTCACGGGCGTGAACGGTCGCAGGCGGTCGGCGTAGTTGCCCGCGCTCGGGTCGTCCAGCTCGCGGAGATTGCGGTACTCGCCCGCGGTCGCGTACGGCCGGGCGTAGAGCTGCACGGTCAGCGTCGGCGTCACCGTGTAGTCGATGCGGGTCGACATCGACAGCGTCTTCTGCGACAGGCGCGCGAAGCCGTAGTGGCGCGAGAGCAGGCTGTCGTTCGCGCCGGCGCTGCGGTCGCGGATGTCGAAGCGCCCCGCCCACTGGTTGTCGTTGATGTTGTACTCGAAGTACGGGTTGATCTGGAGCTTGACGTTGTCGGTGATCCGCACGTCGTACCAGTTGTCGACCCAGAAGCCCTTCGACGCGCCCTCGTCGCCCTGCATTCCGCCGACGAAGAGGTTAGGCGTCACGCGGTCGCGGCGGTCGCCCTCGGCGCCGAGCCAGAAGTTGCCGCTCCGCGACTGCCGGATCTCCGGCCCGCCACGCGCCTGGCGATCGTCATAGACCGGCAGGAGGCCGTTGCCGCTGATGCCGGCGTGGATCCAGATCATCGACGGCAGCTGCACGTGGTAGTTCACGTTGCCGCCGATCTCCCTGCGCAGGCCGGCGGTGTTCCACGATGCCCACTGGTTGAAGTTGAGGCGGGCCATGCGATACCACGACGTGGCCTTGTTGTAGTTGAGGCCGACCCAGTTCGACACGAGCTGCTCGTCGACGCGCGGCAGGTAGCCGATGTCGTTGATCTCGAAGCCCGGCGCGAGGTAGCGGTAGTTGCTGTTGAAGCGCACCACGCCGCTCACCTTGTTGAGCGAGACCATCCCCGCCGTGCCCTCGAGGCTCGTCCGCGTCGGGTCGTACTCGATCTCGCTCCCCTCACGCTGGTAGTAGCGCGCCGAGCTGCGTTGCGTGCGGTCGATCGCCTCCTCGGATCCGGCGACGCGGCTGCCCGCGAGCCAGCCGCTCACTTCGTACTTGTTCTCGAGGAAGCGGTGGCGGCCATCGACGCCGAGGGCGTACGCCGAGCGGCGGAGCCGCGGCTCGGTGAACTCGTCGAGCGAACGGTTGACGCCCGTGGCCATGAGGCCGATCGCGCTCATCCCCTTCCGGAAGTCCTGGCGCACTCGCGCGACGGCGTAGTTGGTACGCGGCTCGGTCACGACCTCGCCGATCTCCGGTCCGTACGCCTTGCGCTCGTCGGTCACGGCGTTGAGGAGCGCGACCTGGAACCCCGACGCGGTGCGGCCGGTCAGCTTCGCCGCGCCGAGGATCGGCGTCGCGCTCGAGGTGCTCGCGGCCGGGTCCATTCCGTAGCGGACCTCGTCGTTGAGCTGCGGGCTGCGGCCGATGCGGCGCGAGTAGAACAGGCCACTGCAGCTGCCGTCGTTGCAGTTGATGTCGAAGCGGAAAAGTCCCGCGCCCTCCATGAAGAAGGGGCGGCGCTCCGCGTAGAACTGCTCGAACGCGGTGAGGTTCAGGTTAGCCGGGTCAGCCTCGACCTGCCCGAAGTCGGGGTTGATCGTGGCGTCGAGCGTGAGGTTCGACGTCACGCCGTACTTGATGTCGGCGCCCATCGTCGCCAGCGACGCGCGGCCGTAGCCGGTGGTCGCGCCGTCGAGCCCCTTCACCGCCTGCGGCGTGGACTTGGCGACCGTATAGGGCGTCACCTCGAGCCGTCGTGGGCTCTCGAGTCCCGCGAAGCCGGAGACCTCGGCGAACTGCGAGACGAGCCCGCCCTTGGTGCGGCTGAAGAGCGGCCACGCGACGCGCTCGTTGCTCCGTCCGACGGTGCGCATGAACATCATGCCGAACGCCGGCGCGCCGTTAGGCGGGAAGCGGAGCTGGCTGAGCGGGATGCGGAACTCCGCCGACCAGCCGTCCTGCTCGCGCGCGGTCGCGACGTCCCAGACCGCGTCCCACGAGAGGTCCTCCTCGCCATCGTTGATGATCGACGCGTCGCGCTTCACGCCCGCCGGATTGACGTGGAACTCGAACCCGGTGCGGCGGTCGTTGTACGAGTCGATGAGCACCATCAGCCAGTCCGACGGCGTGCCCATGTCGCGGCGGCTGAGCTGCGCGACGATCGAATCGGGGTGCGGATCGTGGGCGCGCAGGTGGACGTAGATGTACCGGTCGTCGTAGGCGACGCGCGCGGTGGTGCGGTAGCGCGGCGTCCCGCCCTCGGTCGGCTCGAACTGCTTGAAGTCGTCGATCTCGGCCGCGGTCGCCCAGACGGCGTCGTCCGCCTTGCCGTCGAGCACCGGTGCAGCCGGCGCGCGGACCGCGGTCGCGGTGCCGCGCGCGACCAGGGCGCGCGCACTGGTCGTGTCATTCGAGGCGGACTTCGTGGAGGCGACGCGTTCCTGGGCGCCGATCGCGAGCGGCAGCGCGAGCGCACCGATGAGGGCGGGACGCAACATGGGGGAGTGGGGTGAGGCGTCGTGCGAAAGCGGACGAACGCCACACCGGCGTCCCCGCTCTATCGCGTACGGGAGTGTGACAATGGGAGTTTCGAAAGGGTTGGCTGGACCACCCGCGGCCGCTGTTGCGGCCTGATTCGAAGATTCGGAAAGGACCCGTTGCGCCAATGCGAAAAGAGATGCGGCGATGCTCATCGCATCGCCGCGTCTCCGAAACGGATCCTTTTCGTATCCCCGAATCAGCCGCCAGGAGCGGCGAGCTAGTGTCCGAATCGCTCCAACGCGCGCTGGTACGTATTGACCAGCGGTGGCAGCACCGACGCGAGGGGCGTGTACTTCACGCCGATCTCGGTCCTCGCGTAGCCGCCGTCGACCTTGACGCCGCCGCTGAGGAAGCGCGCCTCTTCCACCGATAGAAGCGGACGCTTGCCGAACATCGTCGCGAACGTGGTCGAGAACGAGGCGATCGTCTCGAGGGAGCTCGGCTTGCGCGGCTTCGCCGGCCGCCGGTCCGTGAGCGTCGCGACGCGGTTGAA
Source organism: Gemmatimonadaceae bacterium (assembly GCA_036262535.1). GTDB lineage: Bacteria > Gemmatimonadota > Gemmatimonadetes > Gemmatimonadales > Gemmatimonadaceae > JABFXC01. The sequence continues at coordinate 187 of DATAIS010000232.1, read as the reverse complement.
GAACTGGATCATCGACATCCGCTCGGCGCTCAGGATGTAGCGCTCTCCGTTCTTGCCGCGATCGAGGGCCGCGATGAGCCCCTGCGCCGCGTCGTCGGCACCGATCCACGACATCGGCGCGTCGGTGCCGAAGCGGAACCCGCCGGCGACGGCGCGCGTCATCACGCGCCCGATCCAGCCGAGATCC
>DATAIS010000231.1:0-5517 GCA_036262535.1 Gemmatimonadaceae bacterium | reverse complement strand
CCCATCCGCGGCGCACCGTCAGGCGGCACCTCGAAGCTCCACGCCGCCTCGATGTCGAGGCTGTCGCCGGGAAGCATCGGTCGCGGAAGCCGGAGCGTCGCGATGGTGCCCTCGATCGAGTAGCCGGGTGACGTCTCGCGCGGGGACGTCGCGGAGAGCGTCGTCCCCTGGGCGACGAGCCGCGAGAGCGCCATCCCCTGCGTCTCCGGCACCTCCTCGTTTCGAGCCGCGCCGGGCTTGAAGAGGTTCTGGTAGAGGTGGACTGCGACGGTGGCGAGGGTGTCCGGGCTGCGATTGAAGTACCGGATCCGTCCGCTCCCCGTGAGCCGCTTCGTCCGCGGATCGAGCGTCGCCTCGAGGGTGTAACGCGCCCACTGCTGCCAGTAGCGCGGGCCCGGCTCTCCCGTCCGAGTCCGCGTCCCGCGCGCGATCGCACGCGCGAAGCCGGGCGGGACGGGGAGCGAGTCGCGGCGCGCGGCGACTTCGACCGTCGCGGGCGCTGGAGCCGGAGTCGGGCTGACGGCCGGTTGTGTGGAGCACGCGGCGCCTAACGCGACGGCGAGCGCGACGGGGAGTGTGATGGGCTTGGTCATGGTCGGAGGATCATAAGGCCCCGCCCGGTCGGTCACTACCACCGACCCGTCGGTCTTTCTCTCGCGCCGACCCGGATTAACGCGGAGGCGCGGAGGTCCGCGGAGGGCGTGCAGAACGGCAACGGCAACAGCCACGGCAACGGCAACAGCTGTGTGGGATGAAGCGGATCACCCGGATGAACGGATCGCTCCCGGGCGGTGCTCCCCTCCTCACAGCCCGCCGAAACAGCTTGGGGCAAGCGGGGCGAGACCATCTCTCCCCGCTTGCCCCACAGCACTTCCGCGTGATGCCGATTGGGTGGAAGGAGCCCAGTACGCCTCACAAGCTGATCCGCGTCATCTGTTGAATCCGTGTCATCCCAACCAGTTGTTGCCACCACCTGACAACGCGATGGGGCTCGCCAGGTGAGAGCAGCTGCGCCGGGTCCTCCGCGGCTGTTCCGGGCCCTCCGCGCCTCCGCGTCGACCGGGCCGGCGCGACGAGCCGACGGGCTCGCTCCTACCCGCGGACTCGTCAATAAATGACATCACAAATTTTCTTTTCCACAGCGATTTCGGCCCTTTTTTTGCCTTGCCCTCAATCACGTAGGAACCCCGAAACCGCACTCGACCTCTCGACACCGGAGCTCCGAAGATGGCCTCGATCTGGAAAGGTTCACTCGCATTCGGGCTCGTGAACATTCCCGTCGAAGCGAAGACCGCCGTGCGCGAGGATCACATCTCCTTCCGCATGCTGCACTCGGAAGACCTCTCGCCCGTGAAGTACGAGCGCGTCTGCGCCGCCGACGGCGAGCCGGTGCCGTGGAACGAGATCGTGAAGGGGTACGAGTACGAGAAGGGGAAGTACGTCGTCATGACCGACGACGACTTCAAGGCGGCAGCGCTCGAGGCGTCGAAGATGCTCGAGATCCTCGACTTCGTGAAGCAGGAGGAGATCGATCCCCGCTACTTCGAGACGCCGTACTACCTGGTGCCGTCGAAGGGGGGCGAGAAGGCGTACGCGCTGCTGCGCGAGGCGATGCGCACCTCCGACGCCGTCGGGATCGGCAAGGTCGTCATCCGCCAGAAGGAGCACCTCGCCGCCGTGCGCGTCATCAAGGACGCGATCGTGCTCGAGCTCATGCGATTCGAGAACGAGCTCGTCGACGTGAAGGAGTTCTCCTTCCCGACCGCCGAGGTCGTGCGGCCGCAGGAGCTGAAGATGGCGGAGCAGCTCGTCGCGTCGCTCGCCGAGCCCTTCGATCCCACGAAGTACACCGACGAGTATCGCGCGAACCTGATGAAGATCATTCGCGCGAAGATGAAGGGTAAGAAGATCACCGTGCCCGAGCCGGAAGAGGACACGCAGGACACGAAGGTCGTGGACCTCATGGCGCGGCTGCAGGCGAGCCTCGAGCAGGGCGGCGCGCGGCGTGGTGGCTCGGTGCGAGCGCGGAAGAAGACGGCGGCCGCATCCGAGAAGCCGGCCGACGAGAAGCCCGCGAAGCGCAGCCGTCGGCGCTCGGCCTGACGATTGCCGGCTCGCGCGCGCATGACGCCAGCCACACGCACCAAAGCGCGCGCGAAGCTCGCCGAGTACCGTCGCAAGCGCGACTTCACGAAGACGAGCGAGCCCGAGGGGGGCGACGAGACGCCCTCCCGCGGCTCGCTGCGCTTCATCATCCAGAAGCACGCCGCCAGTCACCTGCACTTCGATTTCCGCCTCGAGCTCGACGGCGTGATGAAGAGCTGGGCGGTGCCGAAAGGTCCTTCGCTCGACCCCGCGAACAAGCGGCTCGCGATGCAGGTCGAGGATCACCCGATCTCGTACAACGACTTCGAGGGCACGATCCCGAAGGGCGAGTACGGCGGCGGGACGGTGATGCTCTGGGACGTCGGCACCTACGGCGCGGCCGACGCCGCCGGGGACGCCGAGCTGAAGGCGCTGCGCGACGGACTGCGCCGCGGCCGGCTCGACATCGTCATGCACGGCGAGCGACTGCGCGGCGGCTTCGCGCTCGTGCGCACCCGTGGCGGCGACGACGGAAAGCCACAGTGGCTCCTCATCAAGCGTAGTGACGATGAGGCGAGTTCCGGCTCCGACATCGTCGCCGAGCACATGACGTCGGTGACGACGGGTCGGACGATGGAGGAGATCGCGGCCGGCAAGGGCAGGAGCCGCGTCTGGCGTTCCAATAGAGGCAAGGCGGAAGACCCGATGGCGAAGCGCGCGGCGAAGACGGCGAAGAAGAGCAGGACCGCGAAGGCGGCGAAGGCGACGAAGCCGTCGGCGCGGAAGAACGCGTCGCTGGTACCCAAGCCCGCGCGGCGCTTCGCCGCGCTGGTACCCATGAAAGCGTCGATCGGCACCGAAGTCCCGACCGGCGACGGCTGGACCTTCGAGCCGAAGTACGACGGCATTCGCGTCATCGCCTACGCCACGAGCGAGGGCGCGCGCGTCGTCACGCGCAACGGCAACGACAAGAGCCGGCAGTTCCCCGAGGTCGTCGACGCGCTCGTCACGCTCGCGCGCAAGGCGCGCCGGCCGCTCGTGCTCGATGGCGAGATCGTCGCGCTCGAGGGGGAGGAGATCGCGCGCTTCCAGAGCCTCCAGGGTCGGATGCACGCGACCGATCGCGACCGCATCGAGAACGCGCTCGAGGGGGCACCGGCGGCGCTGATCGCCTTCGACCTCCTCATGGACGGCGACGAGCCGCTCCTCGACGAGCCGTGGACGACGCGCCGCGCGCGACTCGAGCAGCGGCTCCGCAACCGCACCTCGCCCCGGCTTCGCCTTGGCGAGACGGTGCCTAACGACGGCGAGGAGATGCTCGAGCGCGCGCGCGAGCGCGGCTGGGAGGGGATCATCGCCAAGCGCACCAGCGATCCCTATCGCCCCGGCGAGCGCAGCCGCGGCTGGCTCAAGCTCAAGATCGAGCACCGCCAGGAGTTCGTCGTCGGCGGCTGGACCGAGCCGCGCAACACGCGCGAGCACATCGGCGCGATCCTGCTCGGCTACTTCGACGGCGACGGGAAGCTCGTCTACGTCGGCCACACCGGCGGCGGCTTCAATCGCGAGAGCCTCAAGGACATGCACAAGCGGCTCTCCAGGCTCGAGCAGCCGAAGTCGCCCTTCGCGACGACGCCGAAGACGAACGAGAAGCCGCACTGGGCGAAGCCGAAGGTCGTCGTCGAGGTGAAGTTCGGCGAGTGGACCGCCGACGGAAAGCTGCGCCAGCCGATCTTCCTCGGCATGCGCGACGACAAGCCCGCGCGCGAGGTGACCCGCGAGGGAGAGAGCGTCCAGGAGGAGGACGGCGCGCGCGCGACCGGTCGCGTACGCCGCCGGAGCCCGAGCGCGAACGCTGCCGCGAGCGCGATGGCGCCGCGCAAGTCGGGCGCACGGCGCACGTCGGGCGCGAGGCGCACCGCGACGAAGCGCGGGCGCACCTTCGAGGAAGGACCGACGATCGCCAACCCCGGCGTCGTCGAGCGGCTGCGCGAGATCGAGGAGTCCGGCGGCGACGGAGTCGTGAAGCTCCCCGGCGGCGGTGAGCTCAAGGTCACGAGCCTCGACCGGGTGATGTTTCCGAAGGACGGCATCACCAAGGGCGCGCTCATGCGCTACTACGCGAACGTCGCGCCCTTCATCCTCCCGGCGCTCAAGGATCGGCCGCTCGTGCTCAAGCGCACGCCGGAGGGAATCGAGGGCGAGACCTTCTTCCAGCAGAAGGCGCCCGAGCATTCCCCGGAGTCGGTGCGCGTCGAGACGATCGAAGGCAACGGCGGCGACGACAAGGAGCGGCTGATCGGCGGCGACCTCGCGACGCTGCTCTTCTGCGTGCAGAACGGCTGCGTCTCGATGGATCCCTGGCACTCGCGCGTGCAGGACCTCGATCGTCCGGACTACACCTATCTCGATCTCGACCCGCAGCCGAAGGCGAACTTCGCGAAGGTGCGCGACTGCGCGCGGTGGGTGAAGGAGGAGCTCGACGAGCTGGGACTCCGGGCCGCGCTCAAGACGTCGGGCTCGCGCGGGCTTCACGTCGCGGTGCCGCTGCCGACGAACGCGACCTGGGAGACGGCGGTCGCACTCGCCGAGATCATCGCCACGCGCGTCGCCGAGAAGCACCCGAAGCATGCGACGGTGATCCGGTGGGTCGAGAAGCGCCCGCCGACGACGATCTACGTCGATTACCTGCAGAACATCCGTGGCAAGTCGATCGCGAGCGCGTACTCCGCGCGAGCGAGGCCCGGCGCCACTGTTTCCACTCCACTCGACTGGTCGGAGTTGACCGACGACCTCGATCCCCACGACTTCGACATCGCGACAGCCCTCTTGCGATTCAAGTCGGTCGGTGATCTCTGGAAATCGGCGATGAAGACCAGAAACTCGGCGGCGTCGCTGCGGAAGATCGCCGGCTGACCCTCGTCGAGTTTGATACGCGGTCATGGGATCCTCCGTTCCCATGGCCGCGTATCTTTTGATACTCTTTGCAGTTCTTGCTCGTTTCTCGTCGTCCGTCCCTTGCTCGTTAGCGCGTGAATCCCCTCGAGATCGTGGCCGCAGTTACCGGAGCGATAAGCGTCTGGTTGAGCGTGCGGCAGAACATCTGGAGCTGGCCGCTCGCGATCGTCAACGTCCTGCTCTACGCCATCGTCTTCTACGAGGCGAAGTTGTACGCGGACATGGGGCTGCAGGTCGTCTACGCCGTGATCTCGATCTACGGCTGGTACGAGTGGCTCTACGGCGGGGAGAATCGCACCGAGCTGAAAGTGAGCCGGACTCCGCGTCGCATCGTCGGGCTGCTCGTCGCCATCGGCGCCCTCGGGGCGGCGGCACTCGGGACGCTGCTTCACCGCACCACCGACGCCTCCCTGCCCTGGCTCGACTCGTCGCTCTCGAGCACGAGCCTCGTCGCGCAGTGGATGATGACGCGCAAGC
>DATAIS010000230.1:0-6939 GCA_036262535.1 Gemmatimonadaceae bacterium | reverse complement strand
GCCCGCGGCATAGAGCCGCGGCAGCGTCGAGCGGCCGGCGAGGTCGGTGCTGATCCCGCCCATCATGTAATGCGCGGCCGGCGTGACCGGGATGAGATCCTTCCGCGGGTCGATGCCGCGCGCCTGGCAGAGGGCGAGGATCCCGGGAAAGCGCTTCGCGAAGCTCCGCCCGAGCTTCCGCGCGTCGAGCCAGACCTTCCGCTCGCCACGCTGCTCGACGAAGATCGCTCGCGCCACGACGTCGCGCGGCGCGAGCTCGGCGAGCTTGTGGCGCTTCTCCATGAAACGGACGCCGTCGTCGTTGAGGAGCAGCGCTCCCTCGCCGCGCACCGCCTCGGAGATCAGCGCCAGCGGATTCTCCGGCGTGTCGAGGGCCGTGGGATGGAACTGCACGAACTCCATGTCGGTGAGCTTCGCGTCGGCACGGTGCGCGATCGCGAAGCCGTCGCCGGTGGCGACGACCGGGTTCGTCGTATGGCGGTAGACCTGGCCACAGCCACCGGTGGCGAGCACCGTCGCGTCGGCGATGATCTCGGTCGCCCGGCCGGCGACGCTCGCCCTCGCGCCGACGCACCGGCCGTCGGCGACGATGAGGTCGAGCACGCGCGTCTTCTCGAGGACTTTCACCCGGTCGCTCTCGCCCACGCGCTCGATGAGTGTGCGCGCGACCTCCGCGCCGGTCTGGTCGCCATGGGCGTGGACGATGCGATTCTTCGAGTGCGCCGCCTCGCGGCCGAGCTTGAAGTCGCCGGCCGGATCGAGGTCGAAGTCGGCGCCGGCGGTGTAGAGCTCGCGCACTCGCGCCGGGCCTTCCGTCACCAGCACCTCGACCGCGGCGCGGTCGGCGAGCGCGGCCCCCGCGGCGAGGGTGTCCTTGCGGTGAAGCGCGGGCGAGTCGCCTGCGCCGAGCGCGGCGGCGATGCCCCCCTGCGCATAAGCCGTCGCGCTGTCGAAGAGGGAACGCTTCGTCGTCAGGACGACCTCACCGTGCTGCGAGGCGCGCCAGGCGGTGTGGAGGCCGGCGACGCCGCTGCCGACGACGAGAAAGCGCGTACGGAGACGTTCGGGCATTTCGCGATGAAATCAACGGTGGTCGCCGGAACGGCGAAAGTACTCCCGGCTTGCCGCGCGCGGGACCGGCGGCGAGCTTTCCTGCCGTGCGAAAACCGCTGATTCTCGCCGCGGCGCTCCTCCTCGCCCACGTCGTCCTGCTCGCGATCCACCCGCGTGGCGCGCAGCGCCCACCGACCGGCGAGGGGCTCGACGTCGGCATCGTCTTCGACGTCGGCGGGCGCGGCGACAAGTCGTTCAACGACGGAGCCTATCTCGGCGGTGAACGCGCCGAGCGCGAGCTCGGTGCCCGCGTCCATTTCGTCGAGCCGGGCGAGGGATCGGATCGCGAAGCAGGCCTTCGCCTGCTCGCCGCCGAAGGCATGGACATCGTGATCGGCGTCGGCTTCATCTTCACCGACGACCTGACCGCGCTCGCCAGGGAGTATCCGAACACCCACTTCGCCGGCGTGGACTACGCCCTCGCCACCGACGACAAGGGCAACGTCGTGCCGCCGCCGGCGAATCTCGCGGCACTCAAGTTCCGCGAGGAGCAGGGCTCCTTTCTCGTCGGCGCGCTCGCGGCGCTCGTCGGGAAATCGACGCGCATCGGCTTCGTCGGCGGGATGGACATCCCGCTCATCCACAAGTTCGAGGCGGGCTATACGGCGGGGGTGAAGTACATCTGCCGCGACTGCACCGTGGTCGCGCAGTACGCGGGCGTGACACCGGAGGCGTTCCGCAACCCGGGGCGCGGCAAGGAGCTCGCGCTCGCCCAGTACCAGAGCGGCGCGAACGTCATCTTCCACGCCTCCGGCTCGACGGGACTCGGCGTCTTCGAGGCCGCGCGGCAGACGGGGAAGCTCGCGATCGGCGTCGATGCCGATCAGTACGCCGAGGCGCCGGGGCACATCCTGACGTCGATGGTGAAGGGCGTGGACGCGTCCGTCTACGACGTCATCAAGCGCGTGAAGGACGGCACCTTCAAGGGCGGCGTGTACTGGTTCGGCCTCGCCGAGCAGGGCGTGGGCTACGTCTACGACGCGAACAACCGCGCGCTCATCCCGGACAGCGTGCGCTCGCGCCTCGAGTCGATCCGCCAGGACATCGTCGCCGGCCGCATCGACGTCCCGAGCACCCGTTCTCGATGACCGAGCCCATTCCGCCACTCGCCGTGTCTTCGAATCAGCCGCGCGGAGCCGCGGCGTTGGCAGTACGGATGCGCGACGTCGCCAAGATCTTCGGCAGCGTCGTCGCCAACCGCGGCGCCTCGCTCGAGGTCGCGCGCGGCGAGATCCACGCCCTCGTCGGCGAGAACGGCGCCGGCAAGTCGACGCTGATGCGCATCCTCGCCGGGACCTACGCGCCTAACGGCGGCACGGTGGATGTCGCCGACGCGTCCGGCCAGCTGCGCGACGTCACCGGCTGGGACACCGGCCAGGCGATCGACGCCGGCGTCGGCATGGTGCACCAGCACTTCATGCTCGTCCCGCCCCTCACCGTCGCCGAGAACGTCGTCCTCGGGCGCGAGCCGAGAAACGGCCCGGTGCTCGACCGCGACGCCGCGATCCGCGCCGTGCGTGAGCTCTCCGAGCGCACCGGCCTCGCCGTCCACGCCGACCGACCCGTCGCCGAGCTCTCGGTGGGAGAGGCGCAGCGCGTCGAGATCCTGAAGACGCTCTACCGCGGGGCACGCATCCTCATCCTCGACGAGCCGACGGCCGTCCTCTCCCCGATCGAGGTCCGCCAGCTCTGGGACGTGCTGCGCACGCTGCGCGCGCAGGGCGGCACGATCGTGCTCATCACGCACAAGCTCGACGAGGTGATGGACGTCTCCGACACCATCACCGTGATGCGCGCCGGCGAGACGGTCGCGCGGATGCGCACGCGCGACACGTCGCCGCGCGAGATCGCGCGGGCGATGGTCGGCCGGGAGGTCACGCTCGTGGACGACCTTTCGCTGGCCGCGACGCGCGGTGCGGGGGTGCGAGAGCGCGGGGATGCGGGGGTGCGAGAGCGCGGGGGGCTTCTGCTGGAGCTGCGTGACTTGCGCGTGGACACGCCGCGGAGGCGCAGTGTCGTGGACGGCGTCGGCTTCGGCATCGCGGCGGGAGAGATCCTCGGTATCGCCGGCGTCGAGGGGAACGGACAGACGGAGCTCGTCGAGGCGATCGCCGGGCTCACCGCCGTCGCGTCGGGGAGCATCCGGCTCGGCGGCGACGAGATCGGCGGACTCTCCGTGCGCGCGCGCGGCGACGCCGGGCTCTCGCACGTTCCCGAGGATCGCCACCGGCGCGGGCTGGTGCTCGACTACTCGATCGCCGACAACCTCATCCTCGGCAGGCAGCATCACTTCGGCGGCTTGCGGCTCGACGCGGATCGGATCCTCGAGCACGCGCGCCAGCACATCGTCGAGTTCGACATCCGCCCCACCGATCCCGCTCTTCCGGCGCGCGCCCTCTCCGGCGGCAACCAGCAGAAGATCGTCATCGCACGCGAGATGGGGCGCGACTTCCGGGTCCTGCTCGCGTCGCAGCCGACGCGCGGCGTCGACGTCGGCGCGATCGAGTTCATCCACGACCGCATCCGTCGCGCACGCGACGAAGGCAAGGCCGTCCTCCTCGTGTCCGCGGACCTCGCCGAGATCCTCGCGCTCTCCGACCGGATCGCGGTGATGTACGGCGGAAGGATCGCCGCGCTCATGCCGCGCTCCGAGGCGAGTGCGGAGTCGCTCGGCCCCTACATGACCGGCGCGGCCGGGGAGCGTGCGGCATGACGGGCACGGAGGCGATCGTACCGCCCGCACCCCCGACGTCGGCGCAGCCCGACTCGGCGCCGCCGGTACGCGCGGGGCGCGTCACCGAGGCGCTGCTGCCGCCGCTCGTCGCGATCCTGATCGCGCTCGTCGTCGGCGACCTCCTCATCCTCACCTTCGGACAGTCGCCAGCCGAGGTCTATCGCGTCCTGCTCGCCGGCACCTGGGGCAACGCCTACGGCATCGGCCAGGTGCTCTACAAGGCGACGACGCTGACCTTCACCGGGCTCGCGGTGGCGCTCGGCATCCGTGCCGGGCTGTTCAACATCGGCGCCGAAGGGCAGCTCGCGGCGGGGGGCTTCGTCGCCGCGGTGATCGGCCTCCTCGTGCCGGCGGCGACGCCAGGGGTGGTCGCCGCGCTCGTCTGCACGTTAGGCGCGGCGGGGGGTGGCGGGGTCGTCGGCGCGGTGCCGGGAGTTCTCCGGGCACGCTTCGGAGCGCACGAGGTGATCACCACGATCATGCTCAACTTCGTGGTGCTCGCGCTGCTCGGCTGGATCGTGTCGGCGCACCTGCACGTACCGGAGTCGCTGCACACGCCGGAGATCAGGTCGGGCGCGGTGACGAGACTGTCGGACATCTTCCCGGTCTTTCATGGATCGGCGGCGAACCTGACGCTGCTGCTGGCACTGGCCGCCGCGGCCGGCGTCGGCTGGTATCTGTTCCGTACGCGCCGGGGCTACGAGCTGCGCGCCGTCGGCCTCCAGCCGGATGCGGCGGAGTACGGCGGCGTGGACGTCGCTGGAGTGCGCTGGCGCGCGCTCGCGCTCTCCGGCGCGCTCGCCGGGCTCGGAGGCGTCAACTTCGTACTCGGCTACAAGCACTACTACGAGGAAGGGTTCGCGACGGGCGCGGGATTCCTCGGCATCGCCGTCGCGCTCGTTGGTCGCAACAACCCATGGGGGGTGGTGGTCGCGGCGCTGCTCTTCGCGACGCTCTCACAGGGCGGCCTCGCGGTGAACGCGCTCGTGCCGAAGCAGATGGTCGAGGTGCTGCAGGCGGTGGTGATCCTCGCCGTCGCGACGGCTGTGCCGTCGGTGCGGCATGCGGTGCGAACCGCGGCCGCGGGACTCGTGCGCACGGGAGCGAAGCGCTCATGATCGTCCTCGCCTTCCTCGCGCAGACGCTGCGCATCGCGATTCCCTACCTCTTCGCGGCCGCGGGCGGCGTGATGTCGGAGCGCGCGGGGCTGATCGCGCTCACGCTCGAGGGCTACATGCTCGGCGGCGCCTTCGGCGCGGCGGTCGGCAGCTACTACTCCGGAAGTCCCGTCGTCGGCGTCCTCTGCGGCATGATCGCCGGCGGCCTGCTCGCCCTCCTCTACGCGACAGCGGCGCAGAAGTTCAGGGCGAACCAGGTCGTGACCGGCGTGGCGATCAACCTCCTGGTCATCGGCCTGACGCGCTTCTTCCTGCGCCTGCTCTTCGACAGCTCGTCGAACTCGCCGCGCGTGCCGGGCTTCACGCTCGCCGAGACGGGGAGCGGCTTCGTCGCGCTGGCGGTGAACCCGCTGGTGTGGCTCGGAGTGCTCGCGCTCGTGCTCGTCGGCTGGCTGCTCGCGCGCACCGCGTTCGGGTTGCGCGTGCGGGCGGTCGGCGAACACCCCGAGGCGGCGGCGACGGTCGGCGTGCGCGTCGCCCGGACGCGCTACTACGCGGTGACGCTCAGTGGCGTGCTCGCGGCGCTCGGTGGGGTCTACCTCGCGCTCGACCAGCACCAGTTCACCGACCAGATGACGGCGGGGCGCGGCTTCATCGCGCTCGCGGCGACGATCTTCGGCCGCTGGGCGCCGCGGCGCGTCGCGATCGCGTGCCTGCTCTTCGCCGCCGCCGAGACGTTGCAGATCCAGCTCCAGGGAACGCGCGCGCTGCCGTCGCAGTTCGTGGAGATGATTCCCTACGTCCTGACGATCGTTGCGCTCGCGGGTGTGGTGGGACGCGCGGTCCCGCCGGCCGCGCTCGGGCGCGAGGAGCCCGCCTGACCGCGGGAGCTGCCGCCGATCCTCCGCTGCAGCGGCAGAACGTCGCGAAGCTGCTGGTGCTGATCGTGACGGCGATGCTGGACATGGTCGGCGTCCTCATCGTCATCCCGCTGCTACCGTTCTACGCGACGCGCCTCGGCGCGTCGCCGTTCGTCTACACGGTCCTCGTGTCGGCGTTCTCGGTCGCGGCGCTGCTCAGCGCGCCGGCGTGGGGACGGTTCTCCGATCGCTACGGCCGCCGGCCGGTGCTGCTGATCGCGCTCTTCGCGAGCGCGATCGCGTACGTGATCTTCGCCTACGCGGGCTCGCTGTGGGTGCTCTTCCTCTCGCGGATCGTGCAGGGCGCGGGCGGGGGGACGGTCGGCGTGATCCAGGCGTACGTCTCCGACTCGGTCGCGCCGCGCGACCGCGCGCGGAGCCTCGGCTGGCTGTCGGCGGCGACCAACCTCGGCGTCACGATCGGCCCCGCGCTCGGCTCGCTCGCTCTGCGCGCGGGGAAGCATCCGCTCGCGATCGGCGACTGGTCGGTGACGCTCGGCCACCGCGCGCCGGGGCTGCTCGCCGCGGCGCTGTGCCTGCTCAACATGCTCTTCGCGTACGTGTACCTGCGCGAGTCGCGCGTCGCGACGACGGGAGAGTTCGCGACGCCGCGCCCGCCGCGGCGGTCGCTCCACGCCGTGATGGGCGTGGTGCAGCACCCGGACCGGCCGGCGTCGCGGCTGATCTGGATCTACGCCATCGGCATCGGCGCGTTCATGGGCGTGAACGCGGTGCTCGCGCTCTACCTCGCGAAACGCTTCGGCGTGACCGAGGAGACGATCGGCTATTTCTTCTCCTTCACGGGCGGCATCGCGGTGGTGACGCGGGCGCTCATCCTCGGCCCGGCGGTGGACCGCTTCGGCGAGGCGCGGCTGTCGCGGATCGGCATCGTGCTCCTCGCGCTCGGCCTCGGGCTGATCCCCTTCGCGCACAACGTCCCGACGCTCGCCGCGGCCGTGGCGCTCGTGCCGTTAGGCACTGCCTTCACCTTCCCCTGCGTGACGGCGCTGCTGTCGCGCGTCGTGGACAAGCACGAGCGCGGCCTCTACATGGG
>DATAIS010000229.1:0-20827 GCA_036262535.1 Gemmatimonadaceae bacterium | reverse complement strand
GCGCCGTACAAGGTCGAGGGGATCGGCCAGGACAAGATTCCCGGCACGCTCGACCTCGACGTGATCGACGACTACCGCACGGTGAGCGACCGCGACGCCTTCGCGACGGCGCGCCGCCTCACGCGCGAGGAGGGGCTCTTCGTCGGTGGCTCGTCGGGACTCATCACGCACGTCGCGCTCGAGGTCGCCCGCCAGGCCGACGACCCGAAGGCATTCGTCGTGACCTTCCTCTGCGACACCGGCGAGCGCTACCTGTCGAAGCTGTACAACGACGAGTGGATGCGCGAGAACCAGATGCTCGACCCGGAGCGCGGAACGTTAGGCACGGTGCTCGGCGGCAAGTCGGGGTCGGCGCCGGCGATGGTGAGCGTGGCGCCGGGGTCGACGGTGCGGCAGGCGCTGCGCCTGATGCAGCAGCACGACGTCTCGCAGCTGCCGGTGATGGACGGCGCGAACTGCGTCGGCTCCGTCGCCGACTGGTCGCTCTCGGCGAAGAGCCTCGAGAACCCGAAGCTGCTCGACGCGACGGTGAGCGACGTCATGGATGCCCCCTTCCCGACCGTGGACGCGAACCAGCCGGTGGAGTCGGTCGCGAAGCTGCTCTCGAAGTCCAACCCCGCGGTGCTGGTGCGCCGTGACGGGCGCGCAGAAGGGATCGTCACGCGATCGGATCTCCTTCAGTTCATGATGAGCCGATAGTCCGGCGCACCAGGCGGGCTTCAACGCGGCAACGAGAGACGAGCGAGAATCACGGAATGGGCAAGCGCAGGTCGCAGTTGAAGATCACGGTCCTTCTCGGCGGGGCGTCGTCGGAGCGGGACGTGTCGTTCGCGTCGGGAGTGCGCATCGCGCGCGCGCTGCGCGAGGTCGGACACGCGGTGACCGCGCTCGACCCCGCCACGGGCGAGGTCATGAGCGAGGAACGGCAGGCGGCGTATCTCTCGGGGGCGGTGAAGGCGGAGCCGCCGTCGCTCGACACGCTCTCGCGGCTGCGCGTTCCGGCGACGATCGTCGAGCGCCGCGAGATCACCGAGGCGGACGTCGTCTTCCTCGGGCTCCATGGCGGCCAGGGAGAGGACGGCACCCTTCAGGCGATGCTCGACCTCGCCGGCGTGACCTACACCGGCAGCGGGCACCTCGCGAGCGCGCTGGCAATGGACAAGGACCTCTCGAAGCGGCTCTTCCGCGACGCGAGCGTGCGCACCGCCAACTGGCTGATGGCGCCGGCGGCCGACGATGAGATCGAGGCCGCCCTGGGGCTGCCCGTGGTGGTGAAGCCGTCGAAGCAGGGCTCGACCGTCGGGCTCAGCGTGGTGAAGCGGCGCGCCGAACTCGCCGCCGCGATCACGCTTGCGCGGAAGTACGACGACGAGGTGATGATCGAGGCCTTCGTCCCCGGCCGCGAGCTCACCGTCGGCATCCTCGGCGACGAGCCGCTCGCGGTCGGCGAGATCATCCCGAAGAAGGAGATCTACGACTACGAGTGCAAGTACACCGTCGGCATGGCTGAGGAGATCTTCCCCGCGAAGCTGTCGAGGCCGGAGACCGCGGCGGTGCAGCAGCAGGCGCTCGCCGCGTTCCGCGCGCTCAAGCTCGCTGGTTACGCGCGAATAGACTTCCGGATGAGCCCCGACGGGCATTTCTATTGCCTCGAAGCGAACACGCTCCCGGGGATGACGGAGACGAGCCTGATTCCCCAGTCCGCCGCGGCATGCGGGATCAGCTTTCCCGAGCTCTGCGACCGGATCGCCCGGCTCGCGATCGAAGGAAGGGCGTCGCGAGCGAGCGCCTGACGTGACATAGGCAGCGGCAGTTCGTCGCTCTTCATGGGAGCGACGAACGGAACTGCGACCGCGGCCCCGGTTATTAGCTGACGATGGCCTACCTGAGCGAAACCGACGAAGCCCCGCGGATGACCCGCGCCGTGCAGGTGCTGATCGCGATCACGGTCGCGATCTACTTCCTGCAGGTGTCGATCGTTCAGCCCGCCGATGTCGCTGCCTGGCTGGCGTTCGATCGCGGCGACCTGACCGGCTCGCTCTGGTCGGTAGCGACCTACGTCTTCGTCCACGCCGACTTCTTCCACGTCTTCTTCAACATGCTTCTCCTCTGGCAGTTCGGGCCGAGGGTGGAGCATCAGTGGGGAGCGGGTAAGTTCGTCGGCTTCTATTTCTGGTGTGCGCTCGGCGGGGTGCTGGGGCACCTGATGTTCGGCGGCGGCGGGATCCTGCTCGGCGCCTCGGCGGCGGTGCTCGGCGTGCTGCTCGCCTACGCGATGCGGTGGCCGGACGACGAGCTGCTGCTGTTCATGGTCTTCCCCGTGAAGGTGAAGTACGCGGTGATGCTGCTCGCCGGGATGGACCTGCTCGGCGGGATGTGGTCGCTCGCCGGGATGGGGACGTCGCAGGTCGCGTACTTCGCGCACCTCGGCGGGCTCGCCTTCGCCTGGTTCTACCTGCGGACGCCGTCGGCGCAGAGCCTCGATCGCCTGCGGCAGCGGATCTCGCCGGTCGCCGACGTGCCCGACGAGCCGCCGCGCGCGGTGCCAAAGACGCTGCCCCGGCCACGCGACCGCGAGGAGCGCTCGTCGAGCGACGAGGCTATCGTGCGCAGCAAGGCGATGGTCGCGAAGCGTCCGGCCGCTCCCCCGCAGCGTACCCCCCGCGACCCCAAGGCGGACGCGCTCAACTCGGTGCTCGACAAGATCTCCGCGACCGGGATCGGCAGCCTGACGGCGGAGGAGCGGAAGCTGCTCGAGGAGATGAGCAAGAAGCTGCGGGGGCCGAGCTAGCTCCCCCGGCGGTGACGAGATCAGGAAGGCTACCTGCTCGCGGGAGGTAGCCTTTCTCGTTACTGGTGGCTTGTTCCCCAGTAGTTGCAGTTCCCTCGGGCGATCGAACGAGCAAGGGATGGGCGACGAGAAAACGAGCAAGAACTGCAAAGAGATTAATAAAGAGCCCCCCGGGGAATCCCGGGGGGCGGTGCCGCCAGGCCGTTCTCCCGGCGGCAGCGGCCAGCGCAGAGTGCACTGGCGCCTGTAAGCCCAAGCTAAGGGTCGGTCGCGCGGCTTCGCCAGAGTCTGGCGCACGTCGCACAAACGGTTGAGTACGCATCGGCCGTGCCAGAGAAGTAGTCGTAGATCACAAATATTCCGTGGCTGTACGGTAAGGGACTCTGGCGCGGAGCGAGGGGATAAACGTATGATGGCGCTCCCCCCCTGACGGAGCTGCCTCCGTGAAGCGGTTCGTGCTCGTCCTCGCCGCCTGCCTGACGGCGGCCAATCTCGGCGCACAGAAACCGGCGAAGATCCCGAAGCGTCCGGAGCTCTTTCCGGGTGCGGACACGAACAGCTGGCACGCCTACTTCCAGCTCGGGCTCTCGAACCTGAGCCGCCGTCCCCAGGTCGCGGCGGATGCGTTCTACTGGGCGGCGCGGATCGATCCTCGCGTCCCCGAGCCACTCTACGGACAGTGGGTCGCGTTCTGGAAGAAGGAAGGGGTCGAGCGCTACTTCGACTACCTCCTCGAGCAGAAGGGGATCAACCGCCGCAAGGACGTCCAGTACATGGACTCCCTCCGTGACGAAGCGCTGCGGCGCAACCCGATGCTCTATCAGGGTCACGAGATCCGGATCATCGAGGAGCTGCTTCCACTGCAGGGGCTCGCGGACTCCTACATCTACGGCGTGCTCGCCTATGGCGGCGGCCAGATGCCCCAGGCGGCGAAGTACTTCGCGCAGGCGGCGAAGGACAAGAAGAACCTGAGCGCCCGCTACTATCGCGCGCTCGTGCTCTACCAGCTCACGCAGTACGACAGCGCCGCGACCGAGCTCGAGACGCTGCTCGCGGAGCTGCGGAAGCGCGAGGCGAAGAAGCTCGTGCGCTACTACGAGTCGAAGGAGATGCTGGAGTTCGCGATCGGAACGCTGATGCTGACGAAGGGCGACCTGCCGGCAGCGCGCGAGGCCTTCGGCCGCGCGGCGACCGAGAACCTCTCCTTCAGCGTCGCGCACTCGCGGTTAGGGCTGATCGCGCTCACGGAAGGCGACACGACGATGGCGATGCAGGAGCTCGAGCAGGCAGTGCAGCTCGACAGCCTCGACATCAACACGCGGCTCATCATCGCCAACATCCTTCTGATGAAGGGCCGCGCCGAGGAGGCGCGGCAGCACTACCAGAAGATCGTCGAGCGGGAGCCCTGGTTCGCCGATCCGTACTATCCCCTCGCGTTCATCCTCGAGTACGAGGAGAAGCGGGAAGAGGCGGCGAAGGCATACGAGGCGTTCGCGCAGCGGGCGATGCTGACCGACCCCCGGCTCGAGAAGGCCCGGGCCAAGGTGGCCGAGCTGCGGGCGGCGAAGACGGGCGGCGGGGGCCAGCCGTGAGGTATCGGGCGCTCGCCATCCTGCTGGCGCTGATCGGCGGCGCGTCCAGCATCGCCGGCGCACAGGGGACCCGTCCGCGGACGATGTACGAGGACCTGCAGATGCTGAGCGGCGTCCTCAACCAGCTTCGCGCCAACCATCCCGACAGCCTCGACGCACACGAGCTGATCATGGCCGGCATCGAGGGGATGGTGCATGCCGCGGATCCGCACTCGTACGTGATCGTGCGGGCGCGGCTCGACTCGGCGAAGGAGCGCGCGTGGCGGGACAACGAGCTCTACCCGGTCGGCATCAGCTTCTCCTACAGCGGCGGCGCGCCGGTGGTCGTCGGCGTCGCGCCCGGCTCCAATGCGGCGCAGCAGGACATCCTTCCCGGCGACGAGCTGATCGCGATCGACGGCATCCCGGTGCGCGCGACGAGCGAGACGGAGCTCGAGATCGCGCTCGGTGGCCCGCGCAACTCCACGGTGCGGCTGGTGTTCGAGCGCGAGCGGTCCGACGGCAGCGTCGTCCAGCTCCCGCGCGACGTCAAGCGCGAGAAGCTCGACGAGGAGACGGCGGTGCCGGCGGCGTTCATGCTCGGCGGCGGCGCCGGCTACCTGCGGCTCACGTCGTTCGACAACGAGAAGGTCGCCGACGACGTCCGCGACGCGTTAGGCAGGCTGGAGAAGGCGGGGATGTCGCAGCTCGTGCTCGACCTCCGTGACAACCCGGGCGGGATGGTCAGGGAGGCGTCGAGCGTGGCGGGCGAGTTCCTCCCCGGGGGGAGCGTGGTCTACATGTCGAGCGGGCGGAAGTCCGACGTCGGCGACACCGTGAAGGTGACGCGCTGGTTCCGGGGGCAGAAGAAGTACCCGCTCGTCGTGATGATCAACGAAGGCTCGGCGAGCGCGGCAGAGCTGCTCGCGGGCGCGTTGCAGGACCACGACCGCGCGCTCGTCTACGGCCGGCCGAGCTTCGGCAAGTCGCTGCTGATGCAGGGCTTCCCGCTCCCGGACGGCTCGCTGTTCGTGATGGTCGTGGGCCAGGTGAAGACGCCCTGCGGCCGCGTCATCCAGCGCGAGTACCGGGGCATCTCGCGCCACGACTACTACCGGCGTGCACGCGCCGAGCGGGACACGCTGGGGCGTCCCTCGTGCCGCACCGACGGTGGACGCACGGTGTATGGCGGCGGCGGGATCTATCCCGACGTGCAGTCGTCGGTGCGCTGGACGCGTCCGGCGTGGGCGTCGCAGATCGGCGAGGCGGGGCTGGCGACGCGCTGGGCAGCGGCGCAACTGAGCGACGGCAGGGTGGCGTTCGCGTCGCTCGACGAGCTCGCGGCGGCGAAGGCGCTGCCGGCTGCGCAGCTCGCCGACTTCCGCGCCTTCGCGGCGCGCCAGGGCGTGACGGTGCCCGAGGGCGCGCAGGCGGACGCGTCGCTCCAGCGCCTGCTCACGGTGAGCCTGGCGCGGGTGAAGTTCGGCGAGGCGGGATACTACCGGCTCTCGGCGCTGCTCGACCCCGAGGTCGAGGAGGCACGGGGCGCGCTGACGCGGGCGGGGACGATTCTCGGCGCGTCGACGAGATAATTATCCTTCGGGCATGCCGAGGCCCGAGCTGCTGGAGACGTTCGCCAACCCATACGCGGACCGTGACTACGAGATCCACATGGTCTGCGAGGAGTTCACCTCGCTCTGCCCGTTAGGCGGCGTCGAGAGCGACGCCGAGGAGCTGGCGCTGCTCAAGGGCGGCGCGCCGGACTTCGGGACGATCGTCATCACCTACGTGCCGGGGGAGGTCTGCCTCGAGCTGAAGAGCCTCAAGCTCTACCTCTGGAGCTTCCGCAACGACGGCATCTTCTACGAGCGCGCCGTGAACCGGATCCTCGACGACCTCGTCGCCGCGTGCAGCCCGCGGTCGATGGAGGTGGTGGGCGACTTCAACGTCCGCGGCGGGATCAAGAGCGTGATCACCGCGCGCGCCGGCGCGACGCGTTAGCCGGCGCGAAGCGTTAGCCGGCGCGACGCGCTAGACGGGCGTCGCGCGCAGGAACTGCTGCTCGAGGTCGAAGGGCGTGTCGTTGCCGTTGCCTTCGCCGTCGCGGAGGGTGGTCTGCCGCGTCTCGCCGATCTCGCTCACGAACTCGCGCGTGGTCGCGTCGTCGCCACCGCGTCGGCGGTCGCCGCCGCGGCGGTCGTAGACCGACCAGCGTTGGCCGGTGCGGTCCTGGAAGACGAGCCCTCCGTCGTGCGCGTACTCGGCGCGCGGGAGGATGCGCCGGTCGTGGCCGCGGTGCCACCACTGGCTCGCCGCGGCCATGCGGATGACCTGGTCCACCGAGGTGCTCTCGAGCGGGAGCTCGAAGACGACGATGCCGCGGTCGCGGACCCGCACCTCGCCGGCGCGGCCCGGCGCCGTGAAGACGGCGATGCCGACCTGCTGCTGCGCGGCGCGGGCGAAGAAGATGTCCGAGCGGGCCGCGTCGAGCCCGCCGTCGATGAGGACGACGAGGAGTGGCCGGATGCGCGCGATCGCGTCCTCTGGGCGCTCGCCGTCGGCGCTGAAGACCGGCCGATAGCTCGCCAGCTCGAGGAGGAGACCGAGCAGGGCGGCGGACATGGGATCGTCGCTGAGGACGAGGACCGTGGGCTGTGCTGCGCTCACGCGTGGGTTCGTGTCAGGATTCGCGCCAGCGTGTGGCGTTTGACCGTTGGTGCGACCGGGGCTATATCTTCGGGCCCGCCAGGTAGGATAGTAGTGGCACCTGCAGGACGTGGACCGATGGTCGCTTACGACGCCAGACAACCGCCCGATCCAGCCCGGCCACTGACGCCGGAGCTCCGTGCACGGCTGCGTGATGCCGTGCTCGCGCAATGGCGCGTCCCGGACCGTGAGCTGGTCGAGCTCGGCGACACCCTCCGCGCCGTCGCCGACGATGCCCGTGCGCGCGGGCTGCGCGCCGAGGACCTGATCATCGCGCTGCACGAGATCCAGCTCGACGTGTCGATCGTCGAGGGTCGGCTGATGCCCGAGAAGCGCGACCGGGTGCACACCTGGCTCGTGCGCGCGTGCCTGCGCGCCTACTTCCGGGAGCGGGCCTGACGGGTACCGCTCGCAGCGCCCGCCGTATATTTTTTTCAGGCTGTACAGTGCGGCCAGGTAGCTCAGTTGGTAGAGCAGCGGACTGAAAATCCGCGTGTCGGCGGTTCGATTCCGTCCCTGGCCACTCTCGAGAAACGGCGCACCGATTCGGTGCGCCGTTTCTCTTGTGGTGCTAGAACCAGCCTTTCGGTCGGCGCAGACGGTCCAGGACCGCTCGCCCCGAATCCCCAGGAGGTCACGCCGGCGCATTTCGATGCAACTGACACGGAGCCCATACACAAAACGCCCTTTCCGCGCGGCCAGAACGCGAAGTGGAAGGGGGTCAAGCGCTCCATCGCGTGAGGTTTTCCCACCATTCCTGATCGTCCTGTGCCTCGAGCGTCACGTCGAACGCGCTCTCGTGTGCCTGCGCCAGAACGGGTCGCGACGGCGCCCGCATGTTGCGTCTGATCGCGAGGCCCGTGGAAGCACGAGGTCGTTCGGCACTCACGGGCGCAGCGCGGCCATGGGAACCGCCACGACACGCGACGCCGTTGTCTGACGGGCGTCTCCCACACCCTGACCCGGAGTGGCCATGGCGGAAACACACTCCCTCTCACGTCGGCACCCCGCCGGCGTCGCACCGATGACTGGCGCGACACTCCCTACGGCGCGCGACCGCGTTCGCCAGATCGCCAATCTGCTCGGCGCGGCGGCGCAGATCAGCGCGACGATATGGGTCGTCTCCAGCGGGGCATCCGACGGATTCACCGGCGCGGACCCGGGGGGCGACCCCCCGATCATTCCCGCGGGATACGCCTTTTCCATCTGGGGACCCATCTACGCGGGCGCGCTTGCCTATGCCGTCGTGCAGGCGCTGCCGGCGAATGGCGCGCGCGAGGATTTTCGGCGCGCGGGATGGGGCTCCGCGGTCGCCTTCCTGGCCACCGCGGTGTGGCTCCTGCTCGCGGTGCGGCCCGCGCTCATCTGGTGGACCGTCGCGGTGTTCGCCGTGATCGGCCTTGGCCTCGCCCGAGCCCTGGCTGCGCTCGACACGGCCGCGCGTGAGGGTGGGCCGCGCCCGCGCTACGAGCGCTGGCTCGTGCGCGCGCCGATCAGCGTCTTCCTCGGCTGGACGTCGGTCGCGATCTTCGCCAACAGCGCCGCCGCCCTGCGCGCGACGGGCATGACACGCCCGGGCGGCGAGACGGGGATCAGCCTGGCGCTCCTCGCCGTCGGCACGGCGATCGCAGTCGCCACCACGCGTTGGACGCGCGGCAACGGGTGGTACGTCGGCACCGTGCTCTGGGCGCTCGTCGGCATCATCGTGGCCGACGTGACCGGAGCACGTGGCGCGACGAACCTGCCGGTCGCGAGCGGCGCCGCCGTGGCGGCGGTGGTCGTCAGCCTCACGCTGCTCGCGACGCGCCGGGCGCCACGAGCGTGAAGACGGCCGCGGCGCTGGCCGTGCTGCTCGTGGCCGCCCTCCCGCCACTGCTCATCGACGCTCATCGGCGCTCCGGCGATCGCGATCGCGGTGCTCGATCTCATGCACGTCGTCACGGCCGCTGTCGTTCTGTGGGCGCTGACGGGCGAGTCGTCAGCCCGAGCGCCCCGGTAGCGCGACCACTACGACTCCTCTGCGCCGCGCAGCTCGGACTCCGGGACGACGGGCGGCGGAGCCTCGCCCGCGCGGCCGAGCCGCCCGCGGGCGCCGAGCATGCGCCCGCTCGCCGGCACGACGGGCGCGAAGGCGGCGAGGCCGGTCCGGCGCGGCACATCGTCGTAGATCGCCTCCATCCCGCCGCGCATCGCGTACGTCTCGTGCCAGAAGCCGGTGCCGCCCGAGTCGCGCAGGAAGTCGCGCCACCAGACGCGATGCGGGTCACTCCGCGTCCAGCGCTCGAGCGACTCGAGGTCGCGCCAGTACTGGCGCATCCCGATGTGTGGCGGAAGCAGCCCGTAGACGAGATCCTCGTGCAGCAGCAGGCCGTCGGGCTTCGCGCCGACCGAGTCGCGGATCTGCGGACCGAGCTGCGCCAGCCGTCTCAACCCCGCGAGCACGTTGACGCGCAGGCCGAGGTAGACGACGACAAGATCGGGATAGGCGGAGAGGTCGACGGTATTCCGTTCGACGCGCGCATTGGGCATAGGGCACCAAGGTGCGAGGGCGGTGTGACGGAGACGCGCCGTGGGTCAGCGCGCGTCTCGATGCGAACATTCCCGGCGGCGCGATGGTTTCCTCGGCCCGAGCCGAGACGTCTGAAGCGCCCGGCGTTTGCCGGGCGCTTCTGCCTATTCACTACGTCGCGTGCCGCGGGACGATGGCGAGGGTGCAGCGCGAGATGCAGACGAGTCGCTCCTTCTCGTCGCGGATCTCGGCGCTCCAGACGTGCGTCGTGCGGCCACGATGGATCGGCGTGGCGACGACGCGCACCGTGCCCGATGACACGGCGCGGATGTGGTTCGCGTTGATCTCGAGCCCGACCGCGGCCTGCTGCTCGCCGTCGATGTTGAGCCAGGCGCCGAGCGACACCGCGGTCTCCGCGAGCGCCACCGACGCGCCGCCGTGGAGGATGCCAAACGGTTGACGGGTGCGATCGTCCACCGGCATCGTCGCGACGACGCGCTCAGGTGTGAGCTCGACGATCTCGATGCCCAGGGCGTCGGCGAGCCCGCGCGTGCGCATGCGCCGGAGCTCCTCCATCGGATTCCAGCCCTGCTGACCGCGCGTGGTGCTCATCGGACCGCCCGTGTTGCAGCAAGTGGAAGGGAGCCGGCCGCGACGCGGGCGGCCAGCACCGACCGCTGCAGCTTCCCCGACGCCGTGCGCGGAAGGGACTCCTCGCTGACGAGAATCTCGCTCGGAACCTTGTAGCCAGCGAGGCGCATACGACAGTGCGCCATCAGCGCCTCGACATCTTCGCGCGCGTCGTGGAGCCTGACGATCGCGACGACGCGCCGCCCCCACGTCGGATCGGCGACGCCGACCGCCCCCGCCTCGAGCACCGCGGGGTGAGCGAGCAGCGCCGCCTCGACCTCGGCGGGGTACACGTTCTCGCCGCCGCGGACGATGAGATCGTCGCGCCGGTCGAGGACGTACAGATAGCCGTCGGCGTCGAGGCGCCCGACGTCGCCGGTGTGCAGCCAGCCGTCGACGATCGTGCGCGCCGTCGCATCGCGCTGACCGGCGTAACCCGCCATCACGACGGGCCCGCGGACGAGAATCTCACCGGCGCCGTCAGCACTCGCCGCCTCGTGATCGTTCGCGATACGAATCTCGTTCGGGTAGAGCGGCCGCCCCGCCGAGCCGAGCTTTCGCAGCCCGTCCTCGGGGCGGAGCGTCGCGACCTGCGACGTCGTCTCCGTCAGACCGTACGTCTGCGCGACGGGAAGCCCGATCGCCGCGCATCGCTCGAGGAGCGGGCGCGGAGCCGGGCCGCCGCCGAGCAGCACGCAGCGCAGCGACGGTGGACAGGGACGGTCGGCGCGCTCGTCGAGGAGGCGCTGGAGCATGACCGCGACCAGCGAGACGATCGTCACGCCGTCCTCGTCGATCGCGCGATTCACGGCCGCGGGGTCGAACCGCTCGTGGATCAGCGCCGCGACCCCGTAGACGGCCGACCGGATCACGATCGACAGGCCGCCCACATGGAAGAGCGGAAGGCAGGCGAGCCAGCGGTCGTCATCGTGAGTGCCGATGTTCAGCGCCGATCCGACCGCGCTCCACCAGAAGTTGCCGACGGTGAGCATCGCGCCCCTGGGGCGGCCGGTCGTCCCCGAGGTGTACACGATCGCGAGCACGGCCTCCGGATCGTGGCTGTCACGCAGCGCCACGTCGGCCTCGGAACACGCGGCGAGCGCGGCCGCGGGATTGCCACCGACGCCGAGAACCCGTCCCGCATCGCGGCCGGCCGTCGCGACGAGCGAGGCCGTGCGCTCCTCGACGATGGTGAGGCGGGGGCGCGCGTCGCGGAGCTGCCACGCGACCTCATCGGCCGCGAGCCGCGTGTTGATCGGCACGAGCGTCGCCCCGAGCCGCAGGGCGGCGTGCGCCAGGACCGCCGGCCACGAACCGTTAGGCAGGGCGACGGCGATCCGGTCGCCCGTGCCCGCCCCGCAGCCGGCGAGCTGCCGTGCCGTACGCGCGACTTCGGCGTCGAGCGCGGCGTAGCTCCAGCTCCGGCCGCCGGCGACGAGCGCCGTGCGCTGCGGCGACGCGCCGGCGCGGTAGGCGAGCCAGTCGCGGAGCACGTCGCGCCTATCCTTCGCGCGCGAGCACGAGTCCCGCCGAGAGGAGGAGGCCGAAGACGAGCAGGAGCCGGCCGCTCCGCTCGAGCATGGCGTTGAGCGCGCGCCCGGCCGTGCCGCCGAGAACCTGTCGCGCGAGCCGGAAGGCGAGGGGTGCGCTCAGCCACGGGAGCAGCAGCCACACTCGACGCCCGCCACGTGCGGCCAGCAGGGCGGGCACGAGGTAGGCCGCCGCGACCAGCGCCGCGTACTGCCAGCGGGTCGCGCGATCGCCGATCCGGACCGCGAGCGTGTGCTTGCCCGCGGCACGATCGGTCGCGAGGTCGCGCAGGTTGTTGACGACGAGGATGTTCGTGACGAGCAGCCCGATCGGAATCGAGACGGTCAGCGTCCGGGCGCTCCACGCACCGCGCTGCAGATACGCTGTCCCGGTGACGGCGACGACGCCGAAGAAGACGAAGACGAACAGGTCGCCGAGGCCATGATACCCGAAGGGCCACGGCCCTCCGGTATAGGCGAGCCCGCAGACGATCGCCGCGAGACCGATCGCGACGATCGGCCACCGGCCCACCGACACGAGGTAGGCGCCGAAGAGCGTCGCGACCGCGAACGCGGCGACGATGCCGCGCCGCACCGAGTCGGGGCCGATCAGCCCCGCCTGCGTGACGCGCACGGGGCCGAGCCGCCCCTCGTGGTCGGCCCCGCGATGGAAGTCCGAGTAATCGTTGGCGAAGTTGGTGCCGATCTGGATCGAGAGCGCCGACACGAGCGTGGCGAGGAGGACGAGCGGCCGGATCGTGGCGCCCTCGCTCGCCGCCGCCGCAGCGCCGACGATGACGGGCACCGCCGCGGCGGGGAGCGTCGCCGGCCGCGCCGCGAGCATCCAGGTGCGGAATCGCGTCGGCAGCGCCGCCGTGCTCACGGGAAGCGCGGGAACTTGGACCAGTCGGGCGAGCGCTTCTCGAGGAAGGCGTTCTTGCCCTCCTTCGCTTCCTCGGTCAGGTAGTAGAGGAGCGTCGCGTCGCCGGCGAGCTGCTGGATGCCCGCGAGGCCGTCGGTGTCGGCGTTGAAGGCAGCCTTGAGGAACCGGATCGCGGTCGGACTCTTCTCGAGGATCTCGCGTGCCCAGCGCAGGGCCTCCGCATGCAGATCGCGCAGGGGGACGACGGTGTTGACGAGCCCCATCGCCAGCGCTTCCTGCGCGTCGTACTGCCGGCAGAGATACCAGATCTCGCGCGCCTTCTTGTGTCCGACGACGCGCGCGAGGTACCCGGCGCCGTAGCCGGCGTCGAAGCTGCCGACCATCGGCCCCGTCTGGCCGAAGCGCGCGTTGTCGGCGGCGATCGTCAGGTCGCAGACGAGATGGAGCACGTGCCCACCGCCGATCGCGTACCCCGCGACGACGGCGATCACCGGCTTCGGCAGATAGCGGATCTGCTTCTGGACGTCGAGGATGTTGAGCCGCGGCACCTGGTCCTCGCCGACGTAGCCGCCGTGGCCGCGCACCCGCTGATCGCCTCCGGAACAGAAAGCGAGGTCGCCCGCGCCGGTGAGCAGCACGACCCCCGTCGTCAGGTCGTCGCGTGCGTGATCGAAGGCGTCGATCAGCTCGCCGACGGTCTGCGGACGGAACGCGTTCCGGACCTCGGGCCGGTTGATGGTGATGCGCGCGATCCCTTCACCCTCGGCGCGCTCGTACAGGATGTCCGTATAGCTCTTGATCGACTTCCACTCGACGTCCATGCGATCTCCGGAAGATTCAGTGCGACGTTCGCGCGAGCGGGACGACGCCGCCAAGGAACTCCTCGACGTGCGCCGCCAGCACGTCGGGCCGCTCGAGATGTACCGCGTGCCCGGCGCCCTCGACGGCGACGAAGCGCGCCCGCGGCGCCCGGGCGGCGATCGCCTCGCCGAGCGCGACGAACTTCGCGTCGAGCGCACCGGCGACGACGAGCGTCGGGGCGTTCAGCGAGGTGAGACGGCCCGTCACCGGCGCTTCGGCGGCCACCCCCGCGCCGCGGAGGCTGTTGGCGAGTCCGCGCGGGACGTTCGCCAGCCGCGCGGCGCGTTGCGCCGCCCTCGCCTCCGCAGGGAGGATGCGCTGGCTCTCCCAGAGCGGCAACGTCTCCCACCGCGCGACGAAGGCTTCGATGCCGTCGCGCTCGATCGAGTCGGCGAGGGCACGATCGGCGGCGAGGCGCGCGGCCCGCTCGCCGGCGTCGTCGACGCCGGCCGACACGCTCTCGAGCACGAGGGCGCCGACACGCTCCGGGCGGTCGAGCGCGAAGCGGAGGGCGGCGCGGGCGCCGAGCGAGTAGCCGAGCACCGCCGGCTGCTCGACGTCGAGCGCGTCGAGCACGCGGGACAGGTCGGCGGCGAGCGTGCCTAACGCGTAGCGCCCGGGCTCCGCGGGCGCGCTCGAGCGGCCATGCCCGGGAAGGTCGAGCGCGATCGTCTCGAACCGCTCCCCGACCGACTGGCGCAGCGCGGTCCACGTGCCGGTCGATCCGGTGAACCCGTGCAGGAGCAGCAGCGGCTGACCGGCGCCGCCGCGATCCCCGTGGAGGCGCAAGCCGCCGCCGACGTCGACCTCGAAGGGATGGAGGGCGAGAGTCACCGTCCCTCCGCGGTCGCTGCCGCCACTGCGCGCCAGGCCTCGCGGTGGAGCGTCACATTTCTGGCACGATCGGAGCGCACCTCGACGAGATGCAGCCCACCGTCCCGCGCGCCGGCGCCGACCGCGGTGCGGAACGTCTCCCAGTCGTCGGCGAGGGTGTAGCGCGCGCCATGGAGCTCGGCGAGGGGAGCGAAGCCGAGACCGTGCGGGGTGCCGAAGAGGCGCTCGAAATGCTCGGGGTGCGCGGCCTGCGGCAGGAAGGAGAAGATGCCGCCCCCGTCGTTGTTGACGACGACGACCGTCGCGTCGAGCCCGAAGAGCCGTGCGGCGAGGAGCCCGTTCATGTCGTGCACGAGCGCGAGGTCTCCGATGAGGAGCAGGACCGGGCCGCCCCCGGAGTCGCGCGACGCCGCGGCGACGCCGAGCGCGGTCGAGATCACGCCGTCGATGCCGTTCGCGCCGCGGTTGGCGAGCACGCGCAGCGGACGGTCGCCGCCCGCGGCGAAAGCATCGAGGTCGCGTACCGGCATGCTGCTGCTGACGAAGAGGGTGCTGCCGGCGGGCGCGAGTGCGGCAACCTCGGCGGCGGTCCGTCCCTCGAACATCTCCGCCGTCCGCTCGAGGTGGCAGCGGAGAGCGCCGTCGGCGGCGCGGTCGATCCGGCGCCACTCGTCGAGCCAGCCCGGCTCCGCGCTCCGCGGGGGCAGCGCACCGAGCAGTGCCTCACAGAGCCGGCGCGGGTCGGCGTGCACCAGCTCGGACAGGAGGAGCGTGGGATCGGGCCAGCCGGCCGCGTCGACGACGATCTGGCGCGCGCCGCCGTGGCGCTGGAGGAACTGGAGCAGCGCCTTCGACGTCGGCACCGCGCCGAGGCGCAGCACGAGGTCGGGCGCGAGCGCATCGGCAACGGACTCGTCGCGAAGCACCGCGTCGTACCGGCCGACGACGGCGCTGCGGTCGTGCGGCCCCCGGCGGAGCTGCGAGAGGGGATCGGCGAGCAGCGGCGCACCGAGCGCCGTGGCGAGCGCGCCTAACGGCTGCGCGAGGCCGGCGTCGAACTGGGGGCCGCAGACGACGAGCGGCCGCCGCGCATCGCCGAGCGCCGCCGCGAGCTGCCGCACGGTCGCGGCGTCGGCGACCGGCGCGGCGTCGCGCACGGCGACCCATGGAGCGCCGCCAGGGCGACCCCGCCAGGCGAGCGCGTCGGCCGCGGACGCGCCCGTGGGAGCCGCGATCGGAGTGGGAACGAGCGGCTCGCGGAACGGGAAGTTGAGGTGCACCGGCCCCGCCGGCGTCGCCGCCGCGGTGGCGACGGCGCGGCAGGCGGTGACGCGGGCATAGCGCAGGAGCTCGGCGGTCGCCTCGGGAAGCGCGACGTCCACGAACCACTTCGCGTGCGCGCCGTAGAGGCGCGCCTGGTCGATCGTCTGCGCCGCCCCGACCTCGCGCAGCTCCGGCGGACGATCGGCGGTGAAGACGAGCAGGGGGATGCGGGCGTAGCGTGCCTCGACGACGGCGGGAAAGAAGTTCGCCCCGGCCGTTCCCGAGGTACAGAGGAGCGCCACCGGCGCCCCGGTCGCCCGCGCCATGCCTAACGCGAAGAAGGCCGCCGACCGCTCGTCGACGTGCACCCACGTCCGCAGCGCACCGTGGGCGGCGATGGTGAGGGCGAGGGGCGTCGAGCGCGAGCCCGGCGCGACGCAGACGTGGCGGACGCCCGCGCGCACCAGCTCCTCGACGAACGCGCCCACGAACGCGAACGCGGCCTCGTCAGGGCTGGCCCTCACTCCATCGCTCCTCCAGATACACCGACGACGCGGCCGCGGCCGGTCCGGGTCGCGACGGCCGCGAGCGCGGCCTTCATCGGCAGCAGCTTCACCTCCGACTCGGCGTACTCCGCGTCGGGGTCGGAGTCGGCGACGATCCCACACCCCGCGAAGAGCGATGCCTCGCCGCGGGCGAGGAGCGCGCAGCGGAGCGCGACGGCGAGCTCGCCGCGCCCGTGCTGCATCCAGCCGATGGGCGCGGCATACCAGCCGCGGTCGAGCGGCTCGCGGTCGCGAATGAAGCGCAGCGCCGCGTCGCGAGGCTCTCCGCCGACGGCGGGAGTCGGATGCAGCCGCTCGACCAGCGAGAGAAGCGACGTTCCGGACCGCAGTCGGGCGCGGACCTCGGTATGAAGATGATGCACGTGCGGCAGCGAGAGCAGCGACGGCCGGCCGGCGACCGTGACATGATCGCAGTGCTCGGCGAGACCGGCCGCGATCGCACGGCTCACGATCTCGTGCTCAGCGACGTCCTTGCCGCTCTCGAGCAGCGAGGCGGCACGTGCCGCATCATCCGCCGCGTCGATACCGCGCGAGACGGAGCCGGCGAGACTGCTGGCGACGACGTCGCGCCCGGCGACGCGGACCAGCAGCTCCGGGCTCGCGCCGACGAAGACGCTCTCGCCGCGCCAGCAGCCGAAGACGTAGCATCCGGGATGCGCGTCGCGGAGCCGCCGGAGCGACTCCGCGACGTCGAAACGGGGTGACGCGAGACCGCGGACCTCCCGCGCGAGCACCACCTTCTCGAGCGCGCCGGCTCGAATCGCGGCGATCGCGGCGCGGACCATGTCCCGCCACGCCGGACCGTCGTCCACCTCGCGCCACGCCGGCGCCCCGCCCCCTGATGCACGAGGGCTCCGCCGCGCGTCACGGAGAATGGCATCGCGCAGCCCGGCGAGCGCCACGATATCGACGTCGGCACCGCCCGCCTCGATGATCGCGTTCGTCGTCAGCCAGCAGCGACCGCCGCCGGCCGCGACCTGGAGCCGCGGCAGCACCATCGACGCGGGGGGGAAATCGCGCCATCGATCGCTCCACGGGCCCTCCGGATCGAACGAGAACCCGCCCATCAGCGCCGGCCCCGCACCCGGCGCTCCTCCGGACGGATCCTCGATGATCGCGTCGCGGTGCAGGACCGACCACTCCTCGTCGACGTGCGAGAAGCGCTCCGGGCCAGAACCGGCGAGCGTCACGACGGCACCAAAGCCGGCGAGCGCGAAGCGGTCGATGGGGCGCGCCCAGTACATCCGTGCTCCCAGCGCCCGGGCCGCGGGCGCGACGAGCGCGGCGAGCGGATCGATCATCGGAATGCGCTCGACGACGCTGACGAGCACGCGCGCGCGCGATGCGAGCGACCGCGCGCGCGCTTCCGCGATCAGCATGGCAAGGCGCGCTCGCGCGTCCGCGACCGTCGATCCGGGATAGGCCATCCCGAAAGATCGCCACCGGTCGGGCAGCGGCGGTACTGGCGATCGACGGCGTGGTCTAGATCGTCAGCGCGCGAACGCGACGCCCAGCCGCAGGACGGTGCTCTGGATGGGGACGTCGAGGCGGTGGCCGGCGGTCGTGGTGCGGCGGCCGAAGTGCTGGAACTCGAAATCGGCGGTGCCGCGGATGCGGCCGCGTCCCGGGCCGTAGGACGCGCCGAGCGCGAGGTCGGCACCGAGTGGGGCGGAGCCACCGCCGGAGAAGCGCGCGCCGGCGAGATATCCGGCGCGCGCGACGAGCGAGGCGCCGGGCGCAAGGGCGTAGTCGGCGACGACGCCGACGCGCGCGGCACCCACCTCCTGTGCGGCGTCAGCGGGAGCGACGGCGCGCCTGACGAAGCCCGCCTCGACGCTGAACTCGCGCACGACGCGGGCGCGGAGGGCGACGTCGGCCTGCGTCAGGTCGAAGCGCTCGAGCGTGGGACGGGTGCCGTCCTCCGGCTCGAGGCCAAGCCGCGAGACGAGCGCGCGGAGGCCGAAACGGCGCCAGACGACGTCGGCGTGCGCGGCGAGCCCGCCGCCCTGAAAGCGGAGCGACGACCCCTGCTCGCGGTAGCTCGCGCCGGCGGCGGCGAGCCCCACGCTGAGCTGCTGTGCGCCGGCCACGCTCGCGATCGCGAGCGAAGCGGCGACGAGCGCGGCACGAGCTGCTCGACTCATTTCGCCCCTCCCGCCGCCGGCTGGCTCAGGGGCAGGACGGTGAGCATCACCTGCTTGCGGCGCTGCGCGTTCTCGCCCGCGATCTCGGCGTTGCGGCGGGCGAGCTGCTCGCGAAGCAGCGCGTTGTAGCGGACGTTGGCCTCGGCGCGCACCGGCGCCGGACGCTTCGCGGTGGCGAGCAGCCCGACGACGAGCGTCGTGCCGACGCCGACCGAGAGCTCGCGCCGCGCACCGCGCAGCTGCGTGCTCTCGAGGGCCATCGTGCCGCCGGCGATCGCCGCGGCGGCGATGCCGGCGATGGCGAAGGGGCGCCAGCTGCGCGGCGGCACGACCGTCTCCGGCATCGGCGAGTAGCCGGGGAGCGAGGTGAGATGGACGACGGTGTCCACCGCGCCGGCGCGAACGCGCAGCGGGAAGGAGGCGTCATAACGCTCGCGTCCCGCCGACGCTTCGACGATGGCGCGATAGCTCCCCGTGGCCGCGGGGAGTCCGTTCGCCATGAGGCCGTTCCAGCGCACCGTCGTGCCACCGTCGACGAGCGCGCTGCCGAGGTCGACGTCGCCGCCCGCACCGGAGAGGCGCACCGTCACGCGCGCGGCGCGGGTGACGGCAACGCGGAGGGGCACGTCACCGCGTCCGGCGACGAACGACGCGCTGTCGAGCGCGAACTGCCTGACGACGAGCACCTGGCCGAGCGCGAGCGCGAAGAGGCTCGTGATCTTGGGCGAGATGCGCGTCGGGTCGAGCTCGCGTCCCGGATCGAGGAGGAGGAGCTGCTTGAAGGCCTCGGTCGCCTGCCGCGCGCTGTCGAGCGCGGCGTAGCCGAAGCCGAGGATCTCGTAGGCGCGAACCTGGTCGGCGGCGGAGAGTCGCTCGCGGAGCGCGGCCTTCGCGCCGCTCACGGCGGCGCCGTACTCGAGGGAGCCGTAGGCGTCGACGGCGCGGCGCAGGGTCGCGTTCTTCTGCGCGGCGAGCGCCGCGGGGAGAAGCATCGCCGCGGTGAGGATCGTGAGCAGTCGTGAGGCGCGCGCGATCATCATGGCTCCCGCGCTTCGAGGATGTAGCGGCGGCGGATCGGATTGGGTTCGGCGACGACGATCGTCTCGCGCCGGGTGCGATATCCCTCGCGCTCGACGCGGATCTCGTGGCGGCCGACGGGAAGCGGATGGTTCACCACCGGCGTGTCGCCGATCTCGACACCATCCACGTAGAGCGTTCCGTACGGCTCGGCGCCGACGGTGAGCGGCGCCGTGCGGGCGAGGCTGCGTTGCGCCTGGCGAGCGGCGACGACCCGTCGGAGCGGGCGAGGGCCGTCCGGTGCGGGGGTCGAGTCGGACGCACCGCTCGTGGCGGTGCTGTCGACCGGCGCCGATGCCGGGGCATCGACGGTCGATCCAGCCGCTGCGGTCGCGATCGAGTCGGGCACGGGCGTGGCGACCGGCAGCGCTGCGTCTCGCTTGGCGGGAACGCCATAGCGCGCGGCGGCGACGGCGCCGACCGCGACGACACCGATCAGCGCCGCCCAGCGCCCGACGCTGCGGCGCCTTGCCGCCGGTACTGCTGCAGCCGCGAGAGGGACAGTGGCCGCCGCGCTGCTCACCGCCGCGCGCGGCGCGGAGACGAGCGTCGGCGCCGAGGCGGCAGCGGCGACGGGCTTCCCCTCGAGCGCCGCGGCGAGCTGCTCCATCGTCGCGAAGCGCTCCTCGGGTGTCTTGGCGAGGGTGCGCGCGACGGCGGCGTCGACGTGGCGCGGCACGTCGGGCCGCACCGAGGAGACGCGCGGCGGCGCGTCCACCACGTGACGCACGAGGATCGCCTGCGCCGACTCGCCGGTGAAGAGGAGCTGCCCGGTGAGCATCTGGAAGGCCGTCACGCCTAACGCGTACTGGTCGGCGCGGCCGTCCACCGCCTTGCCGAGCGCCTGCTCGGGGGCGATGTAGTTCGGCGTGCCCACGATCATGCCGGTGCTCGTGAGCTGGGTCGACGCCGCGTCGGCCGCCTTCGAGATGCCGAAGTCGGTGAGGATGACGCGGCCGTCGCCCTCGAGCATGATGTTGGCCGGCTTGACGTCGCGGTGAACGACGCCGCGCTGGTGCGCATGGCCGAGCGCGGTCGCCGCCTCGCGGAGGATGCGCACGGCCTCCGGCACGGGCATCGGTCCGCCCTGCTCGAGGATGCTCTCGAGCGAGCGGCCGCGCACGTACTTCATCACGAAGTACTCGAGGCCGTTCTCGCTCTCGACGCGGTAGATCGGGATGATGTGCGGGTGGTCGAGCTTCGCCGCGGTTTTCGCTTCGCGCTGGAAGCGCTGCACGACCTGCGGATCGCTGGCGAGCGAGAGAGGCAGAACCTTGATCGCGACCTCGCGCTCGAGCTGGAGGTCGTCGGCGAGAAAGACCGCGCCCATGCCGCCCGCGCCGAGGAGCTCGCGGACGTTGTAGCGTCCGTCAAAGGTGCGGACGAGCCGCGCCCGGAGCTCATCGACCGGATCGGACATGGGGCGCGTCGTTCCGCCGTCGGTGAGGTCGTTGCCGCAGGCG
>DATAIS010000228.1:0-8688 GCA_036262535.1 Gemmatimonadaceae bacterium | reverse complement strand
GCCCTCGATCCGCGCGACTCGGTGATCGACGCCGGCGGGCTCGCGCTCGCGCCGGGCTTCATCGACACGCACTCGCACCATGACCGGAACCTGGCGGAGAATCGCGGCATGCTCGCGGTGGTCAGCCAGGGGGTGACGACGATCATCGTCGGGCAGGACGGAGGGTCGCGTCTTCCACTCGCGCGCTTCTTCGGCGATCTCGAGGCGACCCCCGTCGCCGCCAACGTCGCGTCGTACGTCGGCCATGGGACGGTGCGCGACAGCGTCATGGGCGAAGACTTCAAGCGCGCGGCGACGCCCGCCGAGGTCGAGCGGATGAAGGCGCTCGTGGCGCAGGAGATGGGGGCGGGAGCGTTAGGCCTGTCGTCCGGCCTCGAGTACGATCCCGGGATCTACTCCGATCGCAGCGAGGTCGTCGCGCTCGCGAAGGTGGCCGCCGACTCCGGCGGCCGTTACATCTCGCACATCAGGAGCGAGGACCGCGACTTCTGGAGCGCGGTGGACGAGATCATCCGTATCGGCGCCGCCAATCGGATGCCGGTCCAGATCTCCCACGGCAAGCTCGCCATGCGCTCGCTCTGGGGACAGGCGCCGCGGCTGATCGCGAAGCTCGACTCGGCGCGTGCCGCCGGCGTCGACATCACGATGGACGTCTACCCCTACCAGTACTGGCAGTCGACGCTCACCGTGCTCTACCCGCAGCGCGACTTCAGCAATCGCGCGACGACCGAGTTCGTGCTGCGCGAGGTCGCGGCGCCGGAAGGGCTGCTCCTCTCGCGCTTCGAGCCGCAGCCCGAGTACGCGGGCAAGACCGTCGCCGAGATCTCGAAGATGCGGAACAGCGATCCCGCCACGACGCTCGAGTGGCTGATCGCGACGAGCGAGGCGGCGCGGAAGAGCGGCGGCCGCGGCGGACAGGGCGTGATCGGCACGAGCATGGACGAGCGCGACATCGCCCAGCTCATCGCCTGGCCGCACTCCAACATCTGCAGCGACGGCGAGCTCCAGGGCCGCCACCCACGGGGCTTCGGTTCCTTCCCGCGCGTCCTCGGCCGCTACGTGCGCGAGCAGAAGGTGACGACGCTCCCCGACGCGGTCCGCAGGATGACCTCCCTCGCGGCGGCACACGTCGGCCTGCGCGAGCGCGGCACCATCGCCCCGGGCTACTACGCCGACCTCGTCCTCTTCGACCCCGACCGGATCCTCGACCGCGCCACCCCCGCCGATCCGCAGCTCACTGCCGACGGCATCTCGAGCGTCTGGGTGAACGGCCGGCCCGTCTACGCCAACATGCGTACCACCGGCAACTACCCGGGACGCGTGCTGCGTCGCGGGCGTTAGGCTCTTACGGCAACTACATAACCACAGAGGGCCACAGGGCGCACAGAGAAGTGCGACACAGAGAAGGACTGCTTTGAGGGGCGTAAGGCGAGATCATCTCACCCTACGCCCCCAAAAGCAGTTGTACTGCTCTGTGTCGGGTCTACTCTGTGCCCTCGGTGGCCCTCTGTGGTTATGCAGTTGGCCCAGCCAGCCCTCAAAGGAGCGCCCGGGCTGCCACACGAGCGGTCTCGGCGAGAACGGCGGCGCCGACGAAGATGCTCTCCTCGGCGGCGTGGAACTTCGGCGCGTGGGCGGGGATGACTTCCCCGCCCTCCTCGCGCGCGCCGATGCGCAGGAAGCATCCGGGGACCAGCTCCATGTAATGCGCGAAATCCTCGGCGGCCATGTTCGTCGTGCCTAACGGCACGAGGGCGTCGGCGCCGAGGAGGCTCGTCACGGCCTCGCGGGCCCACGCGACCGGCTGCGGCGGGTTGACGATCGGCGGCGAGTCGCGGTCGAAGCTCACCTTCGCCGTGAGGCGGTGCGCGGCGGCGATGCCGGTCGCGAGTCGCCCCACCTCCTCGAGCATCAGCGCCCTCGACGCGGGGTCGGTCGCCCGTACCGTGCCCGCGAGCGTCGCATTGCCGGGGATGATGTTCGCGGCCGTGCCGGCGCGGATCGTTCCCACCGTGACCACGCCCGCCGTCGCCGGGTTGAGCCGCCGCGCGACGATCGTCTGCAGCGCGGTCACCACCGCCGCCGCTCCGACGATCGGGTCGGCACTCTCGTGCGGTCGCGCCGCGTGCGCGCCCTGCCCCGTGAGCTCGATGGTGAAGGTGTCCGCCGACGCCGCGAGCGGACCCGTGTCGGCGACGACCTGACCGACCGCGAAGCGTCGGTCGACGTGCCCGCCAAAGATCGCGACGACGCCGTCGAGCGCGCCCCCCGCGATCATCTGCAGCGCACCGTCGCCCTGCTCCTCGGCGGGCTGCAGCAGCACCACCACATCGCGCTCGGCGGGCTCGCGCGCGAGCAGTGCCGCAGCGCCCACCGCCCACGTCGCATGCACGTCGTGGCCACACGCGTGCATCACGCCCGCGTTCCGCGACGCGTAGGGCAGCCCCGTCTCCTCGGTGATCGGCAGGGCGTCGATGTCGCCGCGGATCGCGAGCACGCGAGCGCCGCGCTTCCGGCCAGGCACTCGCGCGAGCAGGCCGGTCCTGCCGATGCGTCGCACGTCGCCGACGCCGAGCTCCTTCAACGCCTGCTCGAGCCGCGCCGCGGTACGGTGCTCGTCGTTGGAGAGCTCGGGGTCGGCGTGGATCTCGCGCCTCAATGCGACGAGGCGATCGCGCAGCGCCGCGTCGACGAGCGCCGTGACGCCCTCGCTCACACCACCGCCTTCGCGCGGCCGCCGAGCGTCTCGCGCCTGACGGTGAGGTCATCGATGCGGTCCATGTCGAGCTCGACGCCGAAGCCGACCTTGCCCGCGGGAACGGTCACCATCCCCTCGGCGTCCATCGTCCATTCGGGACGCACGATGTCGCGCTCCCAGTAGCGCGAGCTCGGCGACAGATCCCCCGGGAGCGAGAAGTTGGGGAGCGAGGCGAGCGCGATGTTGTGCGCCCGGCCGATCCCGCTCTCGAGCATCCCGCCGCACCAGACGGGTATCCCGTACTGCTGGCAGACGTCGTGGATGCGCTTCGAGACCGTGAAGCCGCCCACGCGCCCCGGCTTGATGTTCACGATCCGTCCGCTGCCGAGCGCGATCATGTCCTCGCACTTCTCGACGTCGGTGATGGACTCGTCGAGACAGATCGGTGTCCTGAGCCGCCGCTGGAGCTCGGCGTGGCGGATCAGATCGTCCTGGCCGAGTGGCTGCTCGATCATGATCAGGTCGAAGTCGTCGAGCTTCTTCAGGTGCTCGGCGTCGGCGAGCCGATAGGCGGAGTTCGCGTCGGCCATCAGGTCCACCGCGGGACCGAGTGCGAGCCTGACCGCCCCGACGTATTCGACGTCGGCGCCGGGGCGGATCTTGACCTTGATCTTCCGGTACCCGTCGGCGAGCGCGCGCCGCGCGCGCTGGACGAGCGCGTCGGGATCGGCCTGGATGCCGATCGAGATCCCCGTCGGCACGCGGTCGCGCGTTCCACCGAGGAGGCGCGAGAGCGAGACCTGCATCAGCCGCGCGGCGACGTCCCAGCATCCCATCTCCAGCGCGGCCTTGGCCATGTTGTGGCCGCAGATGTCGCGGGCGAGGATGTCGTGCACGATCTCCGGGCCCTCGAGGCGACGGCCAATGACGCGTCGCGCGAGCCATTCACGGGTGGCGTGCCACGCCGTCTCGACGGTCTCCGAGCTGTAGTTCGGCAGCTCCCCGGCGACGCACTCCGACCAGCCGACGACGCCGCTGGAATCGGTGAGCTCGAGGAGCGTGATGCGGCGCTCCTCGCAGACGCCCGACGAGATGCGAAAGGGTTCCTTGAGCGGAAGCCTGATCTCGCGCAGATCGATGCGCTCTATGTGAATCATGACTTTCGAAGTACGTAGTACGAGAGTGCGCGGCCGGGATCGGCGTAGACGCGGACGGGACGCCAGCCATGGTGCAGCGCCCACCTGAAGGCGGCGCGGGTGGACGCGCGCCACTGCGCCGCGCGCTCGGTTGACTCGTCGCGGACCTTCACGATGTCGCTCGGGATCGCGACGCGGGCGACGCGCAGCTCGCCGCCGCCCGTCACCGCCAGCGCCGACCGGCCGTCCACCATCTCCCCGTTGATCACCGGAGCGCTCCGCTCGGCCTCCGTCGGCTCAGGACCGCGGTCCGGCTCGCGGTCGAGCGGCCACGCGACGACGAAGCGGTCGGTGCCGAAGCCGCGATGCAGGTCGCTCTCGGAGGCGCCGTACATGTCCTCGATGTACTCGTCCACCGTCGTGCCGAGGCGGTTGAAGTTGAGGTGCGCGTTGCGCGCGACGAGCGGGTCGTAGGTCCAGTACATCGTCGTCGCCCCGGCCGCGCGGGCCGCCTGGCGCTGGAACTCCTTCAGCCTTCGTCCGACGCCGGAATCGCGCGACGCGGCCCGCACCGCGAGCATGTCCGA
Organism: Gemmatimonadaceae bacterium; assembly: GCA_036262535.1. Taxonomy (GTDB): domain Bacteria; phylum Gemmatimonadota; class Gemmatimonadetes; order Gemmatimonadales; family Gemmatimonadaceae; genus JABFXC01. The sequence continues at coordinate 4,267 of DATAIS010000228.1, read as the reverse complement.
CCAGTGAATGATCTTCCCCTCGCGAACTCCGGCCATGCCGAAGACGAAGCCGAGCATCTCGCCACGTTCATCGAACGCACCCGCGGCGACGCCGCCGATCTTCTGCGCGACCTTGAGAATGGACGGCGGAACGATGTCGTCGAAGTCGGCGCCCCAGATCTCGCGCTGCAGATCGACGCACTGCTTCAGCTCGTTGTCGGTGGTGAGCGGCCGGATCTTCACATGCCGTTCGATCAGCCCCGCGGAAGCGAGAGCCGGAACGTGGATCCCACGCCGACCTTCGACGCGGCCACGAGATCGCCGCCCATCCCGCGCGCGAGATCGCGGGAGATCGCGAGGCCCAGCCCGACGCCCTGCTCGGTGCGCGTGAAGCGCGCGTCCACCTGCACGAAGGGCTCGAAGATCCTCTCCATCTGATCCGGGGCGATGCCGCGGCCCGTGTCCTCGACCTCGATCGTCACCACCGCACCCGCTTCCATTACCCGCGCCTCGATCGTTCCACCGGCGTCGGTGAACTTCGTCGCGTTCGAGAGGAGGTTGAGCAGGATCTGTCGCAGCTTCTCGCGGTCGGCCGTCACCGCCAGCGACGGGTCGGCGTGTGCCTGATGGAAGGTGAGCTGCTTCGCGCGCATCTGCGGCGCCGTCAGGGCTTCGCACGCGATGAGCGCCTCCATCACCGGCGCACGCTCGATGTCGTAGCGCACCGCGCCCGCTTCGACGCGCGTGTAGTTCAGGACGTCGTTGATGAGGCCGAGGAGGTGGCGCTGGCTGGCCTGGATGCGCGCCAGCGCTTCACGCTGTGGCTCCGTCACCGGTCCATGAATTCCCAGCTCGATCAGCTCGGCGTAGCCGCCGATCGCGTTCAGCGGCGTCCGCAACTCGTGGGACATCGTCGCAAGGAATTCCGCCTTCGCGCGGTTCGCTTCCTCGGCGGCGATGCGCGCCCGTTCGGCCTCGGCGCGCGCGTTCTCGGCGATCGTGAGCAGCCGCTCGCGCTCCGCGGCGACGCGCAGCCGCTCCGACAGGTCGACCGCGCTGATGTGAATCGCGTCGCCGACCTTCACCGCCGTGACGCGAAGTCCGCGTCGCACGTCGCCGCGCGAGTACTCGACGTCGGCCTGCCATGGGACGCCCGTCTCGACGACGCGGCTGTAGGTCTCGAGCCGGCCCGCGGTGACCGACTCGGCAAAGGCGTCGCGCATCGTCCGGTTGACGACCCTCTCGTCGCTGCCGACGAGGATGCGTTGCGACGCAGCGTTCGCGTAGGTGAGGAGGAAGTCGACGATCTCCCCCGACTCGTTCCTGATCGCGCGCGCGAGAAGCGACGCGTCGGGACTCGCGTCCTGCACGGTGCGGAAGCGCGCCTCGCTCGCGATCAGTGCCGCGCGCGCACGCTCGCTTTCGCGCAGCAGCCGCTCCTGCTCGCGACGCGTCGTGCGCTCGACGGTGACGTCGAGGACGGTTCCGATCACGTGGGATGGCCTGTGCTCGCCCGCGCCGCCGATGAAGAAGGCGCGGCCGGCCGTGACCACCTCGCGCTCGGTCCCGTCGGGACGCACGACGCGGTACTCCGCCTCGTACCGGCCAGGGCCGGCGGGGTCCAGCGCCGCGGCCAGCGCCGTATTGACGAGATCCTGGTCTTCGGGGTGAACGCGCGTCGAGATGATCGCCACGCTGGTGGCGCCATCTCCATCGAGCCCGAAGATGTCGGCGACGCGGCTGTCGAAGGTCACGCGGTCCGCGACGACGTCCCAGGTCCAGGTGCCGAGGCGCGCCGTCTCGGCGGCGAGGCGGTAGCGCTCCTCGCTCTCCGCCAGCGCCCCGAACGCCCGCTCGCTCGCCGAGAGCAGCCGCTCCACCTCGCGGCGCGCGTGCACGTGCTCGGTGACGTCGGTGCCGTGGACGACGATGCCGGAGCGCGATCCGTCGGCTTCGATGATCGGCAGGTAGGCCATGTCCACGAAGCGCTCCTCGGGGGGAGCGCCGGGGGTGCGCGCGAGCAGTGCCGGCACCTCCTGGCCGATGTACGGCTCGCCGGTGCGGAGCACGGCGTCGAGCAGCTCGTCGAACCCCTGGCCGCGGATCTCGGGCAGCGCATCGAGCAGCCGCTTGCCGATGATCTCGCGCTGTCCGATGAGCTGGTAGTACGCGTCGTTGGCGAGCTCGAAGGCGTGCTCCGGCCCACGCAGGATGGCGAGGTAGGCAGGCGTGTGCTCGAAGACGAAGGCGAGGCGCTCGCGCTCGAGCCGGAGTGCGCGCGTCAGCCGTGCATGCTCGGCGGCGCTCTCGACCTGCAGCAGCTGGCCGGCGATGTCGCGCGCCGCGGTGCGGACGAAATCCTCGTAGTTCGCGTCGAAGGGGAGCTGCTCGCTGAGCCCGACGGTCAGCGTCCCGAACGTCCGGCCCGTCGGCGCGTGCTCGAGCGGCGCGACGGCGACCGGTGCTTTGCCGTCGCCATCGCCATTGCCATCGGTGCCTAACGTGCAGTGGCAGAAGCGGACGTCGGCGTCGTCCGACGCGAGGATCTGGCACGCCGCCTCGACCGTCGACTCGAAGTCCGCGAGCTGCGGCAGGGCGGCGAGCCGGTGCAGTGTGTGCAGCCGCCGCGCGGCGAGGACGCGCTCGGTGGTCTCCTGGCAGACGACGAGGCAGGCCGCGACGCTGCCGTCGTCGTCGCGCACGGGGCTGTAGCTGTAGGTCCAGTAGACCTCCTCGATGCGCCCGTTGCGCTCGATGGGGACGAGCTGGTCCTCGTGCCAGGTCGCGTCGCCCCCGCCCATCACCGTGGCGATCTGGGGGCCGATGATGTCCCAGATCTCGACCCAGAAGTCGCACCCGCGCATGCCGAGCGCGCGCGGATGCCGCCCGCCGCCGGCGAGGCTGGGGCGGTAGGCGTCGTTGTAGAACTGGACGCCCTCCGGCCCCCAGAAGAGGAACATCGGGTGGCGGGAGGCGAGCAGCGTCGAGACGGTCGTGCGGAGCGCGTGCGACCACGATTCGACGGGCCCGAGCGGCGTCGCGCTCCAGTCGAATTCGCGGCAAAGCGCGCGCATCTCACCGGGCCCGTCGAAGAGCCCGATATCGAAAGAGGTCCGGCTGGCCATCGGCTTCAAGGTACGCCTCAGTACCCCCGGATGTCATCTTCCTCGTCATCCCGCACGCGCGAGAGCGCGTGCTGGGACCTTCTTTCCAGGTCGTGTGGCCAGGATAGGAAGCTGGGAGCTGAATAGAACCGCAATCGGGAGCTGGACAGGGAGGTTCCGAGGGGGACTGGAATCGGGAGGTGGGAAGCCAGTATCGCGCATTCGACCGTCCCACCTCCCCTTCCCTGTCCCGATCGGCTCCTTCCAGTTCCGCATCCCCGTTGCGGTTCAGTTCAGCTCCCAGCTCCCTCGCTCCGACCGGGCCACGAGCCAGGGAGAGAAGGTCCCAGCCGGCGCTTCGCGCCCGCGGGATGACCGCGGGTGGTGCGATCGCGCGACGATCACCGCTTGGCCTCTGCGCGACGTTGCGGCGTCCAGGACGAGGTGCGACCATCCTCCACATGCTTCGACTCGCACTTCCCATTGCGCTTCTCGTCGCCGCGACGGCCGGCGCGCAGCGGGTCCCCTCGTACGTTGCGGCCGCGGACTCGTCCCGCGTTCCGCGATCGACACCCGTCTCCGCCCCCGGCGACTGGCTCCTCGCGCACATCGACGTCGAGACCACCGGGCTCGTGCCGGGCTGGCACGAGATGATCGACCTCGGGCTCGTCATGACCGATCTCGATGGCCGCGTCGTGGACAGCCTCTTCCTGCGCGTCATGCCGCAGCATCCAGAGCGGCTTTCGCAGGGCGCGCGTCGCGTCAACGGCTTTGATGCCGCGAAGTGGCGCAGGATGCGCGCGCTCGCCCCCGCGCGCGCGGTGGACAGCATCATCGCGTTCCATCGACGCGTCGCCGGCGCACGGCCGACGATGATGGTGGCGTTCAACAGCCAGTTCGACGCTGCCTTCCTCGACCATCTCTTCCGCGCGCGTGGCTCGAGCTGGCGCACGATCTACCACTACTTCGTGCTCGACATCCCCTCGATGGCCTGGTCGCTCGGCATGCGCGACCTGACCAACGGCGCGCTCGCCCAGCGACTCGGCGTCGCCGACGAGCCGCGCGTCGCCGACGAGCACACGGGCATCACGGGCGCGATGCTCAACGTGCGGATCTACCAGGCGCTGCGCGCGCGGGGGGCGAAGGCTCCGGTGCCTGACGCGTGGCAGCTCGGACCGTTCGCG
>DATAIS010000227.1:0-5445 GCA_036262535.1 Gemmatimonadaceae bacterium | reverse complement strand
GGCTCCTCGACGATCACGAGCGACACCTGGGTGTTCGACACCAGAACCGGTGCGCTCACGCGCCTCACGCGCGGAGGTGGCGAGCGCCCCGAATGGACACCCGACGGAAGGAGCATCGTCACAGTCAGCTCGGACAGCAGCACGGGGCTCTTCGTCCAGTCGGCGGACGGGAGTGGAGCGGCACGTCGCTACATCGACGACAGGCGGCCGACGTGGGAGGTCTCGATCCCCCGCCAGAACCAGGGGTTCCTCGCCGTGCGCCTCAGGGCCGGGGGCCCGCGCGACATCTTCATCGCGCCGGTCGATACTCCGAGCGCGCTCCGTCCCTTCGTCACGAGCGACGCCGACGAGTCAGCGCCGAGCGTGTCGCCGGATGGGCGCTGGCTGGCCTATCTGTCGAACGAGTCCGGGCGCTACGAGGTCTACGTGCGCGAGATGCCCGGCGACGGCCCGCGCGTCCAGGTCTCCACGGATGGCGCGGTCGATCCCCTCTGGTCGCCGACGGGCCGCGAGCTGTTCTACCGCGCGAACGGCAAGGTCATGGCGGCGCGAATCACGTGGCACGACGGTGCGCCGAGCGTGCAGCGCGAGGAGCTCTTCGACGACGTGTACGGGAGCAACCCTAACGCGCACGTGACCTTCACCGCCATGCCCGACGGCAACCGGTTCGTCTTCCTCCAGCCGACGGACGGCGGGTCCAAGTGCGTCGTCGTGCTGAACTGGTTCGACGAAGTCCGCCGCCGCATGACCGCGGCGCGTGGTCGGTAGTCGGCCTGCGACGAGACTACAGGACCGGGTCACCGTAGAGGCCGGGAAACACGTACGGTGCAACGTGCGCTGGAAAACGAAGGACGAGCGGCGCTCTCTGGCTCGCCGACGCGATCAAGCCTTCCCCGAGGAGCGAGCTGACCATCCGCCGTGCCGTGCGATCGGCGAGTCCTGCGATCTCCTCCACGTCCTCGCGTCGAACAGGCCCCTGCGCGAACAGAGTCAGCAGGAGCCGCGTCGCTTCGGCACGAAACGCCGTCGGCGGCCGCCCCCGGCGCGGGCGAAGCGGTAGATGCTCCGCACCGGGTGCTGCAAGCATGCCGCTGGCGCGGGCGCGACAGTACGCGCTGAAGCGATCGCGGAGGCGGTCCACTGCCAGCAGTGTACTCATGTACGCGACCTGATCGGCGCAGATCTCGAGGAAGAATGCGCAGAACTGGTCGAGGGCGCGCGCCGAGCGTTCGCCGCGTCCGTCGTAATCGTTCCAGCGCCGCTGATCGGCGTTGGCGAGCATCTCCTTGTAGCGATCGCGTGTCCGGGCGAGGCCGCGGGAGACGGTCCAGAGGCCGTGGGCGCCAACGCCTATCCGTCGCAGATAGGCATCGGTCATGAGTCGCGTCACGCGACCGTTTCCGTCCCCGAACGGGTGGATCCAGAGCAATCGATGATGAGCAGCCCCGAGCGCGGCGAGCGCACGGTCGCCCCGGTCCTCGCGAAGCATCGTGGCGGGTTCGTACGCCTCGGCGAATCGAGCAAGCAGCTCATCGAGCTCCAGGTGGCTGGGGGCGATGTGATCGCCGACGCGGACGTCGTACCTCCGCAGCTCGCCCGGTACGACACGTTCTTCACGCGTGGCCGCAGGATTCCTGACGATCCGATACGCGTCGGGCAGGCGCTCGTAGAACGCGCGATGAACCCATTTCAGGAACTCGGCGCTGCAGACGTTCAGGCCAGGCTCGGTCGCGAGACGGGCCTCGATGAGCCGCTGTACCTCGATATGCGCGCGTGCCTCGATCTGGAGGTCCCGCGTTCTCGGGTCGCGCGATAGCTCTCCAGCGAGCGCGCGTTCGATGTCGACGGGATGTGTGTCGTGCCCCTCGATCAGGTTGGAGTAGTAGCAGTTGATCGTGCGGAGAAGCTCCGTGATCGCGTCGAGCGTCGCCGGATGCAGGTGTCGGCCAACGTCCTGCGCGCGGGCGATGACCGCCCGGGCGGGCGCCTGGAGGCTGGCGAAGTCGGGGAGCAGCGGCTCCAGGTCGGCGAGTGGCACCCGACAATATATGTCCGCTTTACTGTCCGGGTCAATGAATGACCTAACATACTGTCAACATTGATCTTGTGCAGCAATCTCGTAGCGTATGGCACTAATTATTGACCGATTTGGTGACCGGGACCTGCTCCCCTGCGCGGGGAGGGCGGGTCCCATCGCTCGCTGCGCTCGCGAGGGATGATGGCGAGACGGCTGCGGTCGAGCCCGCCTCGGGCGACGTGCGCGGCCGTCCAGCGTTCTTTGCCCGAAGTGGCATGCCGATTGAGGGTTCTCGTGCGCTACCGTACGAGCGGGGCGCAGCGCGGACGACCGTCTCTGCCTGGGTCCCGTACCAACGAGGAGATGATCATGATGATCGCATGGAAGACAGGCCGGCTGCTGCTCGCGGTGACGACCGTCGCCGCGCTCGGGGCCTGCACGAAGGGCGACCGCGATCGCGCGGGCGCCGAGGTCGACACCGCCGCCGGCCAGGTCGGCGACGCGTTAGGCCGCGCGGGTGACGCGGTCGGCAGCGCGACCGACTCTCTCGCCGGCCGCATCGCGGGCCGCGAGTACACCAACGCGGAGCTGATCGGCTTCATCAACGCCTACAACGACGCCGAGGTCGAGATCGGCGGCGCGGCGCGCACGAAGGCGACCGACCCGCAGGTGCGCGCCTTCGCGCAGCGCATCATCGGCGAGCACCGCGCGCTCAAGACCGAGGCGACGAGCACCGCGCAGAAGCTCAACATCACGCCGGCGGTGCCGAAGGCCGACGAGGACCTGCTCGACGACCACCGCGAGGGGATGCAGGACCTCAACGGCAAGGCGAAGGGGAAGGAATACGACGAAGCCTTCGTCGAGCACGAGGTGAAGATGCACAAGAAGGTGCTCGACGAGATCGAGGACGCGCTCGGCCGGAAGAAGAACGAGGAGATCCGGACGCTGCTCGAGCACGCGCGCGACGGCGTGCGTGGACACCTCACGGCCGCGGAGCAGCTGGAGAAGAAGTTCGGCGCCGCGTAGGGGTCGTTCCTGTCATCCCGCAGGCGCGCAGCGCCTGCGGGGACCTCCTGTCCCTGGATCGAGGTCTCCTGGGAGCGAGGAGCTGGGAGCTGAATGGAACCGCAACGGGGATGCGGGATCGGAAGGGACCGATCGGGAAAGGGAACGGGAGGTGGGAGGGCCACTCGCTGAGGAGGGCGTCCCACCTCCCGATTCCGATCCCAATCGGAGCCTCCCTATCCAGCTCCCGATTGCCGTTCTCTCCAGCTCCCCGCTTCCGATTCCCAAGACAGTGAGGGAAGGTCCCATCGCTCGCTCCGCTCGCGAGGGATGACAGCACGCCGACAGTGTCGCTCGCGTCACCCCGCGCGCGGCAGCGACAGGGTGAAGGTGCTGCCCATTGCGGGCGCGCTCTCGACGGTGAGATCGCCGCCCATGCCGCGCGCGAGGTCGCGGCTGATCGCGAGGCCGAGTCCGAGCCCGTCGTGCGGGCGCGTCAGGCGCTGGTCCACCTGCACGAACGGCTCGAAGATGTGAAGGAGCTTGTCGTGGTCGATGCCGACGCCGGTGTCGCTGACCGCGATCGCCACCATGCGGCCGGCGTCGGTGCACGCGACGCGCACCTCGCCCCCCGGATCGGTGAACTTGATCGCGTTCGAGAGCAGGTTGAGCAGGATCTGCTGCACCTTCTCGCGGTCGGCGCGCAGCCGCATCTCTCGCGAACAGGTGTCGAGCACGTACGTCAGGCCACGCGCGCGTATCTGGGGAACGACCAGCGCCTCGGCCGCGGCGAGCGCCTCGGCGGCGACGATGTCGGTGAGGTCGTAGCGGACCGCGCCGGCGTCGACGCGCGTGTAGTTGAGGATCTGGTTGATGAGGCCGAGCAGGTGGCGCTGGCTCGCCTGGATGCGCGCGAGGTCGGCGCGCTGCTGCTCGGTGACCGGCCCGTGCAGCCCGAGCTCGATCAGCTCGGCGTAGCCGCCGATCGCGTTGAGCGGCGTGCGCAGCTCGTGCGACATCACGGCGAGAAACTCCCCCTTGGCGCGACTCGCCCCTTCCGCCTCGGCGCGCGCCGACTGGGCGGCCGCGAGCGCCCGCTCGCGCTCGGCCTCGGCGCGCTTGCGGGCGCTGATGTCGTCGAAGAGGATGGCGACGCGGCGCTCGTCCGGCTCGCCGATGCGGAAGGCGTAGACGTCGTACCAGCGGCCTAACGCTTCGGCCGGCGCCTCGAAGCGCTGGGGCTCGCCCGTGAGGGCGACCCGTCCGTACACCTCGAACCAGTGCGCGTCCTGGTCGGGGACGAGCTCGCGGATTCGCCGGCCGACGGCGTCGCGGAGCCCGGTCTGGCGGAGGAAGGCGCGGTTCGCCTCGACGAAGCGATAGTCCGCCGCCCGCCCGGTGTCGTCGAACAGCACCTCGATGACGCAGAACCCCTCGTCCATCGACTCGAAGAGCGTGCGGTACTTCGCCTCGCTCTCGCGCAGCGCGGCCTCGGCGCGCGACCGCTCGACGGCATCCCACGTCCGTCCCACCACCGCCGAGATCAGCGAGAGCTCGTCCTCGGTCCAGGCGTGGGGCCCTCGGTAGTGGACGAACATCACCGCCGTCAGGCGCCCATCACGTACGAGTGGGATGTCGGCGGTCGCGCCGATCTCGAGCGCCGCGTGCGCGGCCTTCTCGGCGGCACTGAAGGCCGGGTCGCTGGCGACGTCGGCGCGCACGACCGTGCGCCCGCTCCCGAGCGCCGCCAGCAGCGTCGGCGCGTAGTCGGCGACGCGGTGGCGGCCCTCGATGCTGGGGACGCCGCTGGTGTAGTTGCGGGTGACGACCGACGTCTCCCCGTCGGGAAGGATCTCCGCGTAGCCGGCGCGGTCGGCGCCGAGGTGTTCGCCGAGCAGGCGTGCCGCCTCGAGCTGCACCGCCTCCGGGTCGCCGAGGGGCGCGATGCGGTCGTTGAGCTCGAGCAGGAAACGGTTGCGCGCCTCGTTCGCGCGCAGCGCCGCCTCGATCTGGCCACTCTCGACGATCTCGCGCACCCGCACCTGCGTCGTCGTCTCGACGACGGTGACGAAGATGCCTCCGACCTGGCCGCGGTCGTCGGGAATGGGGCTGTAGGTGAGGGTGAAGAAGGTCTCCTCGGGGCGCCCGCGCCGCTCGAGGACGAGCCGCTGGTCGGTGAAGGCGAGCGACTCGCCGCGCTCCATCACCGCCTCGTAGACGGGGCCGGTGAAGTCCCACGCCTCGGGCCAGCAGTCGATGTTGCGCTGCCCGAGCCCGCGCGGGTGCTTCGCCCCCATGACCTGCCGGTAGGCGTCGTTGTAGATCTGGACGAGCTCGGGTCCCCAGAGGAGGATCGTGCCGAGCGGCGCGGCGAGCACGATGCCGGCGGCGGTGCGGAGGCTCGTCGGCCACCCTTCGACCGG
>DATAIS010000226.1:0-6912 GCA_036262535.1 Gemmatimonadaceae bacterium | reverse complement strand
GATCGGCAGCACCGTCGCGACCGGGCCGGTCTGTCCGGTGCCCGCGAGCACCGTCGACTGCGCCGGCTCGCCGCCGCCGCCGACCGCCACGAAGGTCGCCGGCGCGGCGATCCCGCTCCCTGTCGCGACGAGCGTGTTGCGCCCCGCGGCGGGACCTAACGTCCAGCTTCCCAGCGGCACGAGGCCGTTGGCGTCGCTCGTGCCGCCGCTGCCGCCGATGCTGCCGCCGCCGTCGCCGACGGCTACCGTGACGCCGACGCCGGCCACGGCGTTCCCCCAGGCGTCGGTTACCCGTGCGGCGGGGGCGACGGGCAGCGTCGTCGAGACGTGCCCCCGCTGCCCGTTCCCCGCGGCAGTCGCGACGACGCTCGCCGGACCCGGCATCGCGCGCACGCTGAACGAGAGCTCGACCCCTGCGGCGCCCGTCGCGCGCACCTGCTGGATGCCGGCCCGCGTGCCTAACGTCCAGCGTCCCGCCGAGGCGCGGCCGGCGCTGTCGGCGGCGACCGTGGTCGCGGCGACGGTGCTCGTGCCGCCGAGGGCGTCGAAGGTGACGGTCCGGCCGGCGGCCGCGTTCCCGAAGCGGTCCCTCACGATCACGGCCGGTGCCGCGCTCGCGTCGCTCGCGACCACGCCGACCGAATCGATCGCGACGTCGGCGACGATCGTCGCCGGGATGCCCGGACGCGCATCGACGGTGAAGCTGACGGGGGTGACCGCGGGGCTCGCGGGGACGCTCGCCGAGAGGATGTTCGATCCCGGCGTCGTGCCCATCGTCCATGCGCCCGGCGTCGCGGTGCCGGCGGCGCCAGTCGTCGACGTCGGGTTCGCGACGCTCCCGCCGCCGGCGACGACGTTGAACGCGACGGTCACCCCCGAGATGACGTTGCCGTACGAGTCGAGCGCGAGCACGTTCGCAGTGCGCGGCGAGGGATCACCGACTGTTCCCTGGATCGCCCCGCCCCACGCAGGGGCGATCCGGTCGAGCGGGCCGGGAAGCGCGGTCGTCGTGAAGAGGAGCGGCGTCAGCGAGCCGACGCTGGCCGCGAGCTGCTGCTGCCCGCTCATCGGGCCTAACGTCCAGCGCAGCACCGACGCCGTTCCGTCGCCGCCCGTGAAGGCCGAGAGCTGCTGGATGCTGCCACCGTACGCATACATCCCGAAGACGACGCTCACCCCGGCCATCGGACGCCCGGCCTGGTCGCGCACGCGCACTGTCGGCGGCTCCGGCACGTCCGCGCCGACGGTGGCGGTCATCGTGACGCTGCTGACCGCCTCGACCGTCGTCGCGCGCGGCGGTTCGGGGGCTGCCTTTCGGTCGCCGCCACAGGCAGCGAGGGTGGCGAGCGCAGTGGCGAGCGCGCCGCGGCGAAGGAGGGACGGCTGCATACGAAAGCGACTGGTTTCGCGCCCCGCCCGTCACGCCACAGCCGGGAGCGCTTCGGGTCCAACAGCGCGGGGCGGCTCCCTGTGGAATATGCACCGAACCCGCCCCTGCGGCCGGGCAGCCTTCGTCGCTGCCGAAGCCGCGCCTAACGGCAGCGAATCGCGCGGCGTTGTTCGTTTCCGTGCGACGGGCTCCACTTCGCACCCGTGGCGTTGAGCCGCACAAGGCACGGCGTCTGCTGGGCGTCGCGTGCTCGATGTACGTGCACGATTCAACCGCACGAGGAGACGAAGCACATGAGCACGCAGCCATCACCGGGCAGGGCCGGGGAACGCGAATGGGGCGACGACGACGTCTCGACGACGCTGCACCCGCGCGAGAACTCGATCACACGGCGCCACGACGAGCACGGAAACCCGAAGCGACACCCCGGCGCGACGGCGATGGGCTGGTTCAGCATCGGCCTCGGCCTCTGGCAGACGCTGGCGCCGCGCGGCTTCCAGCGCTTCATCGGCATCGAGGATGGCGAAGAGCACGGCGGCCTCGTGCGGAGTGCCTACGGCGCCCGGGAGCTGGCCGCCGGCGCGGCAATCCTGACGCGCCCCGAGCCGACCTACTGGATGTGGAACCGCGTCATCGGCGACCTCGTCGATCTTGCCTCGATCGGTCGCGCCATGCAGAACGGGAAGAACGATCGCGGCCGCCTCGCCGCCGCCGGCGTCGCCGTCGTCGCCTGTGCCGCCGTCGACGCCCTCGTCGCGATGCAGATGACGAGCGAGAAGAGTCCCGAGGCCGGACACGATCCGGGCAGCTTCGCGCTCGCCGATGCCCAGAAGGGCACGGTCAAGCTGCGTGCGACCGTGACGATCAACAGGCCGGTGGAAGAAGTCTACGAGTACTTCCGCAACCTCGAGAACCTGCCCCAGGTGATGACCCACCTCGAGGCGGTCCGCGTCACCAGCGAGCGCGGCTCCCACTGGAAGGCCAGGGCCCCGGTCGGGATGAGCGTCGAGTGGGACGCGGAGATCGACGAGGAGCGCGAGAACGAGCTCCTCTCCTGGCATTCGCTCGAGCGCGAGAGCGTGGACAACACCGGCTCGCTCCGCTTCGTCCGCGCCACCGGCGACCGCGGCACCGAGGTGCACGCCGTCATGGAATACCACCCGCGGGGCGGCGCGCTCGGCGCGAAGCTCGTCGCGCTCTTCAAGGCCATTCCGCAGACCGAGCTCCAGCGCGACCTCCGGCGCGTCAAGCAGCTCATCGAGACAGGCGAGATCGTCCTCTCGGACGCCGTCGTGGGGCCGACGACCCCGCATCCCGCCCGTCCATCCGATCGCAACGCCTGACAGACGAGGAGATCACAGATGAGAGCGAACTGCTTCCACGGCGCGAAGAAACTCCGCGTGGACACCGTGCCCGACCCGAAGATCCTCAACTCGCGCGACGCGGTCGTGCGCATCACGTCGACGGCGATCTGCGGGTCCGACCTGCACCTCTACAACGGCTTCGTCCCGACGATGGTCCATGGCGACATCCTGGGCCACGAGTTCATGGGCGAGATCATGGAGGTCGGCAGGGGCGTGAAGAACCTCAGGCCCGGCGACCGGGTAATCGTGCCCTTCCCCATCGCCTGCGGCGACTGCTGGAGCTGCAAGAACCAGATGTTCTCGCTCTGCGAGAACAGCAATCCCAACGCGCATCTCGCCGAGAAGATGTGGGGGCACTCACCCGCCGGCGTCTTCGGCTACTCGCACCTCCTCGGCGGCTACGCCGGCGGACAGGCCGAGTACGCGCGCGTGCCCTTCGCCGACGTCGGGCCGCTCAAGATTCCCGATCATCTCGATGACGAAAAGGTGCTCTTCCTGACCGACATCTTCCCCACGGGCTACATGGGGGCGGAGATGTGCGACATCGCCCCCGGCGACACCATCGCCGTCTGGGGCTGCGGACCGGTCGGCCAGTTCGCGATCGCGAGCGCGAGGCTGCTCGGTGCCGAGCGCGTCATCGCCATCGACCGCTTCCCGTTCCGGCTGCGGATCGCGCGCGAGAAGGCGGGAGCCACCGAGACGATCAACTACGAGGAGACCAACGTCCTCGAGGCGCTCAAGGAGCTCACGGGCGGCCGCGGCCCCGACAAGTGCATCGACGCGGTCGGCCTCGAGGCGCACGCGCCCGGCGCGCACGGGCTCTACGACAAGGCCAAGCAGTCGATGCGCTGGGAGAACGATCGGGCCGTCGCGCTGCGCCAGGCGATCATGGCCTGTCGCAACGGCGGCACCGTCTCGGTGGTGGGCGTCTACGGCGGGTTCATCGACAAGTTCCCGATGGGCTCCCTGATGAACCGCTCGATCACGATCAAGTCCGGGCAGTGCCACGTGCAGCGCTACACGAAGCCGCTCCTCGACCGCATCGAACGGGGCGAGATCGACCCGAGCTTCGTCATCACGCACAGGGTCGCGCTCGAGGAGGCGCCGCGCGGCTACGACACCTTCATGCACAAGGAAGACGAGTGCCTCAAGGTGGTGCTCAAGCCGGGGCAGCAGGTCGCGTAACTACTCGCGGCTTCGCCGCTGGTGCCGATCCACGCGCGCCCCTGCTTCCCGGTATTTCGCGACATGGACAATCTCTGTCACACCCTGGCGGGTCTCGCACTCGCCGAAGCGGGGATCGTCCCCGCGCGGCGGAGGACGCGCTGGATGGCGGCGCTCGCCGCGAACGCCCCCGACGCCGACGTCGTCGCCGCGATCGGAGGGTACGGGCTCGCGAGCCTCGATTTCCGTCGCGGCATCACTCACGGGGTGCTCGCGATGGCGTTCTGGCCGCTGCTGATCTCGGCGCTCACGTGGGCGGTGACGCGCAGGGCCCGGGCCGCCGAGCTCGCGCGAGGCGAACCGGCGGAGCGCTTCGCGCCGCTGCTCGCGCTCGCGGCGGTCGCCGTCTGGTCGCACAGCTTCCTCGACTGGCTGAACACCTACGGCGTACGCCTGCTCGCGCCCTTCGACTGGCGCTGGTTCCACGGCGACGCGGTGTTCATCGTCGATCCGTGGCTCTGGACGCTCTTCGCGATCGCGGTGATCGCGGCGCGACGCTGGCGGGGGGTCGGGGCGGCGCGCGTCACCCTCGCCGTCGCCGCCGCCTACATCGCGGCGATGATCGGGCTCACGCAATACTCGGCGGCGCGCGTCTCTCGCGAAGCCGCGAGCGCGGGGCGAGCGGTCGCGCGGCAGGTGATGGCCGCGCCACGGCCCGCGCTTCCCCTCCCACGCGACGTCGTCCGCGACCTGGAGGGCAGCTACGAGCTCGGAAGGTTCTCCCCACTGTCGCGGCCGCCCTACGTCCCGACTCGTACGGTAGCGCGCAACGCCGACCTCCCCGCGGCGCGCGCGGCGGCGGCCACGCGCGACGGGGCGACGTTCCTCCGCTGGTCACGCTTTCCCGTCTTCGAGCCGCTCGATGGCGGCCGCGTGCGCATCTACGACCTGCGCTACGCGCCGCCCGACGGTGGCGGGCGTTCCTGGGCGAGCGTCGAGGTGCAGCTGCCGCGTTGAGCGCGCGGGTCGTCGTCAGGCACGCCGCGTGCGCAAGTGCGGCGCGATGTCACATCGGAACCGCCGCGTCGCCAACGCGCGCGTCATCTTCGCCCTCGCGCTGGCGGTGGCGTGCGGCCTGCCGCGCGACTCCGACGGCACCCTCGACCGGATCCGCGGCGGCACGATGCGCGTCGGCTTCGCGGTGGACACGCCCTGGGTCACCGACTCGAGCGGGATGGCGGGCGGCGTCGAAGGACGCATCGTGAACGGGCTCGCGCGTTCGCTCGGTGCGCGCGTGACCTGGACGCACGGTCACGAATCGGAGCTCCTCACCGCGCTCCACGATCGCGAGCTCGACCTCGTGGTCGGCGGGCTCAGTGCCGATAGCCCGTGGAAGAAGCACGTCGCGTTCACGAAGCCGTATCACGTGGACAGCGGCCACGTCGTCCGCTCGCTGAAGGCGAAGCGGCGGGAGGAGAAGCACGTCCTCGCGCTCCCGCCCGGTGAGAACGGCTGGCTCGTCTACGTCGAGCGCTTCCTCCGTGAAGAGCGCGCCCTGCTCGCGTCGGCGCTCGCGGCAAGGGAGGAGACGCGATGAGCCGCGGTGCGTTCACCTACCCGCCCGAGAAGGCGGAGGCGCGGCGCAAGATGAAGCGCCTCGCGTGGGCCAGCGTCGTCGGCCTGACGTTAGGCGCGATCGCGCTCGCGAGCACCGTCGGCGCGTCGCAGGCGATGAAGACCGCGTGGGTCAGCGACCTCCTCACCGCGGTGCCCGCCGCCGCGCTGATCGTGGCGATGCGCTACGAGCTCCGCCCGCCCTCGCCGCACTTCCCCTTCGGCTACCTGCGCTCGCTCTCCGTCGCATTCCTCGTCACGGCGTGCGTCCTGACGATGGTCGGGTTGTACTTCCTGTACGACTCGCTGATGAAGCTCGTCCACGGCGAGCGGCCGCCGATCGGCACGGTCGTCCTCTTCGGTCACCAGATCTGGGCCGGGTGGACGATGGTCGCCGCCCTCGCCTTCAGCCTCACGATCGGCTTCACGCTCGGCAAGCTGAAGATGCCCGTTGCCGAAGCGCTCCACAGCAAGCCCCTCTTCGCCGAGTCGCGGATGAACCGCGCCGAATGGATGTCCGAGGGCGCCGCGATCGTCGGCATCGTGCTCGTCGGCTTCGGCCACTGGTGGGGGGACGCCGCCGCGGCGGCGTTCATCTCGCTCGAGATCATTCGCGACGGCTGGGACAACGTCCGCCAGGTCATCGCCGACCTGATGGACGAATCACCGACGAAGCTCGGCGAGCACGCGCTCGAGGGACTGCCGCGTCTCGTGCGCGCGGAGGTGAAGAAGCTTCCCTGGGTCGCCGATGCGGGGGTGCGGATGCGCGAGCAGGGGCACGCAGTCGCCGGGCAGATCTTCCTCGTGCCGCGCCTCGACGGCATGAACGCCGCGGAGCTGACGCGCCGGCTCGACGAGGTGCGCGAGTGCGCCCGCGCGATCGACTGGCGGCTTCACGACGTGACCGTGACTCCCGTCAGCGCCCTCGCGAGCGACGACCCCCCGCAGGCCTGACCACACTCGGTCAACTGCCGCTCAGGCGAACTGCCGCTCGGGCCGGCAATTACGACGAAGGTCAGCCAGATGAAGGCGGATTGAGCGGATCCTGCGGATCTGCTCCTCTGCACTCCAGCGAGTCGGTGTCAGGCTTGTTGAAATTCGATTGTACCAGATTTCAACGAGCCTGACACCCAAGGCTGCCACCCAAGGCTGCCAGCGGGGAGAGATTGTCTCGCCCCGGTTGCCCCCAGGCAGTTCATCGGCAGGATCCGTTTCATCCGCAGCATCCGGATGAACCTTCGTCGTACAGGGCAGCCCGAGCGGCTTTACTGTCGTCGGACCATCCAACCAGAGCGGCAGTTCAGGAAGTTCGCGGCGCGAGGACGTGCTTCTCCTCCCGCCGCTTCGCCTTCAGCGAGCGGACGACGTGGCCGCTGTCCA
>DATAIS010000225.1:0-4875 GCA_036262535.1 Gemmatimonadaceae bacterium | reverse complement strand
CTTCGGGTTGTCGAACCCCGGCATGACGACGAAGACGTTTCCGGGGTGCGGATCGGCGTGGAAGTGCCCGTCGATCGCGATCTGCTTGAGGTACGCCTTCGCCAGCTCGTCGGCCGCCTTGGTGAAGTCGTGCTCGATGCGTGCGATGCGCGGCACCTCGTCGATCTTGAGCCCCTTGATCCGCTCCGTCGTGAGGACGCGCCGCGACGTGTAGGCCTCGATCACGCGGGGCACGAGCAGCCGCGGGAACTCGGCGAGGGCGCGGCGGAAGGTCGCGGCGTTGCGCGCCTCGATCCGGTAGTCGAGCTCGTCGGAGAGGGCCCGCTCGAGCTGCTGGATGACGCCGACCATGTCGATGCGGCGCCCCGCCTCGGTGTGCGCGGAGAGGAAGCCCGCGACCTCGCGGAAGAACTGCACGTCGTCCACGAGCTGCTCGCGGATCCCCGGGCGCTGGACCTTGACCACGACCTCGCGCCCGTCGCGCAGCGTCGCCGCGTGCACCTGGCCGAGGCTCGCGCTGCCGAGGGGCTCCTCGTCGAAAGAGGCAAAGAGCTTGCTGATACGGGCGTCGAACTCCTCGTGGATCGTCTGTTCGACCTCCTCGAAGGTGATCGGCGAGACGTCGTCCTGGAGGTGGTCGAGCTCCTTGATGAATGGCTCGGGGAGGAGGTCGGGGCGCGTCGACAGCACCTGGCCGAGCTTGATGTACGCCGGCCCGAGCTCGACGAGCCGCTTGCGGAAGGCCTTCGCCTTCTCGGCCATGTCGCCGGTCGGGGCGGTGCCGTCGTCGGCGTCGGGCGCGAGGGCGAGGATTCCCTGCTGCTTCGCGAAGTCCGCGAGGCCGTAGCGCGTGAACAGCCCCACCATCGCGGCGAGGCGCGGGATGTAGCGGGGAGCGAGGAGCATATGTAGACGCGGCTAGGCAGGGAGCATGCCGTGTGGGTCAGAGTTACATTCCGGGCCGGACATTGAGGCGGCTGCCAGCTGCCGGCTGCCAGCTGCCAGTAACGACAACTGCAGAGCAATGAGTGGAAGACAGGCCGTAAAGCGAGTTCCCAAACCCTGGGGGCACGAGATCATCTGGGCGCACACCGACCGCTACGTGGGGAAGATCCTCCACGTGAAGGCGGGGCAGGCGCTCTCGATTCAGTACCACGAGAAGAAGGACGAGACGGTGTACCTGCTGTCGGGTGAGCTGATCTACTGGGTCAAGCTCCCGGGCACGGAGGAGCTGCGCGACCAGAAGCTCGGCGTCGGCGACGCCTTCCGCATCACGCCGGGGACGGTGCACTACATGGAGGCAGTCACCGACTGCGACATCCTGGAGGCATCGACGCCGGAGCTCGACGACGTCGTACGCATCAAGGACCGCTACGGACGCGAGGGGACGAACGCGCCATGAAAGTCATCATTCCGCTCGCGGGGAAGGGCACCCGCCTTCGCCCGCATACGCACGTCACGCCGAAGCCGATGCTGAAGATCGCCGGCAAGCCGGTGATGGACTACATCCTCGACGACCTGAAGCGGCTCGGCAACGTCTCGGAGATCATCTACATCACCGGGCACCTCAAGGAGAAGGTCGAGGAGCACGTGCGGAAGATGTACGACTTCCCCTCGACGTTCATCGAGCAGAAGGTGCAGGACGGGACCGCCGGCGCCGTCGCGCTCGCGCGCGGGCACGTCAGCGAGCCGGTGCTGATCATCTTCGTCGACACGATCTTCGACGCCGACCTCTCGGTGGTGAAGAGCCTCGACGTCGATGGGATCATCTGGACGAAGGAGGTCGAGGACTACCAGCGCTTCGGCGTCGTCGTCACGGACAGGCAGGGCAACATGACGAAGATCATCGAGAAGCCCTCGACGCCGATCTCGAAGCGCGCGAACATCGGCCTCTACTACATCAGGAACTGGAAGCTCCTCTACGAGGGGATCGACTGGGTCCTGAAGCAGCCGAAGAACAAGGGCGAGTGGTACCTCACCGACGCCTTCCAGTACATGATCGACAACGGGGCGAAGATTCGCGTCATCGACGTCGAGGGGTGGTACGACGCCGGGAAGCTCGACACGCTGCTCGAGACCAACCGCGTCATCCTCGAGCGCGGCGCGGCGCGGCGTCCCGAGCGCGTGGACGCCGGCACCACGATCGTGGATCCGGTCTACGTCGAGGAGGATGTGACGATCAAGGGCTCGCGCATCGGGCCGAACGTCTCGATCGGGAAGGGCAGCACCGTCGAAGGCTCCGAGCTGCGCGACACGATCGTCGGCGTGAAGTCGAAGATCTCGAAGGCGCGGCTCGTCAACTCGCTCATCGGCGACGAGGTCGTGCTGAGCGGGGTGAGCGGCGAGCTCACGGTCGGCGACCACTCGGAGATCCGCGCCGAGCATCACGGGAAGTGACCGGTCGGGTGAGCGACGGGCCGCTCTGGACGCCGTCCGCGGAGGAGATCCGCGGCGCGCGGATGACGGAATTCATGCGCTTCGTGCGCGAGCAGGGCGCGCTGGCGGTGATCGACTATCCGTCGCTCTACGAGTGGTCGATCTCCGCCCCGGAGGAGTTCTGGCCCGCGGTCTGGAAGTACTGCGGCGTGATCTCGCAGGAGCGCGAGGGGGGCGGGGAGCCGTGGGACGAGGTGGTGGTCGGCCTCGAGCGCATGGCGCCCCCCGACCCGGAGATCGGGCCGCGCTGGTTCACGGGCGCGCGGCTCAACTTCGCCGAGAACCTGCTCCGCCACCGCGGTGAGCGCGCGGCGCTCGTGGCGTGGACCGAGAGCGGCCGGCAGCGCCAGCTCGGCTTCGACGAGCTCCACGCCGAGGTCGCGCGCTTCGCGCTCGCGCTCAGGAAGCAGGGAGTCGTCGCCGGCGACCGCGTGGCGGGCTTCCTCCCCAACATCCCCGAGGCGGTGATCGCGATGCTCGCGGCGGCGAGCGTCGGCGCGATCTGGAGCTCGTGCTCGCCCGATTTCGGCGTGAAGGGAGTGCTCGACCGCTTCGGGCAGATCGAGCCGAAGGTGCTCGTCGTCGCCGACGGCTATGTGTACGCGGGGAAGAGGATCGACTGCCTCGAGCGGGTGAAGGAGATCGTGGACCAGCTCCCGCACACGCTGGAGCGGGTGGTGGTGGTGCCGTACCTGAACCGCGATCCCGACGCGCGGCTGATCCGGCGCGCGTTAGGCTGGCGCGACTTCGCGCCCGACACGGGTTTTCCGCCGGCGCTCGACTATGAGCGGCTGCCGTTCGACCACCCCCTCTACATTCTCTACTCCTCGGGGACGACGGGGCTGCCGAAGTGCATGGTCCACGGCGCCGGGGGCACGCTCCTCCAGCACCTGAAGGAGCACGCGCTCCACACCGACCTGCGCGAGGGAGACGTCTTCTTCTACTTCACCACCTGCGGGTGGATGATGTGGAACTGGCTGGTGAGCGGCCTCGCCGTCGGTGCCACCGTCGTACTTTACGACGGCGCGCCGCTCCATCCCTACCCGTCGGTGCTCTGCGACATGGCCGGGGATGAGGGCGTCACCGTCTTCGGGACGAGCGCGAAGTACCTGGCGATGCTGGAGAAGTCGGGGATCAAGCCGCGGCGGGCGAGCGATCTGTCGCGGCTGAAGGCGATCCTCTCGACAGGGAGTCCGCTCGCGGCGCACAGCTACGACTTCGTCTACCGCGACGTGAAGCCCGGCGTACGGCTGAGCAGCATCAGCGGCGGGACGGACATCGTCTCCTGCTTCGCGTTAGGCAACCCGATCGCGCCGGTCTGGAGGGGCGAGCTCCAGACGCGCGGACTGGGCATGAAGGTCGAGGTCTGGGACGAGGCCGGTCGCCCGGTGCGTGGCGTTCCGGGAGAGCTCGTCTGCACCATGCCCTTCCCGAGCATGCCCGTCGGGTTCTGGCGCGATCCGGACGGCGCGAAGTACCGGGCCGCCTACTTCGAGCATTTCCCCAACGTCTGGCGGCACGGCGACTGGGCCGAGCTCACGGAGCACGACGGCCTGGTGATCCACGGCCGGAGCGACGCGACGCTCAACCCCGGCGGCGTCCGCATCGGCACCGCCGAGATCTACCGCCAGGTCGAGCAGTTCGACGAGGTCGTCGAGTGCCTCGCGATCGAGCAGCAGCTCGGCGACGACGACTCGCGCGTCGTGCTCTTCGTGCGCCTCGCGGAGCGACGGAAGCTGTCCGACGACCTCGAGGAGCGCATCCGGAAGCGCATCCGCGAGCACACGTCGCCGCACCACGTGCCGAAGAAGATCGTGCAGGTCGCGGACATCCCGCGCACGATCAGCGGCAAGATCAGCGAGCTCGCGGTGCGCGAGGTCGTCCACGGACGTCCGGTGAAGAACACCGACGCCCTCGCGAACCCGGCCGCCCTCGATCTCTACCGCGACCTGCCCGAGCTGCGCGACTGAGCCCGCGAATAGCCGCTCGGGCTGGCCTGTACGACGAAGGTTCATCCGGATTCTGCGGATGAAACGGATCCTGCGGATAGCGACCTGGGGGCAAGCGGGGCGAGACCGTCTCTCCACGCTTGCCGCAGGTTTTTCAGGCCCGGTGTGAGGAAGTGCGAGAGCCAAGGAACAGATCCGCAGGATCCGCTGGATCCGCCCTCATCCGGCTGAACCTTCGTCGTAATTGCCAGCCCGAGCCGCTGTTCTGTGACCTTTGCCCCACAGACGGAAACCCGCCCGGGCGTTAGATTTGCCTCTGTCCGGGGCATGCGCCCCCTGAACTGGAGCGGATCGTGACCTCAGTGCGAACGGACCGGAGCTCCACTCCGGCGGGGCTGACCACGACGAAGGCGCCCTTCATCGAGCAGGCGCAGCGGAACGGCGAGCTGTACATCCAGCAGCCGTACGAGCTCTACACCGAGGACAACCA
>DATAIS010000224.1:0-5007 GCA_036262535.1 Gemmatimonadaceae bacterium | reverse complement strand
CGAGGATGAGGATGGTGATGACGAAGAGCGCCATGAGCACGAGCCCTAACGCCATTCCCTTGCGATCGTGGGTCTGCATGGTGATCTCCGCCTTCTATCGGTTGCGTAACGCCGCGGTGAACGCGAGCGAATCGGTGACGTAAGCGCGGCTGTTCCCGGTGAGGGTCACCGGGGCGCGCGTGCGCGAGCGCGCGACGACGTCCACGCGCGCCACGAGCGCGCGGTTGGCCGTCGCGGCGCCGGTGCTGTCGGCGAAGCTGAACGTCAGCCCGCCTGCGCCGGCAGCGTAGTCCATGAACGGGCCCGCGGCCGGCTGAAGGGCCGCGCAGGTGCCGCCCGGGCACTCGAAGTAGCCGAGGTACGATTCGTTGGCGGCATTCCGGTAGAAGCCGTAGTGCGCGCGTCGGAAAAACCGGATCGGCGCGCCCTGGACGACAGTCGCAACGAGTGCGGCGGAAAGGGTCATCTTGTAGGCGCCATTGGCCTCGGCGTTCGTGGCGGTGAATCCGGTCGTCGTCGGACAGTTGCCACCCGAGGAGGTGATCGCGGAAATCTTGTACGCGCGCCACGAGTCATCGCTAACGGCGCTCGTCGCCCCCTCGTCGTATACGAGGACCGAATCGTTGACGACCGGCATCGAGAGCCAGCTCGTCACGGCGGAGCGCGAGCCGAGGGAGGCCGGCGGAAGCATGATGATGAGCCCCGTCGGCGTCGGGATCTGACAGGCGACGCTGCTCCCGACGACGCGGCGGAAGTCGATCGACGAGTCGCTCATCGCGTAGATGTCGCCCCCGACGCTCGAGAGCGATCGCAGGTCGCTCGGCAGCACGGCCGAGATCTCGCGCAGGTTCGCGCGCGACGTCATGAGCTCGGCGGCGCCGGCGTAGAAGCGCTGCTGGCGGACGATTACCCGCACCAGCACCGTGCCGACGATGGCGAGGATCGTCATCACGACGAGGAGCTCGGCGAGCGTCACGCCGCGGCGTGCCCGGTTGCGCGTCAGCACGGGATGCTCGTGTTGTAGACGCGCACGCGCGTGCGGCCCTGGGCGGTGCGCCAGCTCACCGTCTCGGTGACCTGCACCCCGCGCGGCACCTGCGTGACCGTCCAGTTGCTCACGATGCCGCGGGTGGTGTCGGCGCCGCCGGTGAGCGTGTTGCAGCGCATGCTGCGCAGCTTCTCGATCCGGGACGCGGCAACGTTCGCCGCGATCGTGCTGCGCCTGCCGCCGCCCATGTTGCGGGTGACGCTGGCGGCGGTTGCGGCGAGCCCGAGCACGCCGACGGCCAGGATCATCATCGAGACCATGAGCTCGACGAGCGTGAAGCCCGCGCGAGCGGTGCGCGCCCGGGGGGACGTGCGGCGGGGACCGCGGAGGCGAAGTATCGTCACGAGCAACTCCGCGGGGCGACCTTCCCCATGCGGCTGACGCACACCGAGTCGACTGCTGCGCCCTTCGTGAAGCGGAGCCACTGCGCGCCCGAGAGGCCAATCGCAATGCCGCGCGCATCGAAGCGAACGGTATCGCGACCGCCACTACTCACCGAGTAGGCTACGCCGTACTCCGTGTTGAGATTCTTGGAGGCGAGCGTGATCCACGTCCCGCTCGAATCGAGCACGACGCGGACGACGTTGCCGCTGCGGATGAAGCGCGCCTCGTTACCGCTCGAGATGCTCGCCGAGCGGGCGACGACGATCATCTGCGACGTCGCCTGCTTCGCCGAGCGCACCTGGAGGCCGGCAGCCGGTTCCTTCAGGCGCGGCAACGCCATCGCCCCGACGATGCCAGTGATGGCGATCGTCAGGACCACGTCCATGAGGGTGAAGCCTCGGCGGTTACGCATCGTCGCGTCTCATCTCCCGGTGTTAGGACCTACTAATCCGCCCACTGTCAAAGCAATAGCAGTGCCTGCTTGTAACGTGTTGTTTTTCAACGGCTTGATATTTTTATTGGGACTTCCTAATCGGGCAATTCGCAACATGACGCGGCAGAGTGACCGAAACAGATGCAGTGTTCAGCTTCTCGACAGTGGCGGCATGGTATCGTTGATTGCCACGCCTACGCCGTGACTCGCCCGCCGCTAGATTGGGCGCACCCCAGACGCCTCCACGTGCTCGCATCGTTAGGCATCCTCGCCATCGGCTTCCTGCTCGGCATGCGTCACGCGACCGACGCCGACCACGTCGTCGCGGTGTCCACGATCGTGAGCCGGCAGGGATCGCTGCGCCGCGCCGCGGCGACGGGCGCGCTCTGGGGGGTGGGCCATACGCTGACGCTGCTCGCCGTCGGCGGCGCGATGATCGTCTTCAAGCTCGCGATGCCGCCATGGCTGGGGCTCGGCCTCGAGCTCCTCGTCGCGCTGATGCTGGTGGTGCTGGGGATCGTCAACGTCGTCGGCGGCGACCGGAGCGACCGCGTGCTGGAGAGCAGCGCACGCCCCCTCGCGGTCGGGACGGTGCACGGGATGGCGGGATCGGCGGCGTTCACGTTGCTCGCGCTGCCGCTCATCGCCGACCCGAAGCTGGCGGCGGGCTACCTGCTCCTCTTCGGCGTCGGCACGATCGCGGGAATGATGGTCGTCACGCTCGCGATCGCGCTGCCGTCGCTCTACGCGGCGCGGCACATCGGCGGAGCGCGGCGCATCCTCCGCTACGCGGCGGGCGCGGCGAGCATCGCCTTCGGCCTTTACCTCGCGCACCAGATCGGATTCGTGGACGGCCTCTTCACCGGAGCGCCGGTCTGGTCGCCGAAGTGAAGGCGCGCGCGCGAGGCGCGCGCACCCCGACGATCGCCGCCGCGCACGCGAGCGAGTTCGGTCGCCGGCTTCGCGCCTGGTATCGGCGCAACGCGCGCGACCTTCCCTGGCGGCAGACCCGCGACGCGTACCGCATCCTCGTCTCGGAGCTGATGCTCCAGCAGACCCAGGTCTCGCGCGTGGTGCCGAAGTACCACGAGTTCCTCGAGACCTTTCCCACCCTGGCCGACGTCGCGCGGGCGAAGCCGAAGCGGGTGATGGAAGCCTGGTCGGGGCTCGGCTACTACGCGCGCGCGCGCAACCTCCATGCACTCGCCCGCGCCGTCACCGACCGCGGTCGCACTCCCGACGCGGCGCTGCCGAGCGATCCGGTCGCGCTCCGAACACTTCCGGGGATCGGCGCCTACACGGCGGGCGCGGTGGCGTCGTTCGCCTATGAAAAGCGGGCGGCGCTGGTGGACACCAACGTCGCCCGCGTGCTTTCGCGCGTCTTCGCGCCGGAGCTCTCACCCAAGCGCGGCCGCGATCTCACGCGCATCTGGCGGATCGCCGAGCAGACGCTTCCCACGAAGCGCGCTACGTGGACGCACAACCAGGCTCTGATGGAGCTGGGCGCGCTGGTGTGTACAGCGCGCGTCGCCCGATGTGAGTCATGCCCCGTCAGAAGCGTCTGCGCGACAGCTGGCAACGCTGACCAATGAACGGGGCTTTACGCTTTTCGACGCTCGAAACTGCGGTAAACGCAGTCACGAGCGTCGAAAAGCGTAAAGCGAAAAGCCAGGCCCGGGCGGCCGGAGCCGGAAGCGCCTAACGGATGCGGGACTCGTATTGCCGCTCTCCGGGGCCGATGTAGATCTGGCGCGGCCGCGCGATCTTCTGCTCCTTGTCCTCGAGCATCTCCTCCCACTGGGCGAGCCAGCCGGCGGTGCGGGCGATCGCGAAGAGCACCGTGAAGTACTCGGTCGGGAAGCCCATCGCGCGGTAGATCAGCCCCGTGTAGAAGTCCACGTTCGGGTAGAGCTTCCGCTTCACGAAGTACTCGTCGCTGAGCGCGATCTTCTCCAGCTCCATCGCGATCTCGAGATCCTCGTCCGCGCCGCACTCGGCGAGCACCTCGTCGGCGAGTCCCTTCACGATGCGCGCGCGCGGGTCGTAGTTCTTGTAGACGCGGTGGCCGAAACCCATCAGCTTGCCGGCGCCCGACTTCACCTCGTCGACGAAGCCCGGGATGTTCTTCTTGCTCCCGATCTTGTTGAGCATGACGAGGACCTGCTCGTTCGCGCCGCCGTGGAGCGGCCCGAAGAGCGCCGCCACGCCCCCCGCGATCGCCGAGTAGGGATCGACGTGCGTCGAGCCGATCGCGCGCACCGCGCTCGTCGACGCGTTCTGTTCGTGGTCAGCGTGGAGGATGAAGAGCACGTCGAGCGCGCGCTTGAAGATGTCGCTCGTCTTGTACTTCGACTCCGTCATCCGGAAGCACATCGAGAGGAAGTTCTCGGTGTACGTGAGCTCGTTGTCCGGATAGATGAACGGCAGTCCGCGCATGTGGCGCAGGATGAACGCCGAGATCGTCGGCACCTTCGCGAGGAGGCGGATGATCTCGATGTTGCGCTGCTCGGGATCCTGGATGTGATGCGCCTTCGGGTAGAACGACGAGAGCGCCGCGACGCTGCTGCAGAGCATCGACATCGGATGCGCGTCGTAGCGGAAGCCCTCGAGGAAGTGCTTGATGTTCTCGTGCACGTAGGTGTGGTACGTGATGTCGTGCACGAACTTCTGGTACTCGTCCTTCGACGGCAGCTCGCCGTGGCGGAGCAGCCACGCGACCTCGAGGAAGGTCGCGCCTTCGGCGAGCTGCTCGATCGGGTAGCCGCGATAGCGCAGGATCCCCTTGTCGCCGTCGATGAAGGTGATGGCGCTCTTGGTGCTCGCGGTGTTGAGGAACGCGGGATCGTAGCTGAGGAGCCCGAACTCCTCCTCGCTCTGCTTGATCGGGCGCAGCTGCGCCGCCTGGATGTAGGTGTCGCCCTCGGGCCCCTCGGTGATCACCGGGATGTTGTAGGTCTTCCCGGTCCGGGTATCCCGTATCTCCAGCGAGCCCTTCCCACCGGCGCCGCCATCGGCTCCCGCCTTGGTCGGGCTCGTTTCCGTCTTCGTCGCCATGCTGTTCTCCCTGTTCGTCCAGCGCCGCGGCGTACGTTCGCCAGCGGCGTGCCGAAATCTACTTTGGGGCGGGGATCGGCGGGACTCC
>DATAIS010000223.1:0-2615 GCA_036262535.1 Gemmatimonadaceae bacterium | reverse complement strand
GTAGGCGCGATGGTCGTCCGTGGCCGCCATGACCTCCTCGAGGGGGCGGCGGTAGCGCATGATGGCTATGGCGTACATCGGTCGCGGGTGGGGTTGCGCCGGAAGATACGCGATTGCTCCGCCCCGACGGCCGCGCAGCCGCCCGACTTCGACGCCTACGTCGCCCGCGTCCTGAAGACCTTCGACGTCCCCGGCGCCGCGGTCGCGATCGTGAAGGACGGGCGCGTCGTGCTCGCGAAGGGCTACGGCGTGCGGAAGCTCGGTGAGTCCTCGCCCGTCACTCCCCGCACTCGGTTCGGCATCGCGTCCAACACCAAGGCCTTCACCGCGACCGCGCTCGGCATTCTCGTCGAGGAAGGAAAGATCGAGTGGGACGCGCCCGTCGTGCGCTACCTGCCGGAGTTCGCGATGTACGACCCGTGGGTGACGCGCGAGATCACGGTGCGCGACCTGCTCGTGCATCGCAGCGGGCTCGGGCTCGGCGCGGGAGACCTGATGTGGTGGCCGACGTCCACGCTCGATCGCAAGGAGATCGTCAGGCGCATTCGCTACATCAGGCCGGCGACGTCGTTCCGGACCGCGTACGCGTACGACAACGTCCTCTACTCGGTCGCCGGCGAGCTGATCGAGCGGGTGAGCGGGCAGACGTGGGAGGATTTCGTCACCAGGCGCATCCTCCAGCGCGTCGGGATGACGCAGAGCAACGTCCAGCACTCCGACATGTCCGGACCCGACGTCGCCACCACTCACGCGCGCGTGGACGGTGTCGTCCGCGTCGTCAGTCCCTTCCTCGGCGACAACACCAATCCCGCGGGCGGGATCAACTCGACCGCCGAGGACATGGCGAAGTGGATGATCGTGCAGCTCGACTCGGGGCGGCTCGCCGACGGATCGCGACTCTTCACCGGACGCACGACGCGGCAGCTGTGGGAGATGGTGACGCCGATCCCGCCCGGTCCGCCGCCGGCGTCGATGCCCTGGCTGCGCCGCAGCTTCAACGGCTACGCGTTAGGCTTCGGCGTCCGCGACTACGGCGGCTACAAGCTCATCTCGCACACGGGCGGGCTCCCGGGCTATGTCTCGCTCGTCATGATGGTCCCCGACCTCCGGCTCGGTGTCGCCGTGCTCACCAATCAGGAGAGCGGCGGCGCCTTCAACAGCGTCGGGCTACGCGTCGTGGATCATTACATGGGGACGCCCCGGCGCGACTATCCGGCGCTCTACAAGGCGCTCGAGGACGCGGCCGAGCGTGAGGCGCGCGACGTCGAGGCGAAGGCGCGGACCGTGCGCGACTCGGCGTCCGGCCCTTCGCTCCCCCCCGCGAACTACGCCGGCACGTACACCGATCCCTGGTACGGCGACGTCACCATCGCGCTCGAGGGTGGCAAGCTCGTGATGCGCTTCTCTCACACGCCGTCGCTCATCGGCGACCTCGTGCACTGGCAGCACGACACCTTCGTCGTGCGCTGGCGCGAGCGCGAGCTGCGCGCCGACGCATACGTGACGTTCTCGCTCACACCCGACGGCACGGTCGAGCGCGCTCGCATGCAGGCGGTTTCGCCGCTCACGGACTTCAGCTTCGACTTCCAGGACCTCGACCTCGTGCCTGCGGGCAAGCGCTGACATCCCGCGTCGAGGTGTGGAAGGCTGTTGGCATCCTCATTGCGACCGGGTTTCCGCCCTGACGTTAGGCGCCGCAGTGGGGGGGTCATGTTCTTCGATGGGCGGGACTAGGTCTGGAGGGTCGTCGGTGTCGCGGCGATCATCTACGTCAGCATCGTCGCAGATGCGAAGGGCGCCGCTGGGGCGCCCTTCGTACATTGAGGGATGAGCCACACCTCGCCTATGCGCCTGCTCTGGTCGTACCTGAGCAGGTACTGGAAGCTCGTCGCCCTCGCCCTCCTCCTCGCCGCGATCAACCAGGTCTTCTCGCTCCTCGACCCGCTGATCTTCCGGCACGTCATCGACAACTACGCGACCAAGTACGACCGCTACACGCAGCGCGAGTTCTTCCGCGGGGTGGCGCTCCTACTCGGCGCGGCGGTCGGCGTCGCCTTCGTGTCGCGTGTCGCGAAGAACTTCCAGGACTACGTCGTCAACCTCGTCGTCCAGCGGCTCGGCGCACGGCTCTACGCCGACGGCATCCGCCACTCGCTGTCGCTGCCGTACTCCGTCTTCGAGGACCAGCGCAGCGGCGAGACGCTCGGCAAGCTCCAGAAGGTGCGCAGCGACGTCGAGCGCTTCATCGGCGCGATGGTAAATCTGGTCTTCACCACGCTCGTCGGCGTCATCTTCGTGATGGTCTACGCGTTCACGGTGCACTGGATCATCGCGCCGGCATTCCTGCTCACGGTGCCGCTGCTCGGCACCCTCAGCTCGGTGCTGAGCCGGAAGGTGAAGACGATCCAGAAGGTCATCGTCGCCGAGACGACCGCGCTCGCCGGCGCTACGACCGAGTCGCTGCGCAACATCGAGCTCGTGAAGAGCCTGGGGTTGGCCGAGCAGGAGATCGCGCGCCTCAACGGCACGACGCAGAAGATCCTCGCCCTCGAGCTGAAGAAGGTGCGCTACCTGCGGAGCCTCAGCTTCATCCAGGGCACGGCGGTGAACGCGCT
>DATAIS010000222.1:0-1593 GCA_036262535.1 Gemmatimonadaceae bacterium | reverse complement strand
TCCCTCGCCGACGTTCGCGAGCGCGTGCAGCACCGCCTGGGCGGTGGCGTCGAACGAGGTCAGCACCGCGTCGTAGCTCTCGGGAGCGGCGGGGAAGTGCGGCGGCCAGACCCACTGGTCGGTGAGCGCAGCCGCGGTTGCAGCCTGCACGAGCGAGAAGCTCCACGCCAGCTCGCGCGCGTTGCGTGCACGCGGATGCGGGCGGAACTCGGAGTGCTCTTCGGGAAGCGCGAGCAGGACGCGCCTCGTGACGAGGAGCTCGCGCGTGAACGCGTCGTGAAACTGCTGCTTCGGGGCCGCGACGACGGTGTTGCGCGACAGCGTGTCGGCGAAGGCGGGAGCGGTGGCGCGCGTCTGCTCCATCTGGCTACCCTCGAGTGGGTGGTGGGTCCCCATATTGTTGGACAATTCTTCGCAATCCGCCAGTAATGCCGCTGCCCGTTCAGTTAGTCCGCGTGCCGTACGACTCCGGATACGCCCGTGTCCGCATGGGCGCGGGACCGGACGCGCTCGCTGGTGGCGGCAGGCGCGATCACCGCCTACGATCCGCGGTGCGACCCCGGACGACGCGCGCTTCTGCTCGCCGCCACGCTCGCGGCCATGATCGCCCGCGCCGAGGACTGACGATGCCCGACTATCCGTACGAGACGCACCTCGACATCCGCTATCCCGCGCTGACGAAGATCCCGGTCGACGCGATCGTGGGCGCGGTGAAGCACCCGTGGTTCAACCAGACGCTCTGCCGCGTCAACGACTCGGTCGTCAGGCTCGGCGTCGTCCAGGGGGAGTACCACTGGCACAAGCACGACGACGACGACGAGTTCTTCTATGTCGTCGACGGACGCTTCCTCATCGACCTCGAGCCCGGCGACGACGGCGTCACGCCGGGGAAGGTGATCACCCTCGGACCCCGCGAGGGATACGTCGTGCCGAAGGGCGTCGTCCACCGCACGCGCGCGCCGGAGAAGACGGTGATCCTGATGGTCGAGAACGCGGGGATCGTCCCGACCGGAGACGGCTGATGGCGATCCGCGTCGTCAGGCTCGGCACCGCTCGCGCGCCCGGCGAGGGTCTGCGGTTAGGCACCGTGCGCCGCCCGCCGCGGGGGGTTCCCAGGCGCGACTTCGCGAAGCGCGACTTCTACGACGTCTGGGTCCCCGAGCTCGCGCCGAGCGCGCCGCTGGTGAGCTGGGCGCTCGCGACGCCGTGGGACGACACACGCTGGAAGACCTACGCGCGGAAGTACGTCGCCGAGATGAAGAAGCCGCCCGCGTCGCGGCTGATCGAGCTGCTCGCGGCGCTGTCGCACACCGCCAATTTCTCGGTCGGCTGCTACTGCGAGAACGAGGCGCGGTGCCACCGGTCGTTGCTGCACGACCTCCTCGTCGGGGCGGGGGCGGAGCTCCGATAGCAAGGCGCCGGGGCCACTGTCATCCTGCCGACAGGTGACCGGGGCTATGCTCGATGAAGGTGCCGGAACCGCGCCGCGCGGCGCGTGATCGTCGCCTAACGCCCGGGGCTTGCCACGAGCAGCGGAAGCGTGTCACGATTTGCGTCACTCGCGCGCTCCAATCCCATGATGGATCCACGATG
>DATAIS010000221.1:0-2893 GCA_036262535.1 Gemmatimonadaceae bacterium | reverse complement strand
GATCGACGACACCATCGACCACCTGGAGGGGAAAAAGCCGATGAAGGGAGAGCAGATCTTCGCGGGGTTCACCGTCGCCGCGGGCGACGACCGGTTCGGCGAGCGCGTGCAGCTCGGCGGCGAGCCTAACGATTGCAAGGTGGCGGCGGCGGACACCGGCGGCGCGATGAGCGTCTTCGAGTTTCGCGGCAAGAACGGCTGGCCGCATCACTCGCACGACGCGCAGGACGAGTGGCTCTACGTCGTCGACGGCGAGATCGCCTGCGAGGTCGGCGACAAGCGGCTGCGCCTCGGGCGCGGCGAGTCGGTGTTCGTGCCGCGCACCGTGAAGCACGCGTGGGCATCCCGGGGTGGCGTGCCGGCGACGGTGCTCGAGGTCTACCAGCCCGCGGGGCGACTCGAGCAGTTCTTCCGCGAGGTCGGCCGCTTCACCGACCCGCCGATCCACGAAGCGCTCTCGGTCGACGAGATGAAGAAGCTCTTCGACGCCCACGGCATGCGCCTCCTCGGCCCCGGGCTCGGCTACACCGACTGAGCGCCGCGACGTCATCCCGCAGGCGCGAAGCGCCTGCTGGGACCTACCGTCCCGGGCTCGCGGGCTTCTTGGGAGCGAGGAGCTGGGAGCTGAAGTGAACCGCAACGGGGATGCGGGATCGGAAGGGGCCAATCGGGAGAGGGAACGGGAGGTGGAAAGATCGTATGCACGAAACAGCCTTCCCACCTCCCGATTCCGATCCCCCTCGGAGCCTCCCTGTCCAGCTCCCGATTGCAGTCCCATTCAGCTCCACGCTCCCCATCCTTCAACACGGCCGGGATGGACTTGACGCTTCTACCTTCGCCGCCCAGCGTCACAGGCATGACGGCATCTGAGCTCTCCGGATTCCGCTCGGAGCTCGCCAGTCGCTACACCATCGAGCGGGAGATCGGCCGTGGCGGGATGGCCACGGTCTATCTCGCGCACGACGTCAGGCACAGCCGCCGCGTCGCGCTCAAGGTGCTCGACCCCGAGCTCAAGGTCGTCCTCGGCAAGGAGCGCTTCCTCACCGAGATCCGCGTCACGGCGAACCTTCACCATCCGCACCTCCTCCCGCTCTACGACAGCGGCGAGGCCGACGGGCAGCTCTTCTATGTGATGCCGTTCGTCGACGGGGAGTCGCTGCGCGACCGACTGAATCGCGAGAAGCAGCTTCCCGTCGACGACGCGATCCGCATCGCGACCGCCGTCGGCCACGCGGTGGATCACGCCCACCGGCACGGCGTCATCCACCGCGACCTCAAGCCCGAGAACATCCTCCTGCACGAGGGCGAGCCTTTCGTCGCCGACTTCGGGATCGCGCTCGCGCTGACCCGCGCCGGCGGGACGCGCATCACCCGCACCGGCTTCTCGCTCGGCACGCCGCAGTACACGTCACCGGAGCAGGCGGCGGGGGACCGCGAGGTCGACGGCCGGACCGACGTCTACGCGTTAGGCGCCGTGCTGTACGAGATGCTCACCGGCGACCCGCCCCACACCGGCAGCACGGCGCAGGCGATCATCGCCAAAGTGTTCACCGACGAGCCGCGTCCGGTGCGGCTCTGCCGTCCGTCGGTGCCGCAGCACGTCGAGGCCGCGGTGGAGCGTGCGCTGGCGAAGGTGCCGGGCGACCGATTCGCGACCGCGCTCGACTTCGTGGATGCGTTGCGCACGCCGTCGCCCGCGGTCGTGTCCCCGTCGAAGGCCGGGCTGGAGCGATCGAAGACCGTAGACGCAGCCCCTCCGCGTGCGCGAGGGCTGAGAGTTCATCCATGGTACGCCGCGGCCTCGATCGCATTCCTGGCGCTGGCGGCGGTAGTCGCGCTCGCGCTCCGGGACCGGCCGGCGCCACGCGCGAGAGTCGTCCGCTATGAGCTCGCGCTCTCCGACAGCGTGCGGCTGCGCACGGCCGACGGCGTCACGATCGCGCTCTCGCGCGACGGATCGAAGCTCGCCTATGCCGGCGGACCGGAGAGCGGCGGGCAGTTGTTCATCCGCGACCTGGGGACTCTGGTATCGATCCCCATTCGAGGTACCGAGCGTGGACGTACGCCGGTCTTTTCGCCGGACGGGCGCAGCCTGCTCTTCACCGTCGACGGCAAGCTGAAGCGCGTCGAGCTCGACGGCGGAACGCCGGTGACCCTGAGTGACAGTGGGAGCTCCGCGAGCTGGGGAGAGACGGGAATCCTCGCCGCGCGGGGGCCGTCGATGTACCTGATTCCGGCGGCCGGCGGACCAGCACGGCGCATCGCTGCCACGGACACGGCACGGGGAGTCCTGGGCTTCTCCTGGCCGCATCCCCTGCCCGGTGGCAAGGCCGCGCTGGTCACCATCGCGACGTCGGCCGGTTTGCGCAGGACGCACATCGGCGTCGTGCGGCTCTCGGATGGAGCCGTCACAGACCTCGGAATCAGCGGCGTGAGCCCGCGCTATCTCCCGACGGGCCACATCATCTTCGCTGCGCGCGAAGGCACCATCTACGGAATGGCGTTCGACGTGCGACGGCTACGCGTCTCGGGCCCCATGGTGCCACTGCTCGAGGACGTGGTGGTCAAGAACGGCAACGCGACGGAAGTTGCCGTGTCCGACGAAGGGACCCTGGTGTATCGTACCGGCAAGTTCATGCGCCGCGTGCTGCTCGTCGATCGGCGTGGTGTGGGGACGCCGCTGCTCGCCGAGCCGCGGGAGTACACCTTCCCGATGCTTTCGCCCGACGGCACGCGCCTCGCCGTCACCATCGGCTCCTCGACGATCACGAGCGACACCTGGGTGTTCGACACCAGAACCGGTGCGCTCACGCGCCTCACGCGCGGAGGTGGCGAGCGCCCCGAATGGACACCCGACGGAAGGAGCATCGTCACAGTCAGCTCGGACAGCAGC
>DATAIS010000220.1:0-4064 GCA_036262535.1 Gemmatimonadaceae bacterium | reverse complement strand
TCTTCATGAGCGCGGTGTTCGTGCTCGTGAACCTGATCACCGACCTCGCCTACGCGAAGGTGGACCCGCGGGTGAGGTACGAATGACCTTCGACGAGTATCAGCGCGCCACGTCGCGCACGCGCAACCACGTCCTCTCGAGCGACGACCAGCTCCTCGACGCCGCCGCCGGCCTCGCCGAAGAGGGGGGCGAGGTCCTGTCGCTCGTGCGGAAGCACCGCTTCCAGGGACGGGAGCTCGACCAGAAGCGCCTCGTCGAGGAGCTAGGCGACGCCCTCTGGTGCATCGCCACCGCCGCGTCGACGCTCGGTATCAGCCTCGAGCAGATCGCGTCGGCGAACATCGAAAAGCTCGAGACCCGCCACCCGAAAGGGTTCGTGCCGCCTGGTCGCTGACACAAGGACCGACACGGAGGCATGGAGCTCGAGAGGCTGCACCGAGCGCTGTCGCGGTCATCCGGTGGGCGCGCAGCGCCTGCTGGGACCTGCGCTCGTGGGTTTCTCGGGAGCGAGGAGCTGGGAGCTGGAGAAATCGCAACGGGGATGCGGGATCGGAAGGGGCCGATCGGAACAGGGACTGGGAGGTGGGAGGGTCGCAGGCGCGCATACTCTCCTCCCACCTCCCGATTCCGATCCCCCTCGGAGCCTCCCTGTCCAGCTCCCGATTGCGGTTCAATTCAGCTCCCCGCTCCCGATCCTCCCTTCGCGTCGACGAAGCAGGTCCCATCGCTCGCTCCGCTCGCGAGGGATGACGCTGCGCAACCGCGTGGCCTCCGTGGCTCGGTGCCGGTCGTGAGGACCTGGTCGCCAGAGCGGTCGTCGGAGAGGACACACTGCCGTCGCCACCGGTGGACGCGAGTGTGACGGGGCACACGTTAGGGGCGGATTGGCGGGGACAACTCCGGGTACCCCGGATGCGTCTGGGCGCGGGCGAGTCGCGGCGCGTTGCCGCGGCGCCAGATCCGACAATCGCCGGAGACATCCGATGACACACCCCACCCGCCTTCTCTCCGCGCTCGCGCTCGCCGCCCTGACCGGGGCGTGCACCTGGGTGCATACCACCCCCCTGGCCGCGACCTCCTACCCTGAAGTCCCGGCCGACTCGGTCCGGCTCTTCGCCACCAATCCGCCAGCGAAGTACGTGGAGATCGCCATGATGCGCGTGGAGGGCATCATCGCGACCGACAAGCGCTCGGCGAAGGCGCTGCGCGAGAAGGCCGGCAAGATGGGCGCGAATGGAGTCATCCTCCTCAACCCGCGTGCGGCGGTGGTCGGCGGCGGCAGTGGCGTCGGCGTCATCGTCGGGGGCAAGAACCCGTCGGTCGTGGTCGGCGGCGACGAGCAGGAGGTGGACGAGTTCGAGCGCGCGGTCGCAATCCGCTACGACGCATCGGCGACGGACAGCACTCGCGTCGGCGCGCGCCCGTGAGCGCGGCTCGGAGGGGCCATCAGCGAGTCCGGGTGCGTGCCGGTGCATCACCACCCCGATTCGTACGGCGGAAAAGGTAACGCGCTCGAGCTCGCAATTCTCGACTGACGAGATTCCTTCGGGCGTGACTCGCCGGAGCGACGCGGCGTCTTCTCAACGAGGGCGCCGCGTGTCGCGTGCGCCCCGTCAACGCCGAGGAGGCGCGCTCGTCATGCTGCTGGTCGCGATCGCATTCGTTGTCGGAGGGACGCTCGGCGCGGTGATGACCGCCGCGTTGATCGCGGCGAACCGTCGCGCGCTCGCCTACGACGACCTCGACCTCCCGGTTCGCCCCGCGAACGAGTGGGCCGCCGACGCCGCCGCCGAGCAGTACCACGACAGCCCCCGCATGGAGCGCTTCGAGCGCGAGCTGGCAGCGCGGCTCGGCCGCGAGGCAGCAGGCGTCGCGCGGCAGCGCGCGATGGCTGCACGGCGGGCGCTGCAGCCGCACTTCGGGATCAGTGTGCGGGTAAAGCCCTGAAGCTCAGCTGGCGTTTAGCTATTAGCTGTTAGCGTCGAGCGACTGCGTTAAAAACGGCGTCTGGGGGAATCCCTCCAGACGCCGTTGCTATACGCTAAGAGCTAACAGCTAAGAGCCGTTCGAGCGGTCAATCGTCAGTCTGGCCAAAGATCGCCATGTTCGAGCTGTGCCCCGGCGCCACCTTCTTCTCCGGATAGATCCAGTGCACCGCCTGGTTCACCGCGATCGCGGCCTCCGAGAAGCCGGAGGCGATGAGCTTCAGCTTGCCGGGGTAGGTGGTGACGTCGCCAGCGGCGTAGATGCCGGGGCGGCCCGTCTCCATCATCGAGTTGACGACGATCTCGTCCTTCTCGAGCGTCAGCCCCCACTCGCCTAACGCACCCAGGTCGCTGACGAAGCCGAGCATCGGCAGGACGACGTCCGTCTCGACGCGGCGCGTCGTCTTCGCCTTGATGTCGCGGAGGGTGATCGCGCAGAGCGTCTCCCCCTCGCATTCCACCGATGCCAGCTCGTGGAAGGTGAAGATGTCGGTCTTGCCGTTGCGGGCGTTGGCCTCGACCTCCTTCACCGTGGCGGCATGGGCGCGGAAGCGATCGCTTCTGTGAACCAGAGTCACGTGCTTCGCACGTGACGCGAGCTGCGCCGCCCAATCGAACGCCGAATCGCCGCCGCCGATGATCACGACCTTCCGGCCGCGATACTCGTCCGGGTTCGTCACGACGTCGAAGATCCCCCGGCCGTACCAGGGGTGTGCCGCGGGTTGAGGCAGCCGGCGCGGGGAGAAGGCGCCGATCCCGGCGGCGATGACGATCGACCGCGTCGGATGGCGCCCCTTGTCCGTGACGAGGGTGAATTCCCGCCCGTCTTCTTCGAGGGCGGTCACCCGCTCGCCGAGCACCACTTCCGGCGAGAACTGCTGCATCTGCTGGGTGAGCGAGGCGATGAGGTCCTTGGCGAGGACCTTCGTGAATCCGGCGACGTCGAAGATGTACTTCTCGGGATACAGCGCGGCGAGCTGACCGCCGAGCTGCGGGAGCGCATCGACGATTCGCGCCGTCGCGCCACGCATCCCCGCGTAGAAGGCGGCGAACATGCCGGTCGGACCGCCGCCGATGATCGTGATGTCCTTGGTCTCGGGCATCCGGGAAACTTACGCAGGAACCAACGATGGAAACCACCGACCTTCCCGTACTCGAATATCCCGGACGCTTCCGCCTCCTGCGGCGCGTCGCCGAGGGCGGGATGGCGACCGTCTACGAGGCCGAGCAGCTCGGTCCCTCGGGCTTCACCAAGCGCGTCGCGCTGAAGGTCATCCACAACGAGTACGCCCGGCAGGACGAGTTCCTGCGCATGTTCGTCGACGAAGCCAAGCTCTCGGCGAACCTCGTCCACGGCAACGTCGTGCAGATCTACCAGCTCGGCGAGGTCGAGGGACGGTATTTCATCGCCATGGAGTACATCGGCGGGCCGACGTTGCGCTCGATCATCGATCGGCACCGCGAGATCGGCGCGCCGATCCCGCCGACGCTCGCCGCCTACGTCGCCAGCCGCGTCGCCCGCGCGCTCGACTTCGCGCACAACTTCGTGGATGGCAAGGGACGCCGCCTCGACATCGTGCACCGCGACGTCTCGCCCGGGAACGTGATGGCGACCTGGGACGGCCACATCAAGCTCGCCGACTTCGGAATCGCGAAGGCGCGCAACACCTTCGACCCCGCGTCGGAGCGGCCGATGCTGATGGGGAAGAAGCACTACATGAGCCCCGAGCAGATGCTCGGCCTCGCCGTGGATTCGCGCAGCGACGTCTTCGCGCTCGGCGTCGTGCTCTTCGAGATGCTCGCGCTGACGCCGCTGTTCGTCGAGGACGTCACCGAGCTCGCGATCGACGAGGTCGCGGTGAATCCGATCCCGAGCCTCCGCGCGCAGATTCCCGGCCTCGACCCGGAGCTCGAGCAGATCCTGACCCTCGCGCTCGAGAAGAATCCCGATCGTCGGCCGACCGCCGCGGCGATGGGCTTCGCGCTCGACAAGTGGTGCGTCGCGCAGAACGAGCTCGGAAACCCGGACCGGCTCCAGGACCACCTCCAGCAGCTCTTCCCCGGCTCCTTCGCGCCCCC
>DATAIS010000219.1:0-1946 GCA_036262535.1 Gemmatimonadaceae bacterium | reverse complement strand
CGAGCTCGGCTACCAGCGGTTCTTCCTCGACCTCGGCGCCCCGAACGCGGCGGTCGCCGGGCTCTGGGAGCCGCGGCTCGAGCGCGCGATCGGCGTCGTGTACCGGCCCGAGACCGAGCGCCTCAGCCACTACTTCGCGGCGCGATTGCCGCAGCAGTTCGACTGCGTGCTGCATTACGACAGGACGCGCGCGCTCGAACCACTCGAGCGCACGGGCCTGTGGGAGCGCGGCGAACTGCCCGAAACGTACCCCTCCGCGCTCTGAGGAGGCTCCGATGCATCTCACCGACATCGAGCTCGAGCGGCGCGAAGTGCACGTGTCGCGCGTCGCTCCCGCGCCGCTTGGGCCGCCCGTTCGCCCGCGTCCGAGGGTCGGGATCGGGGAGCCGCGTCCCTCCACGCTGAAGGGGCGCCTGCTCGTCCTCGCCGCGATCGGCGTCGGCGCGCTGTCCGTCGCGCATCAGCTCACGCCGCCCGATGTCGTGCCGGCGAGCGCGCCGCCGACGGCGTTCTCCGCCGACCGCGCGTTCCTCGACGTTCAGGTCCTGGCGATCGCGCCACGCCCCGTCGCGTCGCTGGACCATGCGGCGGCACGATCGTATCTCATCGAGCGCCTCCACGACCTGGGCCTCACGCCGTCGGTGCAGTCGACGACCTCGGCGCTTCGCTTCCCGGGCGCGGCGGGGTTCAACGCCGGGTCGGTACGAAACGTCATCGCGCGCCTGCCGGGATACGCGAGCACCGGCGCGATCGCGCTCAACGCACACTACGACGGCGGCAGAACGGGACCGGCGGCGGCCGATTGCGGCGCATGCGTCGCGGCGGTGCTGGAGACGGTGCGCGCGCTGCAGTGGGGACCACGGCTGCGGAACGATCTCATCGTGGTCTTCAGCGACGCCGAGGAGGCGGGCAATCTCGGCGCCAACGCCTTCGCCACGCAGCATCCGTGGATGCGCGACGTGCGTGTCGCGCTCAACTTCGAGGCGATGGGCACCGGCGGGCCGGTGAGCCTGTATGCCACCAGCCAGGGCAATCGCGCCCTGGTCGAGCGCTTCGCGAGCGTCGCCCCCGACGCCCTCGTCTCGCCGCTCCTCGTCGGCGTCGTGCGCGGCGGCGCGGAGCCACGGGCGGCCGGCGACCTCCAGGACTATCTCGACGCCGGAAGCGGCGGGCTCGGCTTCCTCTTCTCGGGGAACAGCCCCGCGAACCACACCGTCCTCGACAACCCCGCGACGTTCGACCGGCGAACGCTCCAGCAGAGCGGAGGCTATGCGCTCTCGCTCGTGCGCGCCCTGGGCAGCGAGGACCTCGCCGCGCTGCGGGCGGACACCGGTGACGCGGTGTTCTTCAACCTCTGGCGCGGTCTCGTCGTGACCTATCCGACGTCGTCGGCGCTCCCCATCGCCGCCGTCGCCGTGCTGCTCTTCGTCGGCGTGATGTCGGCGGGACTCCGGCGGCAGCGACTGTCCGTGGCGCATGCCGCGCTCGGTGGAGTCGTCTTCCTCGAAACGGTCGCGGCGACGGCGGTCGTCGTCGGCGCCGTGTGGTGGGGTGTGCGCGCGCTCTCGCCCGACCTCCAGGTCGTTCAGGTCGGTCATTACGGCGACCGCTGGTCGATCGCGGGCCTCGTCACCCTGGCCGTCGGATGCGCGGCCATGCTGTCTTCCTCGCTCGGACGGCAGATCGCACCGCACGCTCGCTTCGCGGGTGCGCTCGCGGGATTCGCGGCGCTCGCAGTCGTCACCGCGTCCTCGATCCCGGAGACGAGCTACGCCTTCGCCGGGCCGCTCCTCGCCGGAAGCGCGTTCCTCGCGTGGCTGTTCAGCGCGCGCCACAACGAGGCGAGCCCGTGGTGGACGGCGGCGGCCGCGGGCGTGGTCGCCCTCGTCGCGACCGTGCTCCTGCTGCCGCTCGGGCTCGACCTGTTCATGGGCTTCATGCGGCGC
>DATAIS010000218.1:0-7028 GCA_036262535.1 Gemmatimonadaceae bacterium | reverse complement strand
GCGGAATGGCGTGCGGCCACGGGCGGGCTGGTGACGCTGCGGCTCGTCGACGCGTGGTTCGCCGAGGGCGCCCAGGTCGCGTCGGCCGACGGCTGGAGCGCGAAGGTCGCGCGTGAGGCGGTCGAGGACATGGGTCCCGCGACGCCGTCGCGGGCGCTGCTGCTGGGTGTCGTCGATGCGCTCGGGCGTGGGCAATCGGCGGGCTTCAGCTCGATTGCAGCCCGGCTCGCCGCGTACGGACGGGCGCTTCACTTCGACGCGAAGTGGCGGCTCGCCGCTGACGTCTACGAGACGCTGATCGAGTATGCGAACCCGATCGACGATGCAGACGTCTACATCGACGCCTCGATGCAGCTCGGCTACTGCTCGCGCCAGATCGGCGCTTGGGAGCGCGCCGAGACGGCGTACGCCGATGCTGGCCGCGTCGCGATGGCGATCGGCGACGTCGTCGGGATCCTGCGCGCCCGCATCGCCGACGCACGTCTCTCCCGCGCCAAGGGCAACCTGCCGCGCGCCCAGGAGATCCTCGACGAGGCGATCCGCTCGGCGCGCGCCGAGAAGCTGCCGGACGTCGAGGGCCTCGCGCTCCACGAGCGCAGCATGGTGGCCTTCGACCGGACGGACTACGAGGAATCGATCCGCTACGGCTACGAGGCGTTGGGCAGTTACCTCGGCCAGTCGTCGCGCGACCGCGTGCTCGGCGACATCGCGACGGCGTTCATGGAGCTTGGCGTGACGAGCGCGGCGCGCGACGCCTTTCTCGTGCTCGCGGCGACGGCGCAGGAGCAGTACACGCGCTGGACGGCGACGGTCAACCTGCTCGACCTCGCCGCGCGTGACCGCGTTCAGCCCGCGTTCGAATCGTATCGCCGCGAGCTCGAAGAGGTCGAGCTGCCGCCGACGATCGAGGTCGAGTTGCACATCGCACTTGGCAAGGGCTTCGCGATCTTTGACCGTCCCGATCGCGCCCGCGCCTCTTATGTCCACGCTATCGAGCTCGCCGCACAGCAGCGACTCAACCAGTTGTTGTTCTCCGCCGAACGGGGGCTCGAGCAGCTCGAACAGGGGCTCGCCGCGGAGGAGCGTTCACGGAACTCGGAGGTGCCGGCGGATGTCGCCGACATCGCCGTTGCCATTCACTCGATGCGGGAGCTCGCCGGGGTGGGCGGGTAAACGCTCGCGGGGCCGGTTCCTTGGCAGAGGAGCCGGCCCCGCAATCGAGCGTGTCTGTCAGGCTTACTTACAGATCTGTCCGCCATTCGTGCTGCCGCAATCGGCCTTCTTCGCAACTGGAGCCGTCGGGCTCGAACAGGCGGTGGTGGCGGCGGCGGCGAGGGCCAGGAGGACGAGAATGACGTTGCGGCGCATGGGATTACCTCGGTGGGGTGGTTTCCGGGGAGATCGTTCGCGCCGAAGTTAGGGTCGCAAGACGGAGCGTAAACGTGCATTTTGAGACCCACGGGTGGTGATTTGTGACATGTAAACCGGGGTCTCTTGAACGTCGTCGCCTACCTTCCGCCTCCACTCCTCTTCCATCTCCGCGTCGTACTCGGTCAGGACCATCACCTCGCGACCGCGGAAGGATGGGACGAGCTGGAGCAGGAGATCAGGAACCGGCAGGCTGACATCGCAGTGATCGACCCGACCGCGCCCGGACGCCTGAGAGTGCCGGAAGCGGTGTTGCTGAGGCAGCGGTACCCGTCGGTGCAGGTCGTGATCTACACGTACCTCACCCCGACGGCGATGCGGATGGTCGTCGAGCTGGCGAAGCACGGACTGGAACACATCGTCCTGCATCGCTTCGACGACGACCCGCGACGGTTCGGCGAGCTGCTCACGCAGCTCCCGGGGCACGCGATGGGGGAGATGCTGCTCGGCCGGCTGCGCGAGCGGCTCGAGCAGATGCCGGCGAAGGTGGCGGGCGCGGTGGTGCGGATGATCCGCTCGCCCCGGCACTATTCGACGGTGGACGACCTGGCGGCGGGCGCGGGCATCACGCGGCGTCAGCTCTACCGGGTGCTGGAGGGAGCGGGGTTCCGCTCCCCACGGTTGCTGGTGCAGTCGGCGCGTGCGGTGCGGGCGTTCGCCTACCTGCGCGATCCGGGACGGATGCTGGAGGACGTATCGATGAAGCTGGGCTACAGCGAACCACGTGTGCTCAATCGCCTGATGCAGGAGCTCGTCGGCGTGAAGACGCTCGAGGCACGGAGCGCGCTGTGCCCGGAGGCGTTCGTGGACCGCGTCGCGGCGCGCATCTTCGCCGCGACCGACGGCGACGAGCCATGAGCGCGGCGAGAGTCGGCGCGCAGTCGGCGGCCGCGCCGGTACCGCGGACGGGGCAGAGTGCCCACTGGCAGCAGGAGGAGGGCTGGATGTCCCATGCACCAAAGCCGCGGGTCCTCGTCGTCGATGACGAGCCCTCGATCTGCAGGGCGCTCGCGATCATCCTCGCGGACGTCGGCTACGACGTCGAGACGGTGGTCAGCGGCGAAACCGCGTCCTCGCTCCTGCGCACCGAGCACTTCGACGCCATGATCGTCGACCTGCGCGTCCCCGACATGCGCGGCGACATCCTCTTCGCCCTCGCCTCGGCGCTGCAGCCGCAGCTCCGCACGGCGACGCTCTTCATCACCGGCGACATCACCGAGCGCGCGCAGCAGCTCATCGCCGCCTGCGGCTGCCCGATGCTGCGCAAGCCCTTCGACCTCGCCGACGTCCTCGAAGCCGTCGCGGCGCTCGTGCCGGGCCGCCAGGTGATCAGCGCCTGA
Source organism: Gemmatimonadaceae bacterium (assembly GCA_036262535.1). GTDB lineage: Bacteria > Gemmatimonadota > Gemmatimonadetes > Gemmatimonadales > Gemmatimonadaceae > JABFXC01. The sequence goes on along the minus strand of DATAIS010000218.1, from coordinate 4,260 downwards.
CGATCAGGCGCTGATCCTCAGCCGCCGCGCTCCAACTCGCTCCAGCGGGCGACCGCGCGGCGAAGATGCGGGATCACGATCGATCCGCCGACGATGAGTCCCACCGACAGCGCTTCGAACGCCTCCTCGCGCGTCACCCCTTCTTCCCGGGCGCGCACGACGTGATACGTCACGCAGTCGTCGCAGCGCAGCACGAGCGACGCGACGAGGCCGAGCAGCTCCTTCGTCTTCACGTCGAGCGCGCCGGCCTCGTAGGCGCGGCCGTCGAGGTTGAAGAAGCGGTTGATGACGAGGTTGTCCTCGGCGAGGATCTCGGCGTTCATGCGCTCGCGGAAGGCCCGGAACTCGGCGAGCGAGCCCCGCACCGGCGCGTCGTGGTCGTGACTCATAGCGTCCAGCTGCGGAGGGTCGTGAGCGCCTTCTCGAGCGCGGCGCGTTGGGGCTGCTGCGCTGTGCGCAGCAGCCCTTCATACGTACGGATGGCGAGCGCGAGCGCCCCTTCGTCGTGCTCGGCCCCCGCGAGCGACGCGGCGTTGTCGGCGAGCAGCGCCCGCGCCAGCTCGTCGGTGGGGAAGCGGTCCGCGACCTGCTGCCACCGGGCGACGCGGGCGCGGATGTCGGCCTCGGAGAGCGCCCAGAGGTGCCAGGCACCGCGGTTGGCGGGATCGGCCGCGATGGCGCGCGAGGCGAGCTCGCCGACGACGTCGCCGCCGCGCCCGTGGAGCCAGTACGCGTTGGCGAGCGCGACGAGCGCGCGCGCATCGTTAGGCTCGAGCTCGACGACGCGCTCCCAGAGGGGGCCGGCGACCTCGGGCCGCTCGGCGAACGACGCCGCCGCGGCGGAGAGCGCGCGCGCATCCGCGGCGGCGCCGACCTCGCGCAGCGTCGTGAGCAGCGCGCCCCCCTCGCCGCTGCGCTCGTATTCCGCGACGGCGGCGCCGACCGCGGCCATCACCTGCTCGGTGCCGGGGAACGAAGACGTGGTCATCGCAGAACAACCTAATCGCCCGCACTGCGCCGAGCTTGGGGCCCACCTCCCGACATGAGCACGTCTGAAAGCTTCTCGATCATCTGCGTCACCGCCTCGCGCGAGGTCGCGATGCTCGCGCGCGAGTCCGCCGCGGGCGCGTTGCCGCGGGCCGCGTACGCGACCATCGACCCCGACGCGATCGCTCCCGGCAAGCTCCCGCCGGCGGACTGCTTCCTCGTCGACGCCCGTGACGCCGGGACGGCGATGCACGTCATCCGACGGCTGCGCGCGGGAGCGGCGACGGGAGCGATCATCGCGCTCGTCGAGGCCCGGGACGAAACGTTCGCCGCGCGCGTGGCGGGGTTCGGTGCGGTCGAGCAGGTCGCGCTCGCCGAGCTGCCGCTGGGACTGGCCGGCGCGCTCGAGCGAGCGCTCGGCGGCGAGGGGTGGACGCCGGAGCTGACGCCGGTGCGCGACGAGCTGCGGCGGACGCAGCGACTGGCGGCCGCGGGCGAGGTCGCGCTCGGCTTGCAGCATTCCATGAACAACGCGCTGACGGCGGTGCTCGCCGAGGCGCAGCTCCTCGGGATGGAGAAGCTTCCGCCCGAGGCGTCGACGTCGGTACAACGCATCATCGAGCACACACGAAAGCTCGTGCAGCTGGTACGCGGGCTCGACGTGGTCGCATCGACCAGAACGGGCGGCGCGTAACCGTTTACGCCCGGTCGACTGGAGGCGGCACGAACTTCGCAGGCACCCGGGTGCACGGCGCGGGTTGCGCGAATCGCGGGTGGGTGCGAAGTTCATGTCGGCGGCCGGACGTTCGGTCGCCGCATCCCGCCGGACAATCGCGCGAGCGCGCAGGTGCGCGCCAGCAGCAGTGGATTCGGCACGCGGAACCGGCCCCGGAGTCGCCGTCGACCCGGAAGTGCCGCTTCTGCAAGGAGGCACGCCGGCAGGGCGCGTGGGCAGTCCGCGTCCCGTTAGGCGGCACGACACGCGCCACGAGCGCGTCAGCAATCCCAAATCACGACCAGAGGCGAGGCGCTCCGGCGCGCTCGCACGTCATGCGACGTTCGCGTCGCGCACGCACGAAGAGATTTCTCCCCCATACCGTAACCGCTGCATGAGCGAGCGTCGCCGTCCACCCCGTCGCGGCCGTGGCCCCCGTCCGTCCAACAACCGCAATCAGGGCACCGAGACCGATGATACCAACCCGTACCGCGACGCCGACGCGCCGTCCGACGAGCGCAACGGCGGAGGAGACACGGGCATGAACGGCGACGCCGAGCCGGCGCGAGAGCAGTTCACGCCCGTCGAATCCCGCACCGACCGCGCCGACCGTCCCGTGGAGCGACCCGCCGAGGGCTCCGCCGGCAGCGCGGGGGGCGAAGGGGGAACCGCGAACGACGCGCCGCCTCCCCAGCCGCAGCAGCAGCACCAGCGGCACCAGCAGGGCGGCCGGCAGCACGGGCAGGGGGGACAGCACCAGCAGCACAACCGCAATCGCGACGGCAACAACGGCAATCGCGAAGGCGGCAGGCGGGGGCGGAGAAATCGGGGCCGCGGACAGCGGCGCGGCGGCGGCGCCGAACATCACGAGCGTGGAGGACAGGCGGTCATCGTCGCCGTGGACGGCGAGGCGACCGGCTGGTACGACCAGGGACGCGATGGCGGTTACATCCGCCGTGCGAGCGCGAGCTACCTCGCCGAACCCGGCGACGCCTTCGTCCCGATGCAACTCGCGCGGCAGATCGGCCTGCGCCGCGGCGACCTCGTCGAAGCGGCCACCGGCCGCGACCAGCGTGGCCGCACCATCGTCGCCGAAGTGAAGTCGGTCAATGGCGGCGACCCCGCCCTCGCCCTGCGGCGCGCCGACTTCTCGTCGCTCCCCGCCTCCTATCCCGAGCGGAAGCTGTTCCTCGAGACGGGACGCCCCGCCAAGGGTGGCGCGGAGCTGATCCGCCGCGCGATCGACCTCATCGCCCCGATCGGCTTCGGCCAGCGCGGGCTCATCGTCGCCCCGGCACGCGCCGGCAAGACGACGCTGCTCCACGCCGTCACCGAAGGCGTGGCGCTCAACCACCCGAATGCCGCGCTCCTCATCCTCCTCGTCGACGAGCGTCCCGAGGAAGTGAGCGAGGCGATCTCATGGGGCGTCGGTGAGGTGATCGCGTCGAGCTTCGACCAGCCCGCGGCACGCCACGTCGAGGTCACCGACATCGTCCTCGAGCGCGCGCGGCGCATGGTCGAGACGGGGAAGGACGTCGTCATCGTGCTCGACTCGCTGACCCGCATGGCGCGCGCGCACAACACCGCTGAGCGCGGGACGGGACGCACCCTCTCGGGCGGCCTCGACGCGACGGCGATGGCGAAGCCCAAGGCCTTCTTCGGATCGGCGCGCGCGATCCCGACCAACGCCGGCGGCGGCTCGCTGACGATCATCGCGACCGCGCTCGTCGAGACGGGCTCGCGGATGGACGATGTGATCTTCGAGGAGTTCAAGGGCACGGGCAACTCCGAGATCAAGCTCGATCGCTCGCTCGCCGAGAAGCGCATCTACCCCGCGATCGACATCGCGACCAGCGGCACCCGCCGCGAGGAGAAGCTCTTCCGCCCCGACCAGCTGGATGCGGTCTACACCCTCCGCCGCGGCCTGAGCCAGATGCCGCCGCAGGCGGGGATGGAATGGCTCATCAAGCGCATCGCCGCGACCACATCGAACGACGCGCTGCTCTCGGGGCTCTAGTCCCTCGTCGGTCCCTCGTCGGTCCCTCGTCGGTCCCTCGTCGACTAGCGACTAGAGTCGAGAGAAGTCGTCGCTTCGCTCGACGACGCGGGACGGGAGACGGGGGAGGAGCCGATGAGGGACGGGGAACGTGAGAGCGACCGGCATCAGGTAGTCGCTCACTCGTCGCTCTTTCCCGCGGTTGGCTCCGTGACGAGGGAGGCTGCGACACGGGATACCTGAGGCGGGTCGCTCCCTCGTCTCCCGTCCCTCTTCGCGGTCTCTCCCGACGCTCGTCTCCCGTCGCCGAGGCACCAGCCGAAGGCCTCTCTCGTCCCCCTGGTCCCTCGTCCCGCGGGTGGCAGGCGACCCCGGGAAACGGGCCCGCCGCTTGCATTTCCGGGCGGTAGTATGCGTATCGGCCACGCCCTCCGGGCGCTGGGGGGAGCGGCTGCTCTCCTCGTCGCCCTTCCCCTGTTCGCCCAGTCCGACGACGATCGGGTAAACCCCGAGGTCCTCGGGCTGAGCATCCGTGGCGCGAAGGCGTTCGAGAAGGACCTGA
>DATAIS010000217.1:0-2377 GCA_036262535.1 Gemmatimonadaceae bacterium | reverse complement strand
AGCTGCTCGTAGAGCTCCTGGTCGGTGAGCAGCTTCGACGCCGTCCCCTGGCCGTTGGTGAGCAGCTTGAGCAGCGAATCGCCGCGCTGCGCCGCGCTCGTGATCGAGGCGTAGAGCACCGTGTCGCTGAGGAACTTGCCGACCGTCCCCTGGCGGTTGCTGAGCGTCTTGAGAAGCGAATCGGTGGACGCGAGCGTCGAGACGAGGTTGTCGTAGAGCGCCGGGTCGTCGAGCATCCGGCCGAAGGTTCCGTTCGGACGCTGCAGGCGAGCGAGGAGCGTGTTCGCCTGCGTCATCGTCGACGTCAGCTGGTCGTAGAGCGTGCGATCGGTGACGAGCGCGCCCATCGTCCCCTCGCCGCGCACGATGCCGCCGGTGATCGAGCGGAGGTCGGAGGTGAGCTGGACGAGGTCGCCCACGGCTCCCGATGCCTGCGCGATGACCTGCTCGTAGTCCATCCCCTCGGCGAGGACGAGCGTGTCCCCCGACTCGAGCGGGGAGGTGCGCGGCGTCCCGGGGGTGATGTCGAGGACCTTGTTCCCGAGGAGCCCGAGGGTCCGGATCTTCGCCTTCGAGTCCTCGCGGATCTGCGGCTTGAGCTCCTCGTCCACCTCGACCGTCACGCGCAGGTTGCGCGTCGTGTCGGCGTCGACCGGGAGGAAGTCGATCTTCTTCACGGTACCGGCGAGCTGCCCGGCCACCTGGACCGCGCTGCCCTCGATGAGGCCGTTGGCGTTAGGCAGGAAGGCGACGAGCTCGTAGCGATTGCCGAAGAGCCGCGCCGACTTGCCGAGGTTGTAGATCGCGAGCCCGAGGACGCCGAGGCCGACGACGATGAGGGCGCCGACCTTGAGCTGGTCGACCGTGATGAACGACGAACGCTTCATGATTCCCGTCCTTGCGGCTAGAAGCCGCCGAGGAAGTCCCGCAGGTACTCGTTCTCGCTGGCCGCCATCTCTTCCGGCGTGCCGAAGAACACGATGTGTTTCTCGGCGAGGACGGCGATCTTCGTCGCCATCCGGAACGCCGAACGGATGTCGTGCGACACGACGATGCTCGTTACCCCCAGCTCGCGCTGGAGCTTCATGATCAGCCGTGTGATGGTGCCGGTGGTGAGCGGATCGAGCCCCGAGGTCGGCTCGTCGTAGAGCATGATCTCCGCGTTGTTCGCCATGCCGCGCGCGATCCCGACGCGCTTCTTCATCCCCCCCGAGAGCTCGGCGGGAAGCATGTCCATGACCCGCTCGGGCTCGAGGTCGACGAACTGGAGCTTCTCGCGCACCCGGGCCTCGATCTCGTCCTCGGTAAGGTCGGTGTGCTCTCGAAGCGGATAGGCGACGTTCTCGAAGACCGTCATCGAGTCGAAGAGCGCCGCGCCCTGGAACACCATCCCCAGCTTCTGGCGGACCTCGAGCGCCTCGTCGAAGGACAGCGGGGCGATGTCGCGGCCGTCCACGAGCACCTTGCCGCGGTCGGGGACGAGGAGGCGGAGGATGAGCTTGAGCGTCGTGCTCTTGCCCGTCCCCGACTCGCCGACGATGACGATCGTCTCCCCCTCGTGCGCGGCGAAGGAAACGTCCTCGAGAATCGGCTCGTCGAAGGCGAGGAAGACGTTCTCCAGCTCGATGATGGCGTCCCCCTTCTGGCGCTTCGTGCGCGCGGGACGATCGCCCTCGAGCTCCTCGCGGATTGCTTCGCGCACCTCCTCGGAGCGACGCTTCGGGTCCTGGTCCTCGGCGCGGCGGTACGGCGACTGGCCGACCCCCCGTCCGGGTGCCGGCTTGACGCCACTGTCGCTCACCCGCCGGCCCGGCGACTCGCGCCTCCCGCCCCCGCGTTGCCCCGGCCCGCCCTCGGGCCCCTCACCGTGCTCGTCGTCCCTGTCGCTCATGCGCCGAAGAGGGTGAGGAGTATCTGCGTGAGGAAGTAGTCCACGACGAGGATGGAGATGCTCGTCGCCACCACAGTGCGCGTGGTCGAGAGTCCAACGCCTTCCGTGCCGCCCGTCGTGCCAAGCCCGTAGTAGCAGGCGGTGATGGAGATGATACCACCGAAGACGAATGGCTTCGTCAGCCCCTGCACGAAGTCCTTCGGGATGTAGCGCAGCGTGAACCCATCGGCCGCGATCTGCTCCCAGACCGTGCTCCAGTAGAAGCCCGTCTGGAGCCCGAACATCAGCTTCGCGATGATCATCCCGCCGAGGATGCCGACGAGATCGTTGATGATCGTGAGCACGGGGAGCATGATCAGCGACGCGAGCACCCGCGGCGTGACGAGCTTCTTGATCGGATCGGTGCCGAGGGTGTTGAGGGCGTCGATCTGCTCGGTGACCTTCATCGAGCCGAGCTGCGCGGCGATGCCGGAGCCGACGCGTCCC
>DATAIS010000216.1:0-2136 GCA_036262535.1 Gemmatimonadaceae bacterium | reverse complement strand
CTCACTGGACAGCTGGCCGCCCCCGCGGCCAGCTTGCGCGCCTTCCGGAACCAATGCGTGGACAGACCGGTATCCACGCGGTGGACACCCCCGGGCAACCCGATCGGGTCAACACACTGTCGCACCAGCGCTTGGCGCTGTTGCACGGTTAGTGCATTAGTGGTCGCTGGAACCAGGAGTACACGTTGACCGCATCGCTGCTGCTCGCATTCGTCATCGCCACGCCGACACCGGCGCCGGCCCACCCGATTGCACCATCGGATGGGCTGCCCGCCGTTGCCCCGGCGTCGGTGGGGATGTCCGCCGAGCGGCTGGGCGCGATCGATCGCGTCGTCTCGCGCGGGCTGCGCGCGGGCGGCTACCCGGGCGCCGTGGTCGTCGTCGGGCGCAAGGGCGCCTCGGTCTGGCAGAAGGGCTTCGGGCACCTCGACTGGAGCCAGTCGTCGCCCGACGTCGTGCCGCAGACGACGATCTACGACCTCGCCTCGCTGACCAAGGTCGTCGCCACGACCACGGCGATGATGATCCTCTTCGACGAGGGGAAGATCGCCCTCGACGATCCGGTCGCGAAGTACATCCCCGAGTTCAGCGGCGGCTGGAAGGACAGCGTCACCCTGCGCCACCTGCTCACGCACCGCTCGGGGCTCCCGGCGGGGCGCGACCTCTGGCGCGTGGCCCACACGGCGGACGAGGCGCGGCAGATGGTGATCGGCACGCCGCTCGGCTGCCGTCCCGGCGCCTGCTACGAGTACTCCGACCTCGGCGCCGACATGCTCGGCTTCGTCGTCGAAGCGGTGAGCGGCAAGCGGCTCGACGAGTTCCTCCAGGAGCGCGTCTTCGCCCCGCTCGGCATGAGCGACACATACTTCCGCCCCGCCGACTCGCTGCGGGAGCGGATCGCGCCGACCGAGGTCACGCCGCCCCGCGGCTATCCGCTGCGCGGCGAGGTGCATGACGAGAACGCCTACGCGTTAGGCGGCGTCGCTGGCCACGCGGGACTCTTCAGCACCGCCTCCGACCTGTCCGTCTTCGCGCAGATGATGCTGAATGGCGGCGTCTACAACGGCGTGCGCATCGTCAGCGACTCCGCGGTCCATCTCTTCACGGCCCGGGCGGCCGGGACGCGCGCGCTCGGCTGGGACACCTGCGACAACGACGGCGGCTGCGGTGAGTACATGAGCGACCATGCCTACGGGCATACCGGCTTCACCGGGACGTCGCTCTGGATCGATCCCGACCGCGAGATGTTCGTCATCCTGCTCACGAACCGCGTCCACGCGGCGCGCGCGCGGCGGCCGGCGAAGGTCATCTCCGACGTCCGCGCCGACCTCGCCGACGCGGCGACGCTCGCCGTCACCGACGGCCCGGACGGTGTGCTCGCCTGGCCGGCGAGCTTCCGCGCCGACCGCATGTCGGGGTGGAACCGTCCCGAGCGTCCACTCCGCTCCCGCCGCTCGCGCGGCGCCGGCAGCTATCGCAAGAAGGCACGCGTCACGGCAACACGCGGCAAGAAGTCCGTGAAGAAGTCGACGGCGCGCAAGCCGGCAGGCAGCAAGGCGAGCGCGGCGAAGAAGTCGTCGAGCAAGGTGAGCGCGGCGAAGAGGAAGGCCTCCGCGAAGACGACGCCGAAGAAGTCGGCGTCCTCGTCGAAGAAGAAGCCACGCTGAGAACGGCGGCTATTAGCCCCTCACCCTTCTGATCGGCCCGCGCGGGAAGAGCCCCGAGAGCCGCGCCATCAGCCCGCCGCCGTGCCCTGCATCGCTGCGTCGACGAGCACCCATGAGCCGCTCGGCGCGTCGGGCTCGCCGATGAAGGCGACGTTCACGATCGCGAGCCGCTGGTAGGCGACGTCAGGAGCGACCTCGTGTACGCTGCCTTCGACGTGCTCATCGGGCGAGGGCGGAGGAGTCGATCGGGACCTGCTCGTCCATCACTGGCCTCGGGCTGAGGGGAGGCGGTGACGACCCTCGATCCCCGTACCGGAAGCGCGCCAATCAGCGCTTGCCCGCGCCGAGATCATGCGACGAGATTCAAGGTGTGTCCGAGTCCCACGAGCTTCCCCAGGCCGACGACCGTCCCGCGCGCGTCGCGATGAGCGCGCCTGACGGTCCGCCTCCCGCCGACGCCGCTCCCGCG
>DATAIS010000215.1:0-3385 GCA_036262535.1 Gemmatimonadaceae bacterium | reverse complement strand
TCTGGACCCGTGTTGCCCATGACTGATACCACGACGCGCCCCGACGACGAGGCGCGTTTGCCACATGGCGCGCCCCAAGCGGCCGCTGCCGCGGACGACATCCAGGCCGTGCTCGCCGAATCGCAGCGCGCGATCGTCGCGCTCCATCAGGAGTTCGACCGGACCACGCTCGCACTGCGCCAGGCGTCCGACGCCCGCGCCGCCTTCATCTCGAGCCTCGGCCACGAGCTGCGCACGCCGCTCAACGCCATCCTCGGCCTGACGCGGCTGCTCCTTGGCCGCTCCGACGGCGACCTCTCGCCCGAACAGGACAAGCAGATTCACTTCATCCGCCGCTCGGCGGAGACGCTGTCGGATCTCGTCAACGACCTGCTCGACATCGGCCGCGTCGACGCGGGAAAGCTCCAGGTCCGCGCCGCGCCCTTCACCGTCGAGGACCTGTTCGTCGCGCTGCGCGGTATGACGCGGCCGCTGATGACATCGAGTGACTTGATGCTCACCTTCGTCGATCCGCCGAGCGCGCTGCCGCGGATGGAGACCGACGAGGGGAAGATCGCGCAGATTCTCCGCAACTACATCTCGAACGCGATCAAGTTCACCGAGCGCGGCGACATCCGTGTCTCGGCGCACGACGCGGGGGAGGGGCGCGTCCGCTTCGAAGTCGCCGACACGGGCATCGGGGTCGCCCCCGACGACCAGGCCCGGCTCTTCGACGAGTTCGTGCAGATCGATGGTCCCCTCCAGAAGCAGCACAAGGGGACGGGCCTCGGGCTCGCCATGTCGAAGCGACTCGCCGACCTGCTCGGCGGTGACGTCGGCGTCTCGAGCGAGCCGGGGAAGGGATCGACCTTCCACGTCACCGTGCCCGTCGTGCACGAGGACGTCCGCGACCTCGCGACCCTGCGCGAGCGCAGCCGGAACGGCGACCCGACGCGGCAGCCGGTGCTCGTCGTCGAGGACGACCGCCAGACGCTCTTCCTCTACGAGAAGTACCTCGAGGGGTCGGGGTTCCGCATCATCCCGGCCCGCACCCTCGACGACGCCCGCGATGCGCTGCGCGTCGAGCGGCCGGCGGCGATCGTGCTCGACGTCATGCTCGAGGGCGAGTCGTCGTGGCGCTTTCTCACCGAGCTCAAGACCGACCCGGTGACGCGCGACATCCCGACGCTCGTCGTGACGGTGGTGGATCGCGAGCAGCAGGCGCGGGCGCTGGGCGCCGACGAGTTCTTCGTCAAGCCGGTGGATAGCGAATGGCTGCTCAAGAAGCTGCGCGCGCTCTCCACCGGCCACGAGCCGGTGGAGCGCGTCCTCGTCATCGACGACGACGAGGTCGCGCGCTACCTCGTACGGCGGCTGCTCGCCGACACGTCCTATCAGGTGCTCGAGGCGAGCGACGGCCCGGAGGGAGTGAGGATCGCGCGCGAGGAGCTGCCGCACGTGATCCTGCTCGACTTCGTGATGCCGGAGATGACCGCCTTCGAGGTGCTCGACGAGCTGAAGGTGGACCCGGCGACGCGCGGCATCCCCGTCATCATCTCGACGTCGAAGCACCTCGACGAGGAGGAGCGCTCGCGGCTGGCGGCGAACACGTCGGCGATCGTGACCAAGGACAAGCTCTCGCGGGAGGTCGCCATCGCGCGCATCCGCGAAGCGCTGAGCAAGGCGCTGCCGCGGCGCGAGCACGAGATCCGTGGCGCATTCTGACGGCATGCTGGCACGACACTGGCAAGTTGTAGGACCTTGATACGAAAGCGGTTACGGCCCAGGATTCGCAATTCCGGTGGGCCGTGAGGATGCAGATCGCGGGATGAGCGCCAACCCATTACCACGGATTCTCGTCGCCGACGACAACGCGGCCAACCGCTACGTCGTCGGGCGATGGCTTCGCCAGGCCGGATTCGACTGCCTCGAGGCATCGAGCGGCGTGGAGGCGCTCGCGCGCGTGAAGGAGCAGCCGCGGCTCGTCATCCTCGACGTCCGGCTTCCCGACATGAGCGGCTTCGAGGTCTGTCGCCGCATCAAGTCGCATCCCGCCACGGCGCAGATTCCGGTGCTCCACCTCTCCGGGCTGTTCTCGAGCCTGGAGGATCGCGTCTTCGGACTCGATGGCGGTGCCGACGCCTACCTCACCTACCCCGTCGAGCCGGCCGAGCTGATCGCGACCGTCCGGGCGCTTCTCCGCATCGGTCGCGTCGAGGCCGCACTGCGCGCGAGCGAGGAGCGCTACCGCCTGGTCGCGCGCGCGACCAACGACGTCATCTGGGACTGGGATCTCGAGACGAACGAGATCTATTGGAATGATGCGATCCGCACGGTGTTGCGGATCGCACCCGAGGACGTCCGTCCCGATCCGCGATGGTGGTGGGAGCGCATCCACCCGGACGATCGCGCGCGCGTCGTCGCGGGACTCCACGGGGTGATCGACGGCGGCGCGGAGCACTGGGCGAGCGAGTATCGCGTCCTCTGCGGCGACGGCGCGTATGCGATCGTCTACGACCGTGCCTACGTCGCGCATCGCGAGGACGGCGCGCCGGCGCGAATGCTCGGCTCGATGATCGACGTCACCGAGCGGCGCCGGCGCGAGGAGCGCGAGCGCTTTCTCGCCGAGGCGGGGGGAGTGCTCGCCGCGTCGCTCGACTACGAGACGACGCTCAAGAGCATCGCCCACCTCGTCGTGCCGCGCCTCGCCGACTGGTGCGTCGTCTACATAGTCGACGATGCGGGTGCGTCCGCACCCACATCCTCGCCGACCATCCGCCGCCTCGCCATCGCCGCCAGCGATCCCGAGAAGGAGGCGCTGCTGCGCGAGGTCGCGCGGCATGTGCCCGGCCCCGACGACGCCGCCGACGGCACCGTGCGCGCCGCCGCCGCCGCGGTGCGCAGCCGCGCGCCCGTCTTCGTCCCCGACCTCGCCTCGCCGGCGCACGCGGGGACGTACGACACCGAGCTCCTCGACATGCTCCGCGAGCTCAACATGCGCTCGACGATGGTCGTGCCGCTGCTCGCGCGCGGGCGGGCGTTAGGCGCGATCCTCCTCTCGACGGCGGACTCGGGGTGGCGCTACACCACCGAGGACCTCGCGCTGGTGCAGGACCTCGCGCAGCGCGCCGCGCAGGCGATGGACAACGCGCGGCTCTACGAGAACTCGATGCTCGCCAGCCGCGCCAAGTCGGACTTCCTGGCCGTGATGTCGCACGAGCTGCGCACGCCGCTCAACGCCGTCGTCGGCTACTCCGACCTGCTGGCGATGGGCGTCGAGGGGCAGCTCACCGACAGGGGGCAGCAGTACGTCGAGCGTGTGAAGAGCTGCGCGAACCACCTCCTCTCGCTCATCGAGCAGATCCTCGTCTACTCGCGCATGGAGAGCGGCCGCGAGCGTCCGCAC
>DATAIS010000214.1:0-1704 GCA_036262535.1 Gemmatimonadaceae bacterium | reverse complement strand
CTTGATGCGGTCGTTCCCGTTCGCCATCACCTTCGACATCAGCGACGAGTACTCGGTGGAGATGTCCTCGTCGTCGAAGGTGAGCATGTTGCGGAAGCCCATGACGGTGGCGTAGAAGTCCACCCACACGTTCATCTTCCCAAGCTCGACGTTGCCGACGCAGTGGTCGACGTATTTCAATCCCACTGGCGTCGGATTGAAATACGGTCTTATGGGAACGTATCCGGGCATGAACGTGCCGCGATAGTTCTTTCGCTCGACGAGCGAATGGATCGTATCGCCATAGGTGCGGAAGGCGGCGACGACGATCTCGCCGTCCTTGTCCTTCATCACTCGCGGCTCGTGCACCGGCTTCGCGCCGCGCTCGACCGCCTTGCTGAAGGCGTCGCGCGCGTCGTCCACCCAGAGCGCGAGGTCGCGGACGCCGTCGCCGTGCCTGTTCACATGCTCCGCGATCTCCTTCGCTTCGGGACTGAGGTCGGGACGGATCGCCGTCGTGAGCACGAAGCGGATCTTGTCCTGCTGAAGCAGGTAGCTCGCGCGATCGCGCACGCCCGTCTCCGGGCCGCGATAGGCGACGAGCTGGAAGCCGAACGCCGCGCGGTAGTAGTAGGCCGCCTGCTTGGCATTGCCGACCCAGAACTCGATGTAGTCGGTGCCGTTGATCGGGAAGACGTCGTGCGCCGGCGCCGGGGCCGGCGCGGACTTCATCGTTGTCGCCATGGATTCACTCCAGCGGTGTCACGTGTTCGTCGCCGTCAGGCAGCCTTCCCCGCCTCGAGGAAGCTCTTCACGTCGGCCTCGCTCATGTTCGGCTCACCCGGCGAGACGTTGTTCAGCTTCCCCTGCTTCATCCACTTCTCGAGGACGCCGACCTGCTCGAAGAGATGGTCGAAGGAGTCCACGTAGAAGAGCAGCGGCTGATAGTGATCGATCTCGAAGTACTGGTTGACCACCCATTCGAGCTGGAAGGGGAACCGCTGCACGTCGGGGCTGTCGATCGAGTGCGCGATCTCGCCGTAGCTCGAGAGAAGCCCGCTGCCGTAGACGCGGAGCCCCTTGCCGTCGGGGGAGCGCATGAGGCCGAACTCGATCGTGAACCAGAAGAAGCGCGCCAGCGCCTTGAAGATGCTGGTGACGCGGTGGACGCGCTCGTCCGGGTCCTTCACTCCCGCCACGATGTCCGCCGCCGTCCGCGCCGCCTCGCCGAAGCGCACGAGCGTGTCGGCGAAGGCCTTGTCGGTGTGCATCGGCACGTGGCCGGCGATGTCGTGGAAGATGTCCGGCTCGGGGAGGTAGTCGAGCTTCTCCTTGTCCCGGATGGTGATCGTCGTCGGGAACTCGCGCTGCCGCAGGCAGTCGAAGAAGAGGTATGCCGGCACATAGCCGCTGACGGGCTTCGCGCGGAAGCCGGTCAGCGGCGCCATGAACTTGTTGACGTCGTCGAGCCGCGGCACCCGCTGCGCGTCGAGGGCGAGATTGTCGAGCCCCTGGAGGAAGCGGTGGTTGCCGTAGCGCCGCCAGCGCTCGGTCATGCGACTGAAGAGCCGCCGCCACGCCTCGTGGTTGTCCTCGGTGTAGAGCTCGTACGGCTGCTGGATGTACAGCTCGCCGTTCCGCTGCGCCTGCTCGATGAAGGGCGCCTTCGTCGTGGTCAGCCCCGCCGGAGTGGAGCTCCGGTCCGTTCGCACTGAGGTCACGATC